>JAFQTW010000139.1 GCA_017408855.1 Oscillospiraceae bacterium | reverse complement strand
CGCTCATTTTAATGTCCTCCTAATGTGTTTTCTGTTTTAAGCTGGCAGGCTCATTAACAGTTTAGCACATTAGGAGTTTTTTCTTTTCATCGCTTAAGCTCTTTTGAACCACGCGACTATCGCGTGGTTTTCTTTATACAAGAAAAAGACCTTCCCGCTGGGAAGGTCTTTTTTTTCGATTTCGCAGGTAAATCCGGCAGCGGAGATGCTCCGTAATGCCCGTGGGGGCTCCCCACCGTCAGTGTCAAGATTCTCATGGCAGTTTCGATATCGGGCACCGCACGTAAATCCGGCAGCGGAGATGCTCCGTAATGCCCGTGGCGGCTCGCCACCGTCAGTGTCAAGTTTTCCACAGCAGGAGCGGTACGAGCATTGCGCCGGATGGTTGGAGCGGAGATGCTCCGCATTGCCCGTGGCGGCTCGCCACTAGCCGAGGGGTTTCAGGTAGGGCTTGTAAACGTAGCCGTCGTCGGGGCTGTACAGATCCTCCAGCTCGCCCTCGTAGGTCAGACCGTCGCCCACCGCACCGTGAACGCCGCAGACTCTGGCGGCGAAACGGGATGCGAACTGCAAAGACTCCTCGATCCGCTCTTTGCCGGTCTTTTCGGAACCGACATAACTGACGCAGAAGGAGCAGGTGAAGCTGTCTCCGGCACCCATGGTGTCCACTACCTCGGTGGGGGTCGCTTTGCCGTAGTAAAAGTCCTCGCCGTCAAAGAGGATCTGACCGTCGGCACCGCGGGTACCTACTACGATCTTGGGTCCCCAGCTGTGGATGCGGCGCAAAAGCGCCTTGATCTCTTCTTCGCCGCCCTGCTGCGAGCAGGAGAGGAAGCAAAAGTCAACATAGGGGCAGAACTCTTTCAAAAGGTCCTCGGTGAACTCTTCGGAAAAATCGTAGGCAAAGGGGATATTCAGGGCTTTGATCTTTTTGATCTCGGCCACGTCCAGATTGGAATAGCAGTCGGAGATGGCAAGATCAAAGTTTTTGATGTAGGCAAGGTCCTCATCGTCCAGCACGATCTCGGTCATGGCGTTAACGCCCTTGCGGGTACCGTGGAAGGTGCGGTTGCCGTCCACCAGCGTGGTCATGGCATAGCTGCACTGGCCCTCGAGGGTCTTGCAGCGGGTCAGATCGACCCCGTTTTTCTCCAGCACGCCCTTCAGATGCTGTCCGCGGTAGTCGCTGGCAAAGTAGCCCAGATAGGCCGCGTCCGCGCCTGCCCATTTGGCATAGATGGCGGTGTTCAGCTGGTTGCCGCCGGGATACATGGTCTTGACGAAATCATAAACGTCCATGGTGTTAAAACCGATGGAAACAGAACGGATCATTTACAAAACTCCTTTCACCGGATGTTCGGTACCCTCATCATAGCAGGAAAAAGTCCCCTCCGCAACGGAAAATCCCCTGTTTTTTCCGATTCGGAAAAAGGCACAAAAGGTACCTGCCGGTACTTATGAAAAAAGCAGAAAAGACGGGTTTTGGCAAAACCCGTCTTTTTTTCGGTTTATCTGACCAGCTGGATCTTGTCCCGGTCGGGGTCGAGGAAGAAGGTCTCGCCGCCGGAAAAGGCGATGGTCTCTTCCACATAGAACCACACGTCCTGACCGCCCCATTCCGGCACCGGCTCGAGAACGTTGAGCTCCAGCGCGTAGCAGGTGCTGTCGTGCAGCGGACGCTCGCCGTTGCCGGGCACAAAGCCCTGATTGTCGTACAGACCGATGGTCGGTCCGGCGCCGTGCCCGTAAAAGCCGATGGGATGGGTGTACAGCATGGGGCGGATGCCCTCTTCTTTGCCCTGCTTGACCGCCGCGGCAAAGATCTCGTTTCCGGTACGCCCTTCGACATAGTTTTCCCGCACGATATCCTGGAAGCGGTTGGCTTTTTTCATGCCCGCAAGAATGCCTGCGGGAACTTCGGTCTCGCCGTCGCGGGGGACGTAGGCCAGCCGCTGGGAATCGGTGTTGAGTCCCAGATAGGTAAGCCCCATATCGGTGTGGAGAAGGTCGCCCTTTTCGATAACGACCCCGCTCATCCGGGCGCCGTCGCTGCCTTTTCTCTGCAGGTCCACGTCCGGCGAGAACCAGAAGGAAAGACCCATATCGTTGATCCGCTGCATGATGTACCATTCCACGTCGGTGGTGGTGGTCACGCCGGGGGTGATCACTTCGGCGGAGTAGGCTTCTTTTTGGATGTCCATGGCGATCTTGTAGATGTCCCGATAAAGCTGCAGCTCTTTTTCGGTGCGGGTCTCCAGCCAGCGCACCGCCATCCGGTCGTCGCAGACAAGGCGGTCGCCCAATTCTTTTTGCAGGTCGCACCACAGCTGATGGCTCAGTCCGTCGCCCATGGCGCAGTGGGGCGAAACGTTCACCGCGATCTTTTCGGCGCCGCGGTCTTTCACCGCTTTCACGATGGCTTCGTACTGGGTCTGGATCTTGGGATCGTAGCAATGGGTATAGTAGGGCGACAGGGCGCCGTTGGGTCTCGACAGGTTGAGCGCTTCGTATTTGCCGTCCTTACTGAGCGAGAAGATCAAACAGCACAGGCGGGAAGCGTTTTGCATCAGAAAGGGGGTCAGGGTGGAAAAGACCGGGTCCTCGTTGTACTCGCGGCAAAGGATCAGCCACATATCAAAGCCTGTTTCCCGCAAAAGCCGCGGCATCAGGTTCTGCAGACGGTCTTTTAAGATGTCGTCCATGACTGCCGCCTGCTCGCGCATCGTTAAAATGTCGGTTTCTTTGCAAAGCTTTTTCATCAAAACGCCTCCTTTTTCTTTATTTTACCATAAAACAGGCAAAAAGAAAGGGCATCGCTCAAGCGATGCCCTGTTTCTTATTTGGAAATGACTTTTGTTTCCGAAAGATTAGTCTTTCAGTGCAGCCTGTGCAGCAGCCAGTCTTGCGATCGGCACGCGGAAGGGAGAACAAGAAACATAAGTCAGGCCAGCTCTGTGGCAGAACTCAACGGAGGAAGGATCGCCGCCGTGCTCACCGCAGATACCCAGTTTGATGTCAGGACGGGTGGATTTACCCAGTTTCGCAGCCATCTCGACCAGTTTGCCTACGCCGGTCTGATCCAGTTTTGCAAAGGGATCGTTCTCGTAGATCTTCTTGTCGTAGTATGCGCCCAGGAATTTACCAGCGTCGTCACGGCTGAAGCCGAAGGTCATCTGGGTCAGGTCGTTGGTACCAAAGGAGAAGAACTCAGCCTCTTTCGCGATCTCGTCAGCGGTCAGAGCAGCTCTGGGGATCTCGATCATGGTACCTACTTTGTAGTGCAGGTCGGAACCAGCCTCAGCGATTACAGCGTCAGCGGTAGCGGTTACAACGTCTTTCACGTATTTGAGCTCTTTGATCTCGCCTACCAGAGGGATCATGATCTCAGGAACGATATCCCAATCCGGATGTTTCGCTTTTACGTTCAGAGCAGCTTTGATAACTGCTTTGGTCTGCATAACAGCGATCTCGGGATAGGTTACGGACAGACGGCAGCCACGGTGACCCATCATGGGGTTGAACTCGTGCAGAGAAGAGATGATCGCTTTGATCTCAGCAACAGATTTGCCCTGTGCCTCAGCCAGCAGCTCGATGTCTTTCTCCTCGGTGGGAACGAATTCGTGCAGAGGGGGATCCAGGAAACGAACGGTGATAGGAGCACCTTCCATTGCCTCGTACATAGCCTCGAAGTCACCCTGCTGCATGGGCTCCAGTTTTGCCAGAGCTTTCTCACGCTGCTCAACGGTGTCAGAGCAGATCATCTCGCGGATCGCGGGGATTCTGTCCTCTTCGAAGAACATGTGCTCGGTACGGCACAGGCCGATACCCTGAGCGCCCAGAGTTTTTGCCCGAGCAGCATCGGTGGGGTTGTCAGCGTTGGTGCGAACCTGCAGTTTGCGGAATTTATCAGCCCACTCCATTACACGGCCGAACTCGCCGCCGATGGAAGCCTCAACGGTAGGAATGATACCGTCGTAGATGTTACCGGTAGAGCCGTCCAGGGAGATGTAGTCGCCCTCAACGTAGGTTTTGCCGGCCAGCTCGAATTTTTTGTTCTCTTCGTCCATTTTGATCTCGGAGCAACCGGATACACAGCAGGTACCCATGCCGCGAGCTACTACTGCTGCGTGAGAGGTCATACCGCCGCGAACGGTCAGGATGCCCTGAGCAGCTTTCATGCCTTCGATGTCCTCAGGAGAGGTCTCCAGACGAACCAGAACAACTTTCTCGCCTTTCTCAGCCCACTCTTTTGCGTCCTCTGCGGTGAATACGATCTTACCGCAGGCAGCGCCGGGAGATGCAGCCAGAGCTTTGCCGATTACAGCAGCTTTCTTCAGAGCAACCGCGTCGAACTGGGGATGCAGCAGAGCGTCCAGAGTTCTGGGGTCGATCATCAGAACAGCCTGTTTCTCATCGATCATGCCCTCGTCAACCAGGTCACAAGCGATTTTCAGAGCAGCAGAAGCGGTACGTTTACCGTTTCTGGTCTGCAGCATGTAGAGTTTACGATCCTCGATGGTGAACTCCATATCCTGCATGTCGTGGTAGTGGTTCTCCAGAATGTTGCAGATCTCAACGAACTGGTTGTAGCACTCGGGCATAACCTCGGCCAGCTGAGCGATCGGCTGGGGAGTACGAACACCGGCAACTACGTCTTCGCCCTGTGCGTTCATCAGGAACTCACCGAACAGTTTCTTCTCGCCGGTAGCGGGGTTACGGGTAAAGGCTACGCCGGTACCGGAAGTCTCGCCCAGGTTACCGAAAGCCATCATCTGTACGTTAACAGCGGTACCCCAGGAGTAAGGGATATCGTTGTCGCGGCGGTATACGTTTGCTCTGGGGTTGTCCCAGGAACGGAATACAGCCTGAACAGCGCCCATCAGCTGCTCTTTGGGATCGGTGGGGAATTCTGCGCCGATCTTTGCCTTGTATTCAGCCTTGAACTGATTTGCCAGTTCCTTCAGGTCTTCAGCAGTCAGGTCAACGTCCTGAGTAACGCCTTTTTCCTCTTTCATCTTGTCGATGAGCTGCTCAAAGTATTTTTTGCCGACTTCCATAACAACGTCGGAGTACATCTGGATGAAACGACGGTAGCAGTCATAAGCCCATCTGGCGTTGCCGGATTTTTTGGCCATAACTTCTACAACTTCTTCGTTCAGACCCAGGTTCAGGATGGTATCCATCATACCGGGCATGGAAGCACGTGCGCCGGAGCGTACGGAAACCAGCAGGGGGTTCTCTTTGTCACCGAATCTTTTGCCGGTGATCTCTTCCATTTTTGCGACGTATTCCATGATCTCAGCCTGGATTTCGTCATTGATCTTGCGACCGTCCTCGTAGTACTGGGTACAAGCTTCAGTGGTAATGGTGAAGCCCTGGGGTACCGGCAGACCCAGGTTGGTCATCTCAGCCAGGTTTGCACCTTTACCGCCGAGCAGCTCTCTCATAGAGCCATTTCCTTCTTTGAACAGGTAAACAAACTTCTTGCTCAAGGGAATCAACCTCCTATAAAATTTACGTCTATCATGCGGTATGTTCCCATAAGTCCGCACGACCCTAGAGCCCATTGTCGCAATGAGCAATAGGCACAGAATTATTATAGCAAAGAATTCTATGATTTTCTATATATTTTAGAGATTTTTTTGCATTTCCACGAATTTGATACGAAACGACAAAAAGTTGACCTGTTTCACTTGAAAATCCGTTCAAAAATTGCAATAATAGAATCGAAGTGCTGCGCGTATTTCTTAATAAATATCATTTTCTGGCAGGTGAACGGTTTGGATCAGGTTTGTGCGGTGGTTTTGGCCGCAGGTGACGGCAAGCGCATGAAATCGAAAAAGCCAAAAGTTTTGTGCGAAGTCCTCTTTCGCCCCATGATCGGCTGGATCGCTGATTCTCTCACCGAATGCGGCATTCAAAAAGTCTGTGCCGTTTTGGGCGCCGGCAAAGAAGAAGTGCTGGCGGCAGTCCCGCAGTTTGACTGGGTGGAGCAGACCGAGCGTCTGGGCACCGGTCACGCGGTGAAAATGGCCAAACACTTTCTGGAGGAAAACCGCGGCGGCGACTGTGTCGTGTTGTGCGGCGACGCCCCCTTTATGGACGCCGAGACCGTGTCCGCAGCTTATGCACAGCACAAGGCCGAGGCAAACGCCGTTACGGTGGTGACCGCCGTTCTGGATGACGCCGCAAACTACGGCCGCAT
>JAFQTW010000138.1 GCA_017408855.1 Oscillospiraceae bacterium | reverse complement strand
TGTTGGCGACGTAAACCTGAGAATGAGCATCTACTACTTTGAAAAGATCAATGCTGCCGGCATCAAAACCCACTATGTATCTGCCGACCTGAACGACACCACCATGGAAGTTCTTCCTGCAAAACCCTTTGGTCAGGGCCTCGAGGTTATCTGCCGTCATAAAGCCGTAGGCAGCTTTATCCGCCGCTACGGCCAGTACATCGAAGAGGGTGCTGATCTGCCCGCATACGTAGAGACCACCTTTAAAAACGACGCACTGGGCGATCCGCTGGTCACCAAAGACGGTCTGGTAGCACTGGGTGTTATGACCGACAAACAGTACGAGGATATCAAAGACATGACCCAGAAGATCACCCAGATCATTGCGGACGATCTGAAAGAAAAAGGCATGGTCCTGTACGATATCAAATTTGAGTACGGCTACGACAAAGACGGCAGTGTTATGCTGATCGACGAGGTCGCTTCCGGCAATATGCGTGTTTACAAAGACGGCGAATACATCGAGCCGATGAAGCTTTCCGAGCTGTTCTTCGCAAAATAATCTCCCCAAAAACACAAAAGCCTGCGGTACAAAACCGCAGGCTTTTTCTTTGCTAATTTGACCAAAGTTTGGGGAATTGGATGATTTCCCGTTGACTCAAACGTGGCACTCATGTACAATAAACTTACATATGTAAAATATGTGTGTAATATGCGTAAAAGAAAACATGAATTTATGTAAAAGGAAAGTGCCCTTTTCATCCGGGTGCTTTCGGGAAAGGATTCGCGATTATGAGTATTTTCGACGTACTTTCATTGGGCTGCGGTCTGGCTCTTTTCCTGTACGGCATGGAAGTCATGGGTGACGCGCTGAAAAGAAGCGCCGGCAACAGCCTGAAAACCATTCTTGGTAAGATGACTTCCAATCCCGTGACCGGCTTTTTGCTGGGTCTGGGCGTTACGGCTGTGATCCAGTCGTCTTCTGCCACCACGGTTATGGTCGTTGGTTTTGTAAACTCCGGTACCATGACTCTGATGCAGGCAGCAGGCGTGATCATGGGTGCCAACGTGGGTACCGCGGTCACCTCCTGGCTGACCGGTATGTCCAGCCTGGGTGCCGGTGCCGAAAGTGCTTTGGATATTATTCGCTGGTTCAAGCCTTCCTCCTGGATGCCCATTCTGGCACTGGTTGGTATCTGTCTGATCATGTTCGCCAAGCGCAACCGTCAGAAAGATGTAGGCTCGATCATGCTGGGCTTCTCGGTCCTGATGGTCGGTATGGATATGATGTCCGATTCCGTTGGCGCATTGGCTGAGTCCGAAAGCTTCCGCAACATCCTGATCATGTTCGAGAATCCCGTTCTGGGCGTTCTGGCCGGTCTGGTCCTGACCGCCATTGTTCAGTCTTCTTCCGCATCGGTCGGTATCCTGCAGTCTCTGACCACCACCGGCGCCATCACCTACGGTGCGGCGATCCCGATCGTTATGGGTCAGAACATCGGTACCTGCGTGACCGCGATGCTGTCTTCCATCAGCGCGAACCGCAACGGTAAACGTGCGGCGATCGTGCATCTGTACTTTAACATTATCGGCGTTGTTGTCTGGCTGGCTGCCTTCTCCATCGCCGATGCGATCTTTGACTTTGCCTTTGTGGATGCTGCCATCAACATGTGGGGCGTGGCCGGTATCCACACCATCTTCAAAATTCTGTGCGTCGTGCTGATGGGACCGTTCTACAAGCAGCTGGTCAAGCTGGCTGAGATCACCATCAAAGATAAAAAAGACGAAAACGAGCCCTCCAGCCTGCTGGATGAGCGTTTCATCGATACCCCTGCCGTTGCGGTTGACCGTGCTACCGCAGTGGTTTCCCAGATGGCCGATCTGGCTACCGACGGTCTGCAGATGTCTCTGGATCTGTTTGAACAGTACGATTCCAAACTGGCAGAGGAGATCCGTGAGAAAGAGAACAAGGTCGATATGCTGGAGGATGCGCTGGGCTCTTATATGGTCCAGGTTTCCAGCCACAGCATGAATGAGCAGGATTCCCGCCAGATCACCAAGCTGCTGCACATCATTGGTGACTACGAGCGTATTTCCGACCACTCGGTCAATATCGTAGAGTCTGCCGAAGAGTTGCGTGACAAAAAGGTCGAATTCTCCGGCGACGCGAAGAAAGAACTTTCTGTTCTGCATAGCGCCATCGGTCAGATCCTGGAGATCACCCGCCAGGCTTCGACCAACAACGATCTGGTAAAAGCCGCTGAGATCGAGCCTCTTGAGCAGGTCATCGATGAGCTGATCGAGCGGATCAAACGTCACCACATTCTGCGCTTGCAGAAGGGCGAATGTACCATCGAGCTGGGCTTTGTGCTCAACGATCTGCTGATCAACTACGAGCGTGTTTCCGACCACTGCTCCAACATCGGCGGATGTATCATCGAGATCTCCCAGTACGGTGCGCTGGATATGCATAAATATCTGGCTTCTGTCCGTCACGGCAGCGAGGATTTCGAGCAGAAATATCAAATCTACAAAAAGATCTACACCATCTAACCAAAACAAAAAGAGCATCCGAAAGGATGCTCTTTTTTATTGTATAAAGAAAACCACGCGATAGTCGCGTGGTTCAAAAGAGCTTAAGCGATGAAAAGAAAAAACTCCTAATGTGCTAAACTGTTAATGAGCCTGCCAGCTTAAAACAGAAAACACATTAGGAGGACATTAAAATGAGCG
>JAFQTW010000137.1 GCA_017408855.1 Oscillospiraceae bacterium | reverse complement strand
GAGTCTCCCGCAAAGGCAAAGACGATCCAAAAATATTTAGGCGACGGCTACGATGTCATCGCGTCCATGGGACATATCCGCGATCTGCCCAAGTCAAAGCTTGGTCTTGACGTGGAGAATCATTTCAAACCCGATTACGTTGAGATCAAAGGCAAAGAAGAGCTGATCGCTACCTTAAAGAAAAAGGGCAAAAAAAGCGAAAAGATCTTTCTGGCGACCGACCCCGACCGCGAGGGCGAGGCCATCAGCTGGCATCTGGCGCATCTGCTGGATCTGGACCTGAGCGAAGAAAACCGCGTGACGTTTAACGAGATCACCAAATCCGGTGTCCGCACCGGAATGGAAAATCCCCGTCAGGTGGATATGGATCTGGTCAACGCCCAGCAGACCAGACGTTTTCTCGACCGTCTGGTCGGCTACAAGCTCAGCCCGTTCCTCTGGAAAAAGGTCCGCCGCGGTCTGTCTGCCGGACGTGTGCAGTCGGTAGCGGTTCGTATTATCGTGGATCGGGAAGAGGAGATCCGGAAATTCAAACCCGAAGAATATTGGTCCATCGATGCCAAGCTTCTGGCGAAATCCAGCCGAAAAGCCTTTGATGCCAAACTCTACGGAAAAGAGAAGAAGCTGTCCATCAAGGATCAGCAGACCGCCGACAGCATCTTAAAAGAGCTGGAAGGCGCCGAATATACGGTGGAAAACGTGAAGAAAAGCGTGCGGAAAAAATCTCCCGCGCCGCCCTTTACCACCAGTACCCTGCAGCAGGAAGCTTCCCGCCGTTTGGGATTCCAGGCACGCCGTACCATGAAAGCGGCGCAGGAACTTTACGAGGGCGTTGAGGTCGAAGGTCTCGGCGCAATGGGTCTCATCACCTATATGAGAACCGACTCGCTCAGAGTTTCCGACGAAGCGGCCCAGCAGGCTGCGGATTTCATCCTCAGCCGCTACGGGAAAAACTATCTGCCCTCCAAAAGAAGGGTGTACAAATCCAAAAATAACGCGCAGGATGCTCACGAGGCCATCCGTCCCACCGTGCCGGAGCTGACTCCGGACAAGGTGAAGAGCAGCGTCAGTGCCGACCAGTATAAGCTTTACAAGCTCATCTGGGAGCGGTTTATCGCCAGTCAGATGGCAACGGCTCTGCTGGATACCGTTTCGGTGGACATCCGTGCCGGTGAATATCTGTTTAAATCCTCCGGCTATACTGTAAAGTTTGATGGCTATACAGTGCTTTATGAGGAGACCAAAGAAGAAACGAATGGGGAAGAAGGCTCTTTTGGAGCGCTTCCGGTTCTGGAAAAGGGAGATGTGCTGAAAGTAAAGAGCATCGAAGGCTCGCAGCACTTTACGCAGCCGCCCGCCCGTTTTACCGAGGCTTCGCTGATCAAGACGCTGGAGGAAAACGGCATCGGCCGTCCCAGCACCTATGCGCCGACCATCACGACCATCCTGTCCCGCGGGTATGTGGAACGGGAAGGTAAGGCCATCAAGCCCACTGCATTGGGCGAAGTGGTTACCCAGCTGATGAAAGATCAGTTCCAGTCCATCGTTGACGTTGCTTTTACCGCGCAGATGGAGCAGGATCTGGACGGTGTCGAGGCCGGTTCTGCCGATTGGAACGAGGTCCTTTCCGAGTTTTATACTGATTTTGCCGATACTCTGACCAAAGCTGAAAAGAATATGGAAGGCACCCGTGTCAAAGTCCCGGATGAGGAGACCGATGAGATCTGCGAAAAATGCGGACGGAAAATGGTCATCAAAACCGGACGGTTTGGAAAGTTTTTGGCCTGTCCCGGCTTCCCTGAATGCAAAAACACCAAGAAGATCGTACAGGATACCGGCGGTGTCTGCCCCTTGTGCGGCGGCAAGATGCTGGCGAAGAAATCCAAAAAGGGCAAGGTCTACTACGGCTGCGAGCATAATCCCAAATGCGGCTTTATGACCTGGGATCTTCCGCTGAAAGATCAGTGCCCCAAATGTGGGGCGACCCTCTTTAAAAAAGGCGGCCGGGCCGGACGCATCTACTGCGCCAAAGAAGGCTGCGGCTACGAGAGGGGATTGAAAGACTGATGAAAGTTTCGGTGATCGGCGCCGGTCTTGCGGGATGCGAGGCTGCGTGGCAGCTGGCAAACCGAGGCATCTCGGTCAGACTGTTTGAAATGAAGCCGGTGAAATATTCGCCGGCTCACCACTATAAAGGCTTTGCTGAGCTGGTATGTTCCAACTCTTTAAAAGCCAGCCGTGTAGCTTCCGCGGCCGGTCTTTTAAAGGAGGAGATGTACCGGCTTGGTTCCATTGTTGTAAGAGCGGCCAGAGAGACCGCTGTTCCCGCCGGCGGTGCTTTGGCGGTGGACCGCTATCTCTTTTCCGACCGTATGACCCAGCTGATTTGCGAACACCCGCTCATTGAGGTGGTCAGCGAAGAGGTGACCGCCATCCCCGACGGACCGGTGATCATCGCTACCGGACCTTTGACCAGCGATGCTTTTTCCGCCGCCATCGGCGAAAAGCTGGGTGAAAGCTATCTGAGCTTTTACGATGCGGCATCGCCCATCGTCAGCTTTGACAGTGTGGATATGACCAAAGCCTTCTTTGCCGCCCGTTACGGCAACGGTGAGGATGACTATATCAACTGTCCCATGAACAAAGAAGAATACGAGGCGTTTCATGCCGCTTTGGTCTCTGCTGAGTCGGTGGAGCTGAAGGATTTCGAAAAGCACCAGCTGAAGGTTTACGAAGGCTGTATGCCGGTGGAGGTCCTTGCCAAGCGGGGAAGCGATTCCATCCGTTTCGGACCGTTGAAACCGGTAGGTCTGCGGGATCCCCGTACCGGGCATCGCCCCTGGGCAGTGGTACAGCTGCGGGCGGAAAACGCCGAAAAAACCATGTATAATCTGGTCGGATTCCAGACAAATCTTCGTTTTCCCGAGCAAAAACGGGTCTTTTCCATGATCCCCGGACTGGAAAACGCGGAATTTGTCCGCTATGGCGTGATGCACCGCAACACCTTTCTCAATTCCCCCAAGCTGCTGGATGCCGCGTATAATCTGCGTTCGGACCGACGGATCTATTTTGCAGGTCAGATGACCGGTGTGGAAGGATACATCGAGTCGGCAGCATCGGGCATTTTAGCGGGCATCAACATGGCAATGCAGCTGCAGGGGAAAGATCCGCTGATCCTGCCCCGGGACACCATGATGGGTGCGCTGGCAGGATACATCAGCGATCCTACCGTCACCGATTTTCAGCCCATGGGCAGCAATATGGGACTGCTGCCGCCCAACCCCACCCGCATCAAAGACAAAGCCGCCCGTTACCAGGCAGTGGCAGACCGGGCGCTGGAAAGCTTTGAAAACTGTCTTGCGGATTTTACCGAAAAGACCGGTGACGATCTGCTGAAACGTATATCCAAAGAAGTGTTATAAACCCCGTTACAGAAAGGCAGGTATCCTATGAAAATCATCGTAGATGCATTTGGCGGCGATCAT
>JAFQTW010000136.1 GCA_017408855.1 Oscillospiraceae bacterium | reverse complement strand
TTTTTTGCCGATCTTCTGGCAAAGCAGGAGCGGCTGACCCCCGAGCAGATCGTGGAGGAGCTCAACGGCATGTGCGCCGGCTACTACGAGCGGGAAGTGCAGGCCATGCCCTATGTCCCGGAGATGCTGCAGGCTGCAAAGCGGGCGGGATTTTCCCTCTGTGTTGCCACCGCATCGGTCAAAAGCCAGATCGCCGCAGCGCTGGACCGGCTGGGGCTTCTTTCCTATTTCGATTTTATCATGGATGCGGATGATGTCGGCTCTGCCAAAACCGATCCGACCATCTTTTTCGCCTGTGCCGAGCGTTTGAATCTTTCCCCGGATCAGATTTGGGTGGTGGAAGACGCTCCCCACGCAGCGAAAACGGCGGCTTCGGCGGGCTTTCGGGTCATCGACGTGCATCACAGCGGGACCGAAAATCAGCAAAAGCAGATGGCAGAAGTCTGCGAACGGTATGTCCCATCCTTCGATTGTCTTTTGGACAAGGACAAAAACTGGAATCTCTATTGAAAAATGTCCGTGGCTGTGATACTCTGTTGTTAGAATGTCAAAACTTGACGAGGTGAAAGTATGAGAGAGAAAAAAGCGGTTTCGGCTGAAACCTTTGTCTGCATTTTCGCGGTAATTGCGTTGTTTGTCTATCTCGGTTCGGTGATGGGTGTCAGCCAGATGTTCGACACCATCATGAATACCGCCCACGACCTGCTTTTGGATACGGTCTTTTTCATCATGGCTGTTTCGGTGGTCACCGGCGCCCTTTCCTCCTTGCTGGCGGAGTTCGGTGTGATCGCCCTTCTCAACAAGCTGATCTCGCCGCTGATGCGCTGGCTGTACGGGCTGCCCGGCGCCGCTTCGCTGGGGATCCTCACCACCTTCGTCTCGGATAATCCCGCGATTTTGACGCTGACCAAAAACGAAAAGTTTATGGCATACTTTAAACCTTATCAGATCCCCGCTCTGTGCAATCTGGGTACCTCCTTCGGTATGGGACTGATCCTGATCACCTATATGATCGGACAGGGCGGCGATGGCATCGTTTCCGCCACCTTCTGCGGATTCTTCGGCGCCGTCATCGGCAGCATCATCAGTGTTCGCCTGATGCTCGGTCAGACCGGCCGCTACTATCATGTGGATCGGGAGGAACGGAAAAAGGACCGCTCGGCATTGGCGAAAACCGCTGAGGAACCCCGTATGGTCTACGGAAAAGGGGTAGAGCGGATCTTCAATGCCCTTCTGGAGGGCGGCAAATCCGGCGTTGCGCTGGGTCTGGATATCATCCCCGGTGTGCTGGTCATCTGTACGGTGGTCATGCTGCTGACCTTCGGTCCCGGCACCGATGCGGCGGGCAACGCCGTTTACACCGGCGCCGCTTACGAGGGCGTGGGACTTTTGCCCTGGCTGGGCTCCTTTATCGCACCGGTCACCCGGTTCCTGTTCGGCTTCAGCGACCCCAGCTGCATCGCGTTCCCCATCACTTCCATGGGCTCCACCGGCGCGGCAATGGCGCTGGTCCCCTCGATGCTGCAGAACGGAACGGCCGGCATGAACGAGATCGCCGTGTTCACCGCCATCGGCATGTGCTGGAGCGGCTATCTTTCCACCCATGTTTCCATGATGGATGCGCTGGACCGCCGCATCTTCATCAAAGCGGCCATCTTCTCTCATACCATCGGCGGACTGTGTGCCGGTATCGGCGCACACTATCTGTTCCTGCTGGTTTCGCTGCTGTAACGGCAGAAGGCAGAATTTTGCCGCGGGGGAACCCTTGCATTGTGTGAGAAATTGTGGCATAATCTATATAATATCTTAATACAACCCCCGTGGAGGCGGTTTCATGTTTGAACTGGATCAAAACAGTATCGTACCGTTGTATAAACAGCTGAAAGATCGTATCAAAGAGGCGATCCTCAGCGGAGAATTAAAACCCAACCAGAAGATCCCTTCGGAGCTGGAGCTGAGTCAGACCTACCAGATCAGCCGTATCACCGTCCGCAATGCCATTTCCGAGCTGGTGGACGAGGAGCTGCTGGAGAAAAAACAGGGCAAGGGAACCTTTGTGTGTACCCCCAGGATCGACGCGCGCAGCCCCAACTTTACCGTCATGTGCCGCTCCAACGGAAAAGTCCCCAGCAGCCGCATCATCGAAATGCGCCTGCAGGAAGCTTCGGAGCGGGATGTGCGTGAATTGAATCTGCAGCCCGGCGAAAAGGTGATCTATCTGCTGCGTGTGCTTTCTGCCGACGGAGAACCGGTCATGGTAGAGCACAACTTCCTTCCCGAGCGCTTTTCCAAACTGCTGGAGACCGACCTGTCCGATACCTCGCTGTACGCATTTCTCCGGGAAGAATGCGGCGTGCATTTCGGCAGCGGCTCTTATAAATCGATCCAGATCGCGGAACCGACTGAAGTAGAGGCAGAGCTTCTGGGGATCCCGCTTTCGACCCCCATGATGATGTGCCGGGAGATCGTTTACGATCACGCTGATGAGCCGATCCACCGCACCAAGCAGTATCTGCTGGGCGACCGGTTCAAATATGTGATCCCGAAAAAATAAAAGAGTCTGCCTTCGGGCAGACTTTTCTGTTTAAGGAGGATGGCATGGGCGACTTTATTCCGTTGTATCAACAGGTAGCCGACCGGCTTCGGAAAAAGATCCGGAGCGGCGTATACAAATACGGCGATAAGCTTCCATCGGAAAAAGAGCTGGCGGCACACTACGGTGTGAACCGCATGACCGTCCGCCGCGCGGTGGCGCTTTTGGCAGAGGACGGGATCCTCAAAACCATTCAGGGAAAAGGCATCTATGTGACCAACCTGTTCTTTCAGGTGAAAATGTCGCAGGACGGCCTTTTGTTCAGCAAAGACTTTTTTGGCGATCCACGCCTGCATCAGGAGATCTTGTTCCTTGAGCAGATGCCTGCGGGCAAGACCATGGGCGAGGTTTTCCGCATCGGCGCGAGCGAGCCGGTCTGGCTTTGCGGCCGCCGCTGGATGGCGGGCAGCATGGCCATTGCGCTGGACATAAGCTTCGTTCCGACCCGTCTGCTGCCCGATCTTACGGCAGAAAGCTGCGGTCAAAAGCAGTTTCAGCAGCTGTTTCGCGAGGCGGGTATCCCCCAGACCCGAAGGGAACAGACCATCAAATCCATCACCGTTTACGGAAAGGAAGCGGAGCTTCTGCAGATGAAAGAGGGGGAAAACGCCCTGCTTGTCAAGCTGATGGCGCAGGATGAAAACCGAAACACCTGCCGCTTTGCCAAGATCATCGTCCAGTCCCACAGCGTTTTGCATTATATGAAGGGGATCGTATAAAAGAAAAAAGAAAAGCCTTTCCCAAAGGGGAAAGGCTTTTTGTGTTTATTCCGGAACACGTCCCTGATGCTTTAAAAAGACCAGAGCGGGATTAAACCGGATCTGGAAGGAGCAGACCGGCTTTTCGCCGAAGTAGCCCCGTCCGATGATGCGGATGACGCTTTCGCCGTCCTCCATCTGCAGATATTTTCGGTCTCCCTCGTCCGCCGGCATCATGTTGAAATACTGACTCTGCACGATGCTGTCCTGCGCGGGACGTTCCGCCAGCGGCAGATTCTTTTCGATGGCCTGCAAAATGGAGTATTTGTCCAGATCGGCCTTGGGGGTGTTCTTCAAAAGATCGTACAGCACATCGTATTCTTCGTAGGCAAAGGGAACGCTGCCGCGGGTGTACAGCCGCAGGATGTGGATGATCTTTTCGCCCTTTTTCAGATGCAGCACCTCGCTGGTGTAGCTGTCCGGTTCCATGGGGACAGCGGTGATCAGCTCAACAGAAACACTGCTGTCGGCCGATTCCAGAAGCTGCCGAAAGGCGCGAAAGCTCTTGTAATGGATGTAAAGGGGCTGCGGATACTGCCGGTACCAGCCCTGCTCGTCCTTTTGCAAAAGCCGCTGCTGACAGTACCGTTCCAGCGTGGCAAGGACCGTATCGGCATCCAGCCCGGTCTGTTCGGCAATCTGCTCAAGGGCAGGGACCGCCTCGCCGGAAAGGGCGCCGGACTGTTTCAGATAGTCGTACACGATCTGGTCGTTTTTCAGCTGTGTGATCCACTTTTCCATGCGCTTGCTCCTTTTTTAGATGATCCACTCGGTATACGATTCGGGGATCCATTTCTGAATGGCGCTGACCACCTCTTTGGCGGTCGTCGCTTTGGAAATGTCCCGTGCCAGCGCTTCGCAGGAAGGAATGTCGCAAAGGCTGATCAGCTTACGGGTGCGCAGAAGGGCGTTCGCGCCAACGCTTAATTTGCGAAGGCCCATGCCCAGCAAAAGGGGAATGGCCAGCGGGTCCGCTGCCATCTCTCCGCAGACCGAACAGGGCTTGCCCAACTGGTCTGCCGAGCGCAGCGTGTAGCGGATGAGCCGCAGCACCGCCGGGTCGAAATGATTGTAAAGGTAGGAGACCGCCATGTTCATCCGGTCTACCGCCAGGGTGTACTGGGTCAGATCGTTGGTGCCGATGCTTACAAAGTCGGCCAGATCCGCCAGAATATCGGCGTTGACCGCGGCGGAAGGAACCTCGATCATGGTTCCGATGGGGATATTTTCGTCAAAAGCGATGCCCTGCTCCCGCAGCTCTTTCTGGATGGAAAGGATGTGTCCCTTCGCCGAGAGAAACTCCTCCGCGTTGGAGATCATGGGGAACATGATGCGGGCTTTTCCAAAGGCCGATGCCCGTAAGATCGCCCGGATCTGGGGGGTGAAAACATCTTTGCGGTCCAGATACATCCGGATGGCACGGTAGCCTAAGAAGGGGTTGGCTTCCTCCTCGGTGGGGAAGCAGGGGATGATCTTGTCGCCGCCCATGTCCAGCGTGCGGAAGGTCACTTCCTTGCCGTTCATAGACTGGATCACCGATTTATACAGGAAAAACTGTTCCTCCTCGTTTGGGGGAACTCTGCGGTTCAAAAACAGAAACTCGGTGCGGAACAGACCGATGCCGTCGCTGCCGGATTTTTCGATCTCCTCGCAGGAAAAGGTGTCCTGCCCGTTGGCGTAAAGGGAAACAGCCGTTCCGTCGGCGGTGACGGTATCCTGTCCCACCAGGGCGGTCAACGCCTGCAGATGACGGTCATTGCGCTGCGCCATCAGCGTAAAGGAGCTGACCTGCTCGTCGGTCAGCTCCCAATGCAGCTCACCGCTGTTGGCATCGAGAAAAACCGGCTCCCCGTCCTTGACGAGTTTTTGCGCCGATTCGCATCCGGCAACCACCGGAACGCCCAGACCGGCCGCGATGATGGCGCTGTGGCAGGTCTTTCCGCCGGAGGTCAGTACGATGCCGGCTACCTGCGCGGTGCGCAGTCCTGCCATGACCGAAGGGGGCACGTCGCCGGCGATGACCACCGTGGGGTGATCGTCCAGCTGAATGTCGGGGAATTCCCGTCCCAGGATGGTGCAGATCAAACGGGCCGCCACGTCGTCCAGGTCAGCTGCCCGCTGCGCCAGATATTCGTTGTCGATCTCCGAAAGGGCGGCGGAATATTTGCGGAACGCCCGCAGTACCGCCGATTCCAGCGCGTAGTTTTCCAGGATCTGCTGATGGATCTCTTCCTGCAAAGAAGCGTCGTGCAGCATGGCGTTATGCACCATCATGATGTCGCCGCGGGTATTGTCGCCAATGGCATAGAAGGTGTTGGCCGACTCGGTGTAAAAAGCGCTCAGCGAAGCGACCGCGTTCTGCACCGATGCGAACTGCCGCTCTTTGGGGGTATGGAATTCTCGTTTTTCGTCCGAAAAAACCGGCCACGGCGGAACCACTTTGGCGGGCGCCAGGGTCATTCCCCGATTGACGGAAACACCGGTATCCTTCATCAGATCACCTTCTTTGCGAAAAATGTCGTTCATGATCATTATACCACCGGATCATCCCCGGGACAACCGGGATTTTCCATCCAAACAAGAAAACTCCCGACAGACTTTCTGTCGGGAGCGAAATGGTTCTGTTACAGAGAAAGATGCTGTTTTTTCAGCGCGCCGGCGATGGTCGAGTAGATGAGATTGGCCACCACAACAGCGATCAGTCCGTTGACCAGAGAGGTGTAGCCTTTGCCCAGTACCGTAGCCCAGATAGCGGCGCTGCGGTCCACAGCCTCGCCGATGTTCGACTGCAGATACAGGGTGATGTAGCTTTTGGTCATGTACAGCACCACATAGGTCACACAGCCGGCTGCCGCGGCGATGACCCGGCGGACGATCAGGCTTGCCTGCGACAGGTTTTCCTTGCGGGTCAAAAGCTGATGGAGCCATCCGGCAACAAAGGCCATCAGAAACTTATTGATAAAGGTGATGATACATTCGGCGCCGTAGCCGGTAAAGATATCATAGAAAAACGCGCCGATGCCCGCTGCCAGTCCGCCGCCCACAGGACCCAGCAGAAAGGCCGAGAAAATGCAGAACACATTGCCCAGATGGATGCGGCTGCTGTCGATGCCGATGGGAATGGGGATGGAAAAATAGTTGCTGACAAGGCACAAAGCGGCCATCAGACCGATGACAGTCAGCTGTCGGGTGGTGATCTGTTTTCCTGCGATCTTCAAGGAAATCCCTCCTGTGTGAATTGTTCTGACCCCAGTATACGCCCGGAAAAAAGCCTTTCGCAAAAAGGAAAGAAAACGGAAAAAGAGGCTCCCTTCTTGGCAAAAACGAACAAATTGAAGAAGCAAAATTGCCAAAAACTTATGCTGTATACCGACGTGAGAGAACCTCTCCGTCCATCGACAACGGACGGTATGGAAAAACGCCCATTTCCAGAGAAAGAGAAATGGGCGTTTTTGTGCAAAAGGTAGAAGCTATAAAAGCGGCAGGATCTGCTGATACACGCACTGATGCTTTGGCG
>JAFQTW010000135.1 GCA_017408855.1 Oscillospiraceae bacterium | reverse complement strand
ACCCGCAAAAAAGGCGGCTGCGCCGGCTGCTCCGGATGTTCCGGCGGCTGCAGCACCTGTGCAAAATATATGGCAAACAACACGAAAAAGTAAGAAAGACCCGAAGCGATTTCGCTTCGGGTCTTTTTCTGTCCGAAAAGAACAGCTCCGCCTTTTGGATGATTGCTATTTCCCAAAAGATGTCGTATAATACCATATATATGAGTATTTTTGATAAAATGCCCGAATAGCGGGCAAATCCTTTTTCGATGATCTGCCCGATGGCAGACGCAGGAGGCTTTTTCTATGAATCGAGAAAACCGGTCGCTTCTGGAACGGGTGAACAGCATTGTGGATATGCTTCTTCTGGTCCTGGCCATGACCGTTAGTTATGTGATCCGCTTTGGTATTTTCAAAGCGGCAGGGGAGCATCGTCAGCTGCCGGTTTATCTGTTGCTGCTGATGCTTTTGATCCCGATGTATTATCTGGTGTTTCAGGCGTTCGATCTGTTTGCGGTATTCCGCTTCCGCCGCTTTACCGATAAGATGGTCCGGCTTTTGCAGGCAAATGTGATCATGGCAGGCGTATTGACCGCTGTGACCTTTGTTTTAAAAGATCTGCATCTGTCCCGCTGGGTCATCGGACTGTATTTTGTTATCAGCCTGCTTTTGCTGATCGCAAAGCATCTGGTCCTGCGCTGGATGGTGGACCGGGCACAGAAAAAAGGAATCGGCAGAAAAAACGTTCTGCTTTTGGGTTCGGGACGTTCCGCAAAGGAGTATCTCGACGTGGTGGAACGCCATCCGGAATATATGCACAATGTGATCGGCTATATTTCGTCGCAGCCCCGCCTTTCCATTGATTATCTGGGCGGATTCGACCGCTTGTATGATATCCTCAACGAGAAAAAGCCGGAAGAGGTCATCTGCGCTTTGAGCTTTTCCGAGGCGGAATATCTGCAGCGGGTCATGGCGGACTGCGAAAAAACCGGCACCAAGGTCTCGATCATTCCCTTTTGCTACCGCTATATCCCCACCAAGCCGCAGATCGATCAGATGGGCCGCATCCCGATGATCAATCCCCGCAAGGTGCCGCTGGACAATCTCTTCAACGCCTTTCTCAAGCGGACCATGGATATTTGCGGATCGCTGGCGCTGATCCTTTTGACTTCGCCCATCATGCTGTTCGCAGCTATCGGCGTAAAAGTTACTTCGCCCGGACCGGTCATCTTCAAGCAGGTGCGGGTGGGACTCAATAAAAAGCACTTCACCATGTACAAATTCCGTTCCATGCGGGTGAACGATCGGTCGGACACCGCCTGGAGCACCAATAACGATCCGCGAAAGACCAAATTCGGCTCCTTCATCCGGAAATACTCCATCGACGAGCTGCCCCAGTTCTTTAATGTGCTGAAAGGGGACATGAGTCTTGTGGGACCCCGTCCGGAGCTGCCGTATTTTGTACAGAATTTTCAGGAGACCGTTCCTCTATATATGGTCAAGCATCTGGTCAAACCGGGGATCACCGGTCTGGCGCAGGTAAAAGGCTACCGGGGCGACACGTCGATCCCCAAGCGGATCGAGTGGGATGTCCATTATATCGAAAACTGGAACCTCTTTTTGGATATCAAGATCCTGCTGATGACGGTGTTCAAGGGTCTGAGAAACGAAGAGGCTCTGGTCTGTGAGGAGAAGGAGAAAAAAGGTGAAAAGTAACTTCATCTGGGAAAAGAAAGGCCCCCACCTGTTTGGAATCGTTCCCTTTTTGGTCGTGGTGATGACCTTTATGATCCGGTGTACACTGCAGATCATTTCGGGTCCTCTGTACAATCTGTATCAGACCGGAAACCGCACCGAGCTGTTTTCCCATTGGCGCAGCTATCTGCTGTGGGGCGCATCGGCGGTGATGCTGGTGCTGGCGGTCTTGTTCTGCCGGCAGTTTGCGCAGGGTCTGGACAAGCTGAGTCTGGTTTGTCTCGGCGGCGCCGCGGTGATGGCGGTGATGACCGTTTTGTCCTCGCTGCTGAGCCGGCACGGTGACCTTGCCATCTACGGCATGTATGACCGGGCCGAGGGCATGATCACCAAGCTGTGCTACCTGATCCTGTTTTTGTACACGATGCTCTCCTGCCGAAACGAAACCTGTCTCAAGCTGGGACTGGGCGCCCTTTCGGTGGCGGTTTTGGCCAATGCGGTGTTCGGCATTTCCCAGTTTATCGGACACGATATCTTCAATACCCAGTGGTTCGGCGAGCTTGTGATCCCCGATTCCATCGGCGGTACCCTCAGCACCCCCGGCGGACTGTTCTCTAAGATGTACGGTCTGCTCAATCACTACAACTATATGGGCAGCTTTGCTGCCACCACTTTGCCGGTCTTTGGCGTGATCGCGCTGATGAGCCGCCTTCGTATCCGGATCCCGGCAGCTGTTCTGGCAGCTTTGGCACTGATGCTGCTTTTGTGTTCCACCTCCCGTGCCGGACTGATCGGTACGGCAGCGATGGTTTTGATGGCGGCGATCCTGTTCCGGCATGGGCTGATCCGTCGATGGAAAATCGTCCTTTGCCTGTTTGCGGCGTTTTTGGCTGTGACTGTCGCGGCGGATTTTGCCACCGATCATGCGGTCTACGAGCGGGTTCCCCAGCTGTTTGACGACATCAAAACCGTTTTGACCGACACTTCTGACCGGGAGTATCTGGACGAAGCGCCCATCCGTGACATCTATTCCACCGAAGAGGGCGCCGAGATCGTTCTGCAAAAGGGGAACATTCTGAAGCTGAAAAGGGAACAGGACGGCTTTGCCTTTGCCGATCAGAACGGCGATCCGGTTGTGTATACGATGAACAGCGAGGAATATTTTGTCACCGAGGACAGCCGCTTTGCACAGCTGAAATTCTCTGAGCAGAACGGTTTTTACCGCAACAACCCCTACACCTATCTGCGCCTTTCCTACAAGGGAACGCAGGTGGTGCAGTTTTACTACGACGATACCCAGCTGTATCTGGCGCAGAAGGGAAAATCCGAGCCGATGGTGCTGGAAGAAGTACCGGTGGCGGGATTTTTCAAGGGCAAAGAGCTGATCGGCTCGATGCGCGGCTATATCTGGGGCAGGACCATCCCGCTTTTGGGCGATCATCTGCTTTTGGGCGCGGGGTCGGACTGCTTTATTCTGGAGTTTCCTCAGAACGATGTTCTGGGTAAATTATATGCCTACGGCAACGCGGGCATCATCGTGGATAAGCCCCACAACTTTTTCATGCAGATCTGGATCAACGAGGGCGGCGTGGCGCTGCTGGCTTTTCTGACCATCTGCCTGTGGTATCTGTGGGATTGTCTGCGCTTGTACGGCAAGCAGAAAAAAGGGGAGGGCGCCGCTTTTGGCATTGCCCTTTGTTTGGGTGTCGTTGGCTATCTGTTCGCCGGACTGTTCAACGATTCCACCATCATGACCACGACCCTGTTCTGGTTCATCCTCGGCATGGGCGTAGCGGTCAATCGGAAATATCGGAAAGAAAGTGTGAGGGAGTAATGGGTAAAAAAATTCTGTACGCAGCATCGACTTTTGGTCATCTAACGACCTTTCATATCCCGTATCTCGAGGCTTTGATGGAGCAGGGATACGAAGTTCACGCCATGGGTGCCGGTTCCGCTGACGGACTGCCCAAAGGGGTCATCCCGGTAGAGATGCCCTTTGAAAAGAAGATGGGCTCGGTCAGAAACTTTGTCTGCGCCTGCAAAACCGCGCTGCGCATCCGCCGCGAAGACTACGACGTGATCAGTGTACATACCTCTCTGGCAGCCTTTTTCGTCCGCTTGGGCGTGATGCTCAGCGGCAAAAAGCCTTGGGTCATCAACACCGTCCACGGCTATTTGTTCGACGAAAAAACCTCGTGGAAAAAACGGATCCCGCTGCTGCTGGCGGAAAAACTGACCCGTTCGGTGACCAATGTTGTGGCGGTCATGAACAAGCAGGATAAAAAGATCGCCGAAGATCATAAGCTCTACAAGGATGAGCTGGTGGTCATCAACGGTATGGGCATCGATGTCAAGCGGTTTGAAAGAACGCCCGAAGTGGAAAAACGGATGGAGCAGCTGCGCCGTCAGTATTTCATCGGACCCAAAGATTTTGTTATGATCTGCGTAGCGGAGTTTTCCCAGCGCAAAAATCAGGAGTTTCTGCTCAAAGCCATGCAGCAGCTGAAGAAAGAGGGCGTTTCCTGCCGTCTGATCCTGGTGGGCACCGGCGAAAAATTCGAGCGGATCAAATCCCTCGCCGTCCGATACTCGGTCCGTCAGGAGACTCGCTTCCCCGGTTACACCCGTGATCTGGCACCGCTTTATTACCTGGCGGATGCCAGCGTTTCCGCCAGCCGCATCGAGGGACTGCCCTTCCAGATCATGGAGGCTATGAGCTGCGGTCTGCCGGTCATCGCCAGCGGAGTGAAAGGTCATATCGATCTGGTCAACTCCAGCACCAACGGTATCCTGTACGAGTATAACGATCTCGAAGGCTTCTGCGAAGCGGTCCGTAAGCTTTCTGCCGACAAGCAGATGCAGGAGCGGATGGGTCAGGCCGGTCAGGTCAAGGTGCAAAAGTACCGTCTGGAAAAGGTCCTGCCGGAGAATATGAAAAAGCTTTACGGCAAAACCAAAGCCGAAAAAGAAGAATAAACGACCAAAAGCCATCCGTTCGGATGGCTTTTTCTTTTGAAAAAGGGCGATTTCATGCGGTTTTCCCGGGAAAAGAAAAATCTTTTACATTTGTCGAAGAAAATCCTTGACAATTGTCGTAGATTTGCTATACTAAAGCCATAGAGAGACAACGACATTTGTAGGAGGATTTGACCGTGAAACTGAAAAAACTCCCCGAATCGGAGCTGGAGATCATGATCGCCCTTTGGGAGGCGGATGGTCCCGTGCCCCGCAACTACTTCGACAAAAAGCTGCATGATACCCATCACTGGAGCGATTCCACCATCCTGAGCCTTTTAAGCCGGCTGCAGGAAAAGGAATTTCTCTCCTGCGAAAAATCCGGCAACAAAAACCTGTACCGACCGCTGGTCACGCAGGATGACTACACCAAGCTGGAGAATCGCCACTTTCTCGGAAAGCTGCACGGCAGCTCCATCCGCAATCTGGTGGCTTCGATGGTAGAAAGCCGCGATCTGACCGAATCGGATCTGGATGAGCTGCAGGCTTATCTGGACAACATCAAAAAGGGGGAGTAGAGGATGTACGAGCAGTTTCTTACTTTTTTGCAGATTTCTCTGAACATGGCTGTGGTCATCGCTTTGCTGATGGCAGCCGTTCCGCTTTTGAAAAAACACTACCGCGCCAAATGGCGCACCCTTGCGTGGCTGATCATCGCCCTGCGCCTGATCTTCCCCGTCAATATCCCCATGATCCAGCTGGATCTGCCGGTCATGCCGGAGCAGACCGCTGTCGAGCAGATGCAGACCCAGCCGGAAGAAGCTCCCGTCCGCCCGCAGATGCCGGCCGTTTCGGAAAATGAGGGAGCACCGGCGGTGAATGTCCGCCCCGAGACCCAGCAGGGCGCTGCGGTATCTCCTGTGATCCCGCAGGAAAACAGGGAAGAGACCGGCGGTCTTTCGGCCTTCTTCCAGGTCCTTTCTGCCCGGATCAAAGCCCTGTCCTGGAAAACCCTTCTCATCGGCATTTGGGCTATCGGCGCTTTGATCACCGCGATCCTTCGGGCATCCGCTTATATCGAGATGACCCGCCACAAGAAAAACGCCACCCTCGTCACCAACGGACGGGTTCTGATTATACTCAACGAGATCAAGAAGGAAGCAAGCTTTAAAGGCAAGCTGGTGCTGCTTTGCAATCCGGATCTGCCTTCTCCCATGGTATTCGGACTGCGCCGCCCGGTTTTGATGCTCCCCTCGGAAGAATACCCCGATGATACCCTGCGGATGGTTTTCCGCCACGAGCTGGTACACATCATGCGCCGCGACCTGTGGTACAAAATGGTGCTGATGGTCGCTTCCACCATCCATTGGTTCAACCCCATGGTCCACTGGATGATCCGCGCCGCTGACCGTGATCTGGAATTTGCCTGTGATGAAACGGTCACCGCCCGCAAGAATCAGGAGTTCCGCAACCGTTACAGCCAGGCGATCATGGAAGTGCTGCAGCGGGGCGTCCGCCAGCGGTACCTGTTTTCCACCGGCTTTTGCGATACCAAAAAGACCCTGATGCAGCGCTTTTCCGCCATCTTCGACCGCTCGAAAAAGCACAGAGGCACCCTGTCCATGGCTCTGCTGCTGACGGCGGTGCTGCTGTCGGTGCTGGTCGGCTGTCAGGTGGTGGAAAAATCCTCTTCCCAGGAGGATGACCCTGCCTCTTCCATTTCCCAAGAGGACCTGACTGCCGCCGTCCCCATGGAGGACCAGCAGGCGATCTTTGAGATCGTTGACCTGCACGAGCGCTACGCCAACGGCAAGGACATTGGCGAGGACCTTCCTGCCAGCAACACCATCAGCCTGGGTCATGGCTTTATGCGGGAAAACAAACTGCTGGACCAGTATTACCGAGGCGATTTTGATATCGTCACCGTCCCCAAAACCGATGAGGAAGCCCTCGTCCGTCTGTTCTATCAGCATGTGGAAGAGGAGCACGCCGATGCGGAACTGGTGACCAACTATTCCATCGATTATTACGCTTCCGAGCGAAATTACGATCTGATCCTGGATCGATGCAGCGAAAACAGCAACGGTACCGTGACCATGAAGTACCGCCGTGTGGCGAAAGACGGTCGTGAGCTGTACGGCGTTCAGTATGTGCTGCGCCGTCAGACCGCCGAAAACGTTCCGGAATTTGCTTCGTCCGTCCTGCAGAACGGCGATGAGATCTGGCAGATCGTAGAGGTCACCCGACAGGTCGATACCCTTCCCGCAGTCAAAGAGGAAGTGGTAGAGATCTCCACCCCCGAAGAGCTGATCGCGGCGGCAAACCGCATCAACGAGGGTCGCTACGAAGATACACTCAACATCTATAAACTCACCGCCGACATCGATATGGAAGGCTATGAAATGCCCATGATCGGCACCAACCAGATGGCGCTGGAGTTCTGGGAAGAGTACCGGGACAGCCGTGATCCTTACTATCAGGGCTTCTCCGGCGTGTTTGACGGACAGGGTCACACCATTTCCAACCTGACCTTTGACGAAGAATACGCTCTGGAACTGACCAAGACCCCCATTCCGGTCTTTGAAAACGATGTCCGTTACCTTGGCGGCGTGGCCCTGTTCTGGCACATCAACCAGATGGGACAGGTCTGCAACCTGACGTTGGAAAACGCTGGCGTTCTGGCGCCGATGCAGATCCTGTATCCCGAAGAAGGCAACACTGGCGTACAGATCTATCCCTCCGCGGCACTCATGGCTGTGAGCTGCAGCGGTTCCATCAAAAACTGCCACGTTTCCGGTCACGTGCAGGGTACTACTCAGGTCGGCGGCATGGTCGGTTATCTGAGCGGCTATGTGAGCGACAGCACCACCAACGCAGACGTTGTAGGCGGCGGCAATGTCGGCGGTTTCGCCGGCGTTATGGCGGACGGCTCTCAAGCTGTAAACTGTGCTTCTACCGGTTCCGCCTCGGTAGAGGACATCAAAAGCTTTAGTTCTACCGGGGATCTGCCCAGCAACATCGGCGGCTTTGTCGGCCACGGACTGGGCGAAACCTTCGGATGCAGCGCATCCAGCTATGTCAATACCTACGTGACCGCCAAATGCGTCGGCGGTT
>JAFQTW010000134.1 GCA_017408855.1 Oscillospiraceae bacterium | reverse complement strand
TCTTCCAGCAGCTCGTACAGATCTACCCGATGACGGTCGGGTTTTTGTTCCCGCTCGTCCAATTCGGAAAGCTTGATAATGTCGGCGATCAGATTCAGCATTCGACCGGCCTCACTGCGGATCTTGCCGGCAAAAACCGGGATGTCCTGCGGCTGCGCAATGCCCGCTTCGATCATTTCAGCATACCCGGAAATGGAGGTCAGCGGCGTTTTCAGCTCATGGGAAACGTTTTCGGGAAATTCCTGACGCATCTGCGCGACCTCTTCTTTTTTCTGCTGCTGTTCCCGCAGAATGGTCACAAAGGGGACCAGTTCCTCGTAGGGAACGCCGTTCTCCTGCGCGGTGTCCAGCGAGATCGCCATTTCTTCGATGGGGCGGACCAGCTGTCGGGTCAGATGGGTCGAAAGACCGACCGAAAGCAAAAGGACCAGAATTCCCACCGTCAGCACCGGCAGCAGCGCCCGCAAAAAGATGGAGTACATATTGCGCACATGCATCGAAAGACGCAGGATCGCCCCGTCGGGAAGGCGCCGCGCATAATAATAGGTAGAGAACCCAAGGGTCTCCGACTGCCGCAGACTTTCGCCGGAGCCGGTGCGCAAAGCTTTTTCGATCTCAGGACGGAAAAGATGGTTGTCCATCTGATCCTTGTCCGCTTCGCTTTCGTACAAAACGGCACCGCTGGGGGAAATAAGGGTCACACGGGTTCCCTCGCTGCGATACAGATCCAGGATCTCGGGATCCTCGGTGATCTGTTCGTTATTTAAAATGATCTCCATGGCGAAACGAAGATCCCGTTTGGCCTGGGAGTGAAAGGCGCCGTAGAAGACCAGCGTGATGGCCAGCGAGGTCAAAAAAACAGAGAGAAGACCGATGAATACAAACTTTCGCTTGAGTTTTTCTTTCATGGTCATCTCTCCTTAAAAGATCTATTGATTCAATTGTATCACACTTCGATCTTGTAGCCAACATTTCGAACGGTCCGGATCAGACTGCCCATTTCGCCCAATTTCTGGCGCAAGGTCTTGATGTGCATATCCACGGTACGGCTCTTGCCTTCGTAGTCGGTCCCCCAAACGCGGGACAGCAGCTTATCGCGGGAAAGAACGATACCGGGATTCTGTAAAAAGTACTTGAGAAGCTCATATTCCTTGTAGGTCAGCTCGCAAACCTCGCCGCAGCTGTATACTCTGCGCTTTTGATCGTCCATCTGGATCTGGGCGAAGGACAGGATCTCGTCCGCATCTTTTTGGGTGCGGCGCAGTACCGCTTTGACCCGCGAGATAAACTCCATGATGCCGAAGGGCTTGCAGATATAATCGTCCGCGCCGAGGTCAAGACCCTTGACCCGATCCAGCTCTGTGGTTTTTGCGGTGATCAAAATCACCGGGGTAAAACGGGTCCGGCTGTCCTGCCGCATCTTCTGCAATATGGCCAGACCGTCCTCGCCGGGCAGCATGATGTCAAGCAGGACCAGCTGGGGCAGACGTTTTTCGCACTGGGCGAAAAAGCTGCGGCTGTCGTCGAACTCCATTACATCGTACCCGCTGTTGCGAAGCGCGTAGCTTTCCATCTGGCGGATATTCAGATCATCTTCCACAATGTAGATCAAGGTTTACCATTCCTTTCCCGAAGAGGGGATCAAACAAGAGAGTACTTCTCTTTGTATTTCTGATAGTTTTTCTCAAAGCTGTCGTTGTGACCGTCTTTGATATGGTTTAAATATTCGTGGGTATCGAAGGTGTCCTCGGCAATTCGCAGCAGGCATACACCGATGTTGGAGCAGTGGTCAGCGACACGCTCGTAGTTGGTGATCAGATCGGAGAAAACAAATCCGTTGTGGATGGTACATTCACCGGCCTGCAGACGGGAGATATGCCGGGCGCGCAACTCGTTTTTCATATTGTCCACGACCTGCTCGAGAGGCTCTACCTGCGAAGCCATGGCGAGATCATCCCGGATGAAAGCTTCGGTGGCCAGATGGACCACTTCTTCAATGGCGGAGCTGATGGTATCCAGCTCTTTTTTGGCGTCATCGGAGAAAACGAATTTTTTGTCCTTCATCTCTTTTGCGGATTTGAGGATGTTGACCGCGTGGTCGCCGATGCGCTCAAAGTCGCCGATCACATGCAAAAGCTTGGATACCTCGTGGCTTTCCTGCAGAGTCAGGCTTTTGCCGGAGAGGTGGACCAGGTAAGATCCCAGTTTGTCCTCGTACAGATCGATCTGATCTTCGCCCTCTTCGATGGCATGGGCGACCTGCTCGTCGTAATTACCGATGAGAGAGATGGCCTGATGCAGACAGCTCTGCGCGAGAGTCGCCATAGAGCGGGTCATCTTCTGGCTCTGGAAGATCGCAACAGAGGGAGAAGCCAGGAAACGCTCGTCCAGCAGATCTTCGTCGAGAACTTTGCGTTTTTCGTCTTTTCCGTCGTCGCGGATGGTCAGAAGCGCCAGTTTTTCCAGCAGACCGGCAAAGGGCAGCAGGGTCAGCGTAGAAACAAGGTTAAACAGGGTATGGACGACCGAGATCCCCATTCTGTCGATGGGAAGCGAGAAGAAGGAAAAATCCAGGATCGCGTGTGCTGCATAAAAGAGAACCAGGAACAGGGTGGTTCCGATGAGGTTGAAGTACAGATGCACCACAGCGGCACGGCGGGCGTTTTTGTTGGTTCCCACCGAAGAGAGCAGTGCGGTCACACAGGTACCGATGTTCTGTCCGAGGATGATCGGAACTGCCGAAGAGAAGGTAACGCTTCCTGTATCGGACAGCGCCTGCAGGATACCGACCGAGGCGGAGGAGGACTGGATCACAGCGGTGAGCAGCGCACCGGCCAGAACGCCCAGGATGGGGTTGGAGAACATGGTCAGGATGCTGGTGAATTCCGGAACGTTCTGCAAAGGTTTTACCGCGGCGGACATCATGTCCATACCGAACATCAAGACCGCAAAGCCCATGGCGATGGAACCGATGTTGCGCAGAGATTCCTTTTTAAAGAACATGATCATCACGATGCCGATAAAAGCAACGAGAGGAGAGAAGGTAGAGGGCTTGAGGATCTGAACGATAAAGCTGTCGCCCTCAAGACCGGTCAGGCTCAGGATCCAGGCGGTAACGGTGGTTCCCACGTTGGCGCCCATGATGATGCCGATGGCCTGACGAAGCTTCATGATGCCGGCGTTGACAAAACCGACGACCATTACGGTGGTGGCGGAGGAGGACTGGATCACGGCTGTGACCGCAAGACCCAGCAAAAAGCCCTTGACGGGGTTGGAGGTCATCTTCTCCAGGATGGTCTTGAGCTTGCCGCCGGCCTGTTTTTCCAGACCGTCGCCCATAACGTTCATGCCGTACAGGAACATGGCCAGACCGCCGACCAATTCGAAAACTGCAAAAATGTCCATAATACACCTGCTTTTTGTTTGTTTTTTTAAAAAGTTCGTATGTATTATGAGCGAAAAAGGTAAAATGCAAAGGGGGTGTTTGTAAAATCCATGTAAAGTTTACCACGATTCTCGCAAAAAACAGCTGTTTTCTTTACATCTTTGCCGCCCCTTTGCTATAATGGAGAAAATTTCTTTAAGGAGTGAGATCGATGAAACACGACTGCGACTTTTGCAAAATCGCGGCAGGACTTTTGGATTGCAAAAAGGTGTACGAGGATGACCGGGCGGTGGCGTTTCTCGATTACGACCCCATTAGCACCGGGCATATGCTGCTCATTTCCAAAGTCCATGTTCCCGATGCGGACCTTTTGCCGGAAGAAGATGCAGTCCATCTGATGAAGGTTTCCTGCAGACTGATCGCTGCCATGAAAAAGGCCTTTCCCTGCGACGGCTACACCGTAATGCAAAACGGCGGCGATTTTAACGATCTGGACCACTATCATATGCATATTTTTCCCCGCCATCACGGAGACGGATTTGGCTGGGTGGACGGCGGTCTGCCGCAGGAGTGTTCCGACGAGGTAGCAGAAAAGATCAAAGCCTGTCTTTAGTCGGCAAGTTTCGGCAGGGTGACTTTTTCCGCGTGGGCATTGCCCAAAAGATCGCGGCGGCTGTAATCGAACAGCAAAACACAGGGAGAATCCACTCCCGATAAAATATCGAAGGAGAAGGGCTCGAACCAGCAAAGCTTGTACAGCTTTTGCGGATCGGGCTCTTTTTGCTGCGGCAAATACCGCTGACGGTTTTCTTCTTCTGTCAAAAACGCGATGCAGTCCCGGCGCAGACGTACCGCATCCGGACCCGGATACCATGCGGGAAAACGTTTGGGTCGCTGATGCAGGCAGTAGTCCAGCTTCAGATATTGCGCCAGCGTTTCTCCGTTTACATAGGGAAGGGAAGCGGCAAATTCGTAGAAAAAGGAGTAGGCCGATTCCAGCGACTGGCTGGAAAGATGCAGCCGGTTTTCCACATAACGGTCTCCCAGCTGCTGATAAAAGAGAAAGGGATCATCCATGCGGGTAAAAAGCCAGCGCAGGGTGTGGACGAACCTTCCGCTGTTGTAATACTGCTCCACCATTTCTTCCACCGCTTTCAGGCGAAGCACATCTTCGTAAGGAAGAGCGGGGGTGGAGAGGATCTCAAAAGGCGGATAGTCCCGTGCTGTAAGACCGTATTTTTCCCGATCCCGGAACAGTCCCGCGCCTTTGAGCAGCTTTAAAAAGCCCAGCTGGAACTGCTCGGGCTGCAGGGAATATACATCGTTGAAGGATTTATGAAAGCTGTCGTAGTCTTCAAAAGGAAGTCCGGCGATCAGATCCAGATGCTGGTGGATGTTGCGGAAGGATTTGACCGTGTTGACCGTTTTGCACAGCTTTTCCCAGTCGTTTTGCCGGCGGATGGCCAATAGCGTTTCGGGGTTGGTGGACTGCACGCCGATCTCAAACTGGAACAGCTCGGGTCGGACGGTGGACAAAAAGGCCAGCGTCTCTTCGTCCAGCAGCTCTGCGGTGATCTCAAAGTGAAAGTTGGTCACGCCGTTGTCGTTCTCGCTGAGAAATTTCCAGATGGAAAGGGCGCGCTTGCGGTCACAGTTGAAGGTGCGGTCCACAAATTTGACCTGCCGGACTTTGGCATCGATAAACAGACGAAGCTCGGAAAAAACCTTGTCCAGAGGTGCCATCCGCACCCCTTTTTCGATGGAGGACAGGCAGTACTGACACTGATAGGGGCATCCGCGGGAGGATTCATAATATTTGATCTGATCCTTTTGGGCGATCAGCTGCGCCTCGTAGGGGAAGGGCAGCTGCGACAGATCCAGCGGAAGCTGCGGCGGATTTTGAAAAATACTCTGTCCCGACCGCCAGGTGATGCCGCTGAGACCGGTCCAGTCCTCGCCCTGTTCCAGCGCCTGCATCAGCTGCGAGAAGGTTTTTTCCCCTTCGCCGTAAAGTACAAGATCAAAGGGGGGATTTTCCCGCAGAAAGGCTGCCGATTCATAGCTGACCTCCGGTCCGCCGGCTGCGATCAGCACGTCGGGACGGATCTTGCGGTATTCCCGTGCCAGATCCTGCACCATCCGAACGTTCCAGATGTAGGTGGAAAAAAGCAGCACCTGCGGATCGTGACGGAAGATCTCGTCCAGGATCTGATCGGTGCGGTTGTTGATGGTCATTTCCAGGATCCGAGGCGGTTCGGAAAGATGGGGGGCGGCAAACTTTTGCAGATAGCGTACCGCGATATTGGTGTGGATGTATTTAGCGTTGATCGCCACCAAAAGAGCATTCATAACGGCTCTCCTTTATGCGTTTTTTTCATTGTACCACAGAAAAAACCTGTCGGAAAGTGTTGCAATCTGAAATCTTATTTGATATAATAATCATTACTAATAAGAAAGAGGGAAGCCTATGTACCGTCCGCAGCGGCAATCGGAAAAACGTGCTTTTTTGATCAGTGCCGCCGTGATCTCTGCGGTGGTCCTTTTGGGAATACTGGCGCTGCTTCTGGTAAAAGAAACGCCGCCGGACTCTCAGTGGAGCGGGTATTCGGTCACGGTCGATCCGCTTTGTGAAGTCGGTCCGCTGCCGGAGCAGACGGATGATCCTTCGCCGGTGGCAGAAGGGTCTGCCCGATACCGGATGAATCGGGCGGTATGGTATCCTTCGCCGCGTCAGGAAGGGACAGTGCTGTTTCAAAGCGACAGCGGGAACAGGCATCTGTTAAAGATCAGCTATTGGGTCGGTGAGCGCTGCGTGTACGAGTCGGGATTTATCCCGCCGGGCAGCCATATTGCCCGGGCAAAGCTGAACGAAAGTCTCTTGGCGGGACAGTATGAAGCGGTTTGCCGGATCGAACTGTTTGACCGGCAGACAGCGCAGTCTATTGGTTTTTTGCAGGAGCCGATCACTGTAACGGTGGATCGGCAATGAACATCGGTTTTACGGAGAGGAAGTGAAGGATCATGGTAGTACGTCGACAGTCGAAAATGCGCCAGGTGGTATATGACACGGTGGTGGAGCATCCGGTCCATCCCACTGCCGAGTATGTGTACGAAAAGCTCAAACCCCAGTATCCTTCGCTGAGTTTGGGAACGGTTTACCGCAATCTGGGCGTGCTGGTGGAACAGGGTTTGATCCGCAAGATCGAATCGCTGGATGCGGCTGACCGCTTTGACGGCAATATGGAGCCTCATTCCCATGTACAGTGCTCGGTCTGCGGCAGCCTGCAGGACATCTTTTTGTCCTACGACAAAGGACTCGATGCCGCGGCGAACCGGGAAAGCGGCTATGCCATCACCGAACACAACATCTCTTTTGTCGGCATCTGCCCCGACTGTCAGCGGACGCAGGCAAGCGACTGATCACAAAACGAACACAGAATTTCCGCCGGAAATTCTGTGTTTTTGTTTGCGCCGTTCTTTTTCTTTGCCTGTAACGTTGCAAAAATCGGTGAAAGAGAGTAAAATAATAGAATACTGGGTTTGTAGGTCCTTTTTTGGCAGGACAAGTCAAACCGGTAAAGATTATATGGTAAGAAGGAATCAAAATGATCAGAAGTATGACCGGCTACGGCCGTGCCGAAGCGCTGATCGGCGGACGCAATATTCTCGTCGAGATCCGCTCGGTGAACCATCGCTATTTTGAGTTTTCGTCCCGTGTTCCGAGAGCATACGGCTATCTGGAAAGCCGTCTCAAAGGTTTTCTGCAGGGCAAACTGTCCCGGGGCAAGGTGGATGTGAACGTATCCATCCAGACCATCGAAGGGACCAATGCCAATGTGCAGGTCAACGCGGAGCTGGCAAAAAGCTATGTGGATGCGCTGCGCACCCTGTCCGAGCCGCTTTCTTTGCAGGACGATCTTTCGCTGGCATCCATCTGCCGCTTTTCGGATATTTTCACCGTCAGCCGTGAGACTGAGGACGAGGATGCCATCTGGGCAGACGTTCTGTCGGTAGCAGAAGAGGCTGCGGACCGCTTTGTGCAGATGCGTGAAGTGGAAGGCACCAAGATGAGAGAGGATGTGGAGGGACGTCTGGACTTTATCCTGTCTGCTGTGGAAAAGATCGAGGAGCGTTCTCCCAAAACGGTGGAAGAATACCGCACCCGTCTTTACAACAAGATCAGCGAGGTACTGCAGAACGCGCAGGTAGATGAGACCCGCATCCTGACCGAGGCTGCCATCTACGCCGAAAAAATCGCAGTTGCCGAAGAGACGGTCCGTCTGCGCAGCCATGTGGCGCAGTTCCGTTCCATCATGGAGCAGGAGGGCGCCGTAGGCCGCAAGCTGGATTTCCTCATTCAGGAGTTCAACCGTGAGACCAACACCATCGGCTCCAAAGCGCAGGATATAGAAATTGCCCGTATCGTTGTGGACGTGAAGAGCGAGATCGAAAAGATCCGCGAGCAGATCCAGAACATCGAATAATCGAAAGGGGAATCGGAGAATGAAACTGATCAACATCGGATTTGGCAATATGGTATCGGCCAACCGGCTGGTGGCCATTGTCAGCCCCGAATCGGCTCCCATCAAACGAATCATCCAGGATGCCAAGGAGCGCGGCACCTTGATCGACGCGACCTACGGCCGCCGCACCCGCGCGGTGATCATCACCGATTCGGACCATGTGGTCCTGTCCGCGGTACAGCCCGAAACGGTTGCAAACCGTTTGGCGGATGAGGAAGAGGAGATGGACGACGATGAATAACAAAGGTCTTTTGATCGTTTTTTCCGGTCCTTCCGGCGTAGGAAAAGGGACGGTTCTGAAAGAGTATCTGAAGAAATATCCTGACACCGCTTTTTCTGTTTCGGCTACGACCCGTTCTCCCCGCGAAGGCGAGGTGGATGGTCAGCATTACTATTTTATGAGCCGGTCGGATTTTGACAGACTGGTGGAAAACGACGGATTTCTTGAGCACGCCGAGTTTGCCGGAAACTGCTACGGCACGCCCCGCGGTCCGGTGGAAGAGAATTTGCAGAAGGGGATCGACGTTGTGCTGGAGATCGAAGTGCAGGGTGCCTTGCAGGTCAAGGAAAAATGCCCCGACGCACTTTTGATCTTTGTGATGCCGCCTTCCTTCGAAGAGCTGCGCCGCCGTCTGTTTGGACGGGGCACCGAGGATGAGGCTACCGTTAACCGCCGCCTTTCCAATGCGGCCCGGGAGATGGGCATTGCCAAAAGCTATGACTATATCGTGATCAATGACTCTGTGGATGACGCCGCTTTGCAGCTTGAGAGTATCGTCTGCGCGGCAAAACACAGTGCAAAATACTTAAACGAATTTATTGATGAGGTGGAACATGATGCTGAGACCTGCTGTTAGTGAAATTTTGAAAGAAGGCCAGAGCTATTACAGCCTGGTCATCGCCGTTGCCAAACGTGCCCGTGAGATCGCGCAGAATGCCGAGGATGAGCATATCATCATGACCGAGAAACCGGTCAAGATCGCCGTTCAGGAGCTGGCTGCCGGCAAATTCAAGATCATCGAGCCTGAGAATGTAGGCGTAAACCCCGAGAAATAAAAGGAGAGGATCACCATTTTACCCTATGAGGCGGTTCGCGTAGCGGTGGACAAGGCAGCGTACCATTTTGATAAACTGTACAGCTATGCCATCCCGGTGCAGTACGCCTCTGTCTTGCAGCCGGGAATGCGGGTGCTGGTGCCCTTTGGGGGCGGCAACCGCAAACGGCAGGGGATGGTGCTTTCCCGCGGACCGGTGGAGAGTCTGGAAAAGCTCAAGCCGGTTCATGCCCTGTTGGATCAGGAGCCGGTTTTGTCCGCCGAGATGCTTCGGCTGGTGAACTTTTTAAAGGAGACCACCTTCTGCTCCTATTTCGATGCGGTCAAGGCGATCCTGCCCGGCGGTATCGGCTATCGGATGCAGTATGACTACGGGCTTAACCCCCTGTGGGATAAAAATACCGAAGCGCTTTCCGACGATGAGCGTGTTCTTGCCGCCTATCTGGAAAACGGCAAGGGCATGATGCCGGAGGAAAAGCTTTTGGGAATGATGGGTCTTTCCGCCGAAAGCGGTCTTTTGCACAAAATGGTACAAAAGGGCGTTTTGGTGCGGGAGGAAACGGCAAAACGCCGCATGAAGGATGAAACGGTCCGGATGCTGGCGCTGAGCCTGCCCGAAGAAGGGATCGAGCAGATCCGCCTGACCGAAAAGCAAAAAGCGGTCATTGAGTTTTTGCAGACGGTGGAGACCGCATCGGTGAAAGAAACGGTATATTTCACCGGCGTGACCGAAGCGGTGATGAAATCTCTGCAGAAAAAAGGTCTGCTTTATTATTACGATGCCGAGGTGCTGCGGCAAAACGGGATCGCTTCGCAGCGGAAAGAGCTGCCCGAGCTGACTGAAATGCAGGAGCGGGCCTTTGAGAGCCTTTCGTCTGCGCTGTCGCAGAACCAAAACAGCACTGCGCTTTTATACGGCATTACCGGAAGCGGAAAAACACAGGTCTATCTCAAGCTGATCGCCGAAACGGTGCAGCAGGGAAAGCAGGCCATCGTTCTGGTTCCGGAGATCTCGCTGACCCCGCAGGCCATCGAGAATTTTACAGCTTATTTCGGCGATCAGGTCGCCATCATGCACAGCGGTCTGTCCCTCGGCGAGCGGATGGATCAGTGGAAAAAGATCCGCTCCGGACAGGTTTCCATTGCTGTGGGGACCCGATCTGCCATTTTCGCACCGTTTCCCGCTCTTGGTCTTGTTATTATCGACGAGGAGCAGGAACACACATATAAATCCGAGGCCAGCCCCCGTTTTCACGCGCGGGATGTGGCCAAATTCCGCTGCGCGCAGCACAACTGCCTGCTGGTGCTGGCATCGGCTACGCCGTCGGTGGAAAGCTATTACCATGCCCAAAAAGGACATTACCGTCTGGTCAAGCTGGATCAGCGCTATGGGGCGGCACGTCTTCCCGATGTGGAGGTCGTGAACATGAGCGAAGAGTTGCAGGAAGGAAACGACAGCCTTTTGAGCCGTCCGCTTTTGATGCAGATGGAACAGAATCTGCAAAAAGGGGAACAGACCATCCTGCTGCTGAATCGCCGGGGCTATCACGCCAAGGTCATTTGTACCGGATGCGGCACCGCCGCCAGCTGCCCCAACTGCTCCATCGCCATGACCTATCATTCCGCCAATGGACGGCTGATGTGCCATTACTGCGGATACACCCGCCCGATGGAGGAGAACTGCCCCGAATGCGGCGGAAAATATCTGCGCTTTATGGGTGTCGGTACCCAAAAGCTGGAGGAAGAACTGCAGGAGCGGTTCCCCGAAGCGAGGATCCTTCGCATGGACGCGGACACCACCATGACCAAGAACGCCCACTCGGAAAAGTTTGCCGCTTTTGCCGCAGGGGAGTACGACATCATGGTCGGCACTCAGATGGTGGCCAAGGGACTCAACTTTCCACAGGTCACGCTGGTCGGTGTTTTGTCCGCCGACGCCTCTCTTTTTGGCGATGACTATAAAAGTCAGGAGCGCACCTTCAGTCTGATCACCCAGGTCATCGGGCGTTCAGGCAGAGGGGATAAGCCCGGACGGGCCATGATCCAGACCTATGTGCCGGACAACCGGGTCATCGAACAGGCATCCTGCCAGGACTATAACGGCTTTTTCTCGGAGGAGATCTTAAACCGCAAGGTGATGCTCTATCCGCCTTTCTGTACCATCTGCGCCATCGGTTTTTCGGGACCGCTGGAATCGCAGGTCATCGGCGCGGCAAAAAGCTTTCTGGCAGATTTAAAGGAAACGGCGAAGGCTCACTATCCCCAGCTTCCGCTGCGGGTGTTGGGACCGACCGCCAACATGATCGTGAAAGTAAGCGGAAAATACCGCTATAAAATATTGATCAAATGCAAAAACACCGCCGATTTTCGCCGGATGATCGCCGAGCTGCTGGCCAGAGCGGGCAAAGACCCCAAAAACAAGCAGGTATCGGTGTTTGGCGATCTATACTACGACGGAAATATGTAAGGAGGAAGAACTGTGGCAATCCGTGAGATCCGAATCGAAGGGGACGAGTGCCTGAGAAAGGTGTGCCGCTCGGTTGAAAAATTTGATGAACGTCTGCATACACTGCTTGACGATATGGCTGAAACCATGTACGAAGGAAACGGCGTTGGTCTTGCTGCACCGCAGGTAGGCGTTTTGCGCCGTGTCGTGGTCATCGACTGCGGCGACCAGCTGTACGAGCTGATCAACCCTGTGATCATTGCACAGGCCGGTGAGATCGACGATGCCGAAGGCTGTCTTTCCAGCCCCGGCGAGTACGGCATGGTCAAACGTCCCGAAAAAGTTGCTGTCAAAGCACTGGACCGCAACGGAAACGAGTACATCCTCGAAGGCGAAGGATTGATGGCCCGTGCCATCTGCCACGAGTGCGACCATCTGGACGGCCGCCTTTATAAAGATCTGGTAAGCCGCATGCTCCATCAGGATGCGGACGGCAACTGGGTATAATGCGAAAACAGAACGGTTTTATCATCGTTTTGTAAGATAGGAGAAGCTATGCGAGTTTTTTATATGGGTACTCCCGATTTCGCCGTTCCCACCCTGCAGGCGCTGATCGACAGCGAGCATGAGGTAGCCGGCGTGTTTTCTCAGCCGGACCGTCCCAAAGGCCGCGGCTATAAAATGGTCCCGCCCCCCGTTAAGGAGCTGGCGATGGCCCACAACATTCCGGTGTGGCAGCCTGCCAAAATGCGGGACGGCACCGCTCTCGCCATTTTGAAAGAGTGTGATCCCGATGTGATCGTGGTCGCTGCCTACGGGCGCATCCTGCCCAAGGATATGCTGGATCTGCCCCGCTTTGGCTGTGTCAACGTCCATGCATCGCTGCTGCCTAAGTACCGCGGCGCCGGTCCGGTACAGTGGAGCGTGATCAACGGCGAAGAGACCACCGGCGTGACCACCATGTTTATGGGCGAGGGCTTGGATACCGGCGACATGCTGGACAAAGTCGAAACACCCATCGGAAAAGAAGAGACCGCCGGCGAACTGATGGACCGTCTGGCGCTTTTGGGCGCCGAGCTTCTGCTGGGCACACTGAAAAAGCTCCAGGATGGTACGGCTGTCCGCACCGTGCAGGATGACAGCCTTGCCACCTATGCGCCGATGCTCAAAAAGCAGGACGGCGCGCTGGATTTTACCCGTTCGGCAAAAGAACTGGACTGGCTGATCCGCGGCGTGGCGCCCTGGCCTTCGGCGTACACCTATCTGGACGGGAAGCTGTTTAAGGTCCACAAAGCGATCCCCCTTGCCGATCAAAAAGGCGAACCAGGCTGCTGGGCCGACGGCAAAAAGCTGATCGTTTTCTGCGGAGAGGGCGCGCTGGAGCTTTTGGAAGTGCAGCCCGAGGGCGGCAAACGGATGCGCGGAGAGGATTTTCTGCGCGGTCGCCGAGAAGGAAGCGAAAGAAAATTTACAAGTTCCCCATCTCTTTGACATAAGATATCGTTATGATAGTCTTGCATACCCGGGTTTTCCTGCGAAAAACCGGGAAATCTAAGACAAAATGCGATAAAAGGAAGCGAATTTATGTTTTACAATCTGATGGATCCGACCTACTGGATGCTGATCGTGCCGACGCTTTTGCTGGCGGCATGGGCACAAAGTCAGGTCAAATCCAGTTTCAACACCTATTCGAGAGTGTATAACCGCCGCGGCTATACCGGTGCGGAAGTTGCCCGCATGATCCTCGACAGCAACGGACTGCACCATATCCGTCTTGAGCGGGTATCCGGCAGCCTGACCGACCACTATGACCCCAAAGGACAGGTGATCCGCCTGTCTGACTCGGTATACGGCTCTACTTCGGTAGCGGCGCTGGGCGTTGCCGCTCACGAAGCGGGACACGCCGTTCAGTATGCCGAAGGATACGGTCCCATCAAACTGCGCACCGCTATCATCCCTGCGACACAGATCGGCTCGCAGCTGGCAGTACCGCTGGTCCTGCTGGGCTTTATCTTTGAGATGCAGCCCCTTGTTACGGCAGGCATCCTGTTTTACTCGCTGGCAGCCGTATTTCAGCTGGTGACTTTGCCGGTGGAATTTAACGCAAGTTCCCGCGCCATGGCGGTCCTGGAGCAGGCGGCGATCCTGGAAGGCGAAGAAGTGACCGGTGCGAGAAAGGTCCTGAAAGCGGCAGCTTTGACCTATGTGGCAGCGCTGATCACCGCTTTGGCGCAGCTTTTGCGTCTGATCATGGTGGCAAATCGCCGCCGCGACGACTAATTTTTCGATTGGAGCGGTTTTTTGAAAAACGCAAGACAGATCGCGGTCGAAGCCCTGCTGCGGGTGGATACCGCTGATGGCTATTCCAATATCGTGCTGGACCGCCTTCTGCAGGAAAGCGGTCTTTCCGGACGGGACAAAGCCTTTGCCAGCGCG
>JAFQTW010000133.1 GCA_017408855.1 Oscillospiraceae bacterium | reverse complement strand
TGCCGCTTTGGATGGCGGCGTGAAACAGGGTCAGGCGGACGGTCAGGTCGGGGTAGGGGTGAGTAAGCTCCATAAAAACATCGCCCACCGAAACGGTGATATCCAGCTCTTCCCGACATTCGCGGATGAGCGCTTCTTCTTTGGTTTCGCCCGGTTCGACTTTGCCGCCGACGAATTCCCACAAAAGTCCGCGGGCTTTGTGTGCCGGACGCTGGCAGGCGAGGAATCGGTCCCCATCCCAGATGAGGGCAGCTACGACATCGACCATATGAGACACATCCTTTCTAAAAATCATTATAATGCGGGTGCAAAAGGGGGTCAATACAGAAGAAAAAGACGGATTTTTGTGAAAAAACCCGTCTTTTCTTCGAAATATTACGGTCAGCGAAGGGCCTCGGCCGAGGCTTCTTCGGCGAACTGCTTAGTGTAGAGGGAGTGATAGTATCCCTTTTGCCGCAGCAGATCCTGATGGGTGCCTCGCTCGATGATCCTGCCGTCCTTGACCACCAGGATCACGTCGGCGTGACGGATGGTGGACAGGCGGTGGGCGATGAGGAAGGAGGTCCGCCCCTGCAGCAGATGCTCGATGGCCTGCTGGATCAGCTGCTCGGTCTGGGTATCGATGGAGGAGGTGGCTTCGTCCAGCACGAAGATGGCGGGGTCTGCCAGCACCGCGCGGGCAAAGGAGATCAGCTGTTTTTCGCCGGTGGAGAGGCGGTCGCCGCCTTCGCCCACGTCGGAATCGTAGCCAAGCTCCATTTTTTCTACCACCGTATGGGCGGAGACCGCTTTGGCCGCGGCTTCGATCTCCTCGTCGGTGGCATCGAGCCGTCCGTAGCGGATGTTTTCCCGGACCGTTCCGGAGAACAGATGGGGATTTTGCAGCACATAGCCGATGTTGCTGTGCAGCCACAGCTGAGAGCGCTCGCGGTAGTCCTTTCCGTCGATGAGGATCTGTCCGTCGGTGGGTTCAAAGAAGCGGCAGGCGAGATTGACGAGGGTGGATTTTCCGGCGCCGGTCTCGCCGACGATGGCGACGGTGGTCCCGGCGGGGATGGTCAGATTAAAATGCTCCAAGATATTCTCGTTGCCGTCGGGGTAGCGGAAGGTCACGTCCCGAAACTCGATATCGCCCCGGATCGGCTCCCAGTTTTCCCGCTTGCCGGTAAAGTTGTCGCCGTATTTTTCCACCACTTCGGGGGTGTCGGTGATCATGGGAACTTCCTCTAAAAGTCCGGTAACACGCTCGATGTTGGCCTGGGCGGAGATGATGTCCGCCAGAATTCTCGCCATCATCTGGATGGGCTCGAAGATGCCCACCGCATAGGAGGTGAAGGCGGAGAGGGTGCCGATCTCCATCAGTCCCTGCATGGACAGGTAGCCGCCCCGGGTGAGAACGAGGGCGGTGGCCATGGAGCTTAAAAACATGATGGAAGGCATGTAGACCGCTGTGAGCATCTGGGTCTTGATGGAGGCTTCGCGCATATCGGCGGTGAGCTTTTGAAAGTCCGCCATGTTGTTTTCCTCGATGACGAGGGTCTTGGAAGTCCTGGCACCGGAGATACCTTCGTTGAAGGCGCCGGTGATCTGGGAGTTGATGCGGCGGGTCTTACGGTTCCAGTGCAGGATCTTGTTCTGGAAATAGCCGGTCAAAAGGACGATGGCAGGGACCACCAGCATGACCAAAAGGGCCAGCTTCCAGTTTAAAAGCAGCATGGAGATAAACACGCCGATGACGTAGACCAAGCTCCACATCACGTCCATCAGACCCCAGGCAAGCATACCGGAGATCCTTCCCGTATCGCTCATGACACGGGCGATGAGATAACCGATGGGGGTGACGTTGTAGTAGGAGAAGGACAGCTTTTGCAGGTGGACAAAGGCTTCGCGCTTCATATCCCGGTTGGTTTTCATCTCGATCCACATGGACTGGCGGGTGGAGAGGATGACCACAAGGGTCTGGAACACGATGGCGCCGCCGTACAAAAGGGCAAAGCCGCCGATGCCGCGGGTGGTCCCATCGGCGATATAGTGGTTGATGGTGTAACGCTGAAACAGCGGCATGGCGATGTCGATCAGTGCCATGAGCATGTTTAAAAGTACCACCGCCACAAGGTTTTTGTAGTAGGGACGCAGAAAGGGAAGAAGCTTTTTCCAGATCTTGAGATCAAAGGGCTTATTGTATTCCTGTTCCTGATGTGCTGCCATCGTTACACCTCCTCTTTGGCCAGCAGCGCCTGATCGTCCTGCGCTGTCTGGATGTTATAGATATCCTGATAGATGCCGGGCTGACGGATCAGCTCTTTGTGGGTGCCGATCTGGGCGATCTCACCGCCGGAGAGGACCAAAATGCAGTCGGCATTCATCAGGGTGGTGATGCGGTGGGAGATCAAAATGACGGTGGATCCGCCGAGGTTTTCGTTGAGCGCCTGCCGGATCTTGGCATCGGTCTCGGAGTCAACGGCGGAGAGGGAATCGTCGAAGATCATGACCGGTGCTTTCTGCATCAGCATACGGGCGATGGCAACACGCTGCTTCTGTCCGCCGGAGAGGGTAACGCCCCGCTCGCCGACGACGGTGTCGTAGCCTTCGGTCATGGAGGAGATCGCATCGTCTACGCTGGCGATAGAAGTGGCACGGCGCACTTCGGAAAGGTCCGCGCCGGGCTGGGCGGCGGAGACGTTTTCGCGGATGGTACGGGAGAACAGGAAGGGCTCCTGCAGCACCATGCCGATGTTTTTGCGCAGATGGCTCAGCTTGATGTCCCGGATGTCCACGCCGCCGACGGTGATCCGTCCGCCCTCTTCGGGCAGCTCGTACAGGCGGTCGAGCAGGTGCATCAGGGTGGATTTGCCCGAGCCGGTCCCGCCCAGAATGGCAAAGGTCGAGCCGGCGGGAATGGTGAAGCTGACGTTTTTCAGAAGGGGCAGCTGTCCCTCGTAGGCGAAGTTTACGTTTTCGAACACGATGTCGCCGCGCAGGTCGGGGGTGAGACCGGCGGGGTCATCCTGCTCTTCTTTTTCTTCGAGGATATAGTTGATTCGGTCGATGGAAACGCCGGCCTTGCTCATTTCGGAGAGGACACGTCCCAGACTGCGGATGGGCCAGACAAGGGTGGAGTTGTAGGAGATAAAGGCCATAAAGGTGCCGAGAGAGATGTTCCCGCTGACACATTCGATGGTTCCCATTACCAGAATGACCATGATCTGCAGGCCGGTGAACAGGTCGCCGACGCCCCAGTAGGTGCCCATGATATAGCTCAGATCCAGCCATTTGTTGGCAAAGCGCTCGTTCTTTTCGTCAAAGCGCTCGATCTCGTATTTTTCCCGTCCGAAGGCACGGACCACCCGCACACCGGTGAGGTTTTCCTGCACGGCGGCGGACAGGTCGCCCTCCGATTCGTCGGCCTCGCGGAACAGGTCGTGGATCTTTCCGCCGAAGAAAAAGGAGTAGGCGACGACCACCGGCATAAAGGCCAGAGCGATCCAGGTGAGCTTACGGTCCATGGAGAACATGATGCTCATGGCAAAGACCACCAGAAATACGATACGGACGATCTCCAGAAGCTGTCCGGTGACAAAGTTGCGCATGACCTCCACGTCGGAGGTGCAGCGCTGGATGATGTCGCCGGTGCGGTTTTTGACATGCCATTGATAGGGCAGGCGCTGAATGTGAGAAAACAGCTGCTCACGGATGCGCAGGGTAAATCCCTCGGCGCCTTTGGCGGTACACCAGCGGCTGAGATAGGTGAACAGTCCCGCGCACAAAGCGATAAGCAAAATGGCGGCGACCACCCACAAAAGGTGTTCGCGCAGATAGTCCCGTCCGCCCACCGATTCGATCAGATTCAAAAGGATATCGGGCAGTTCAAAAGGTTCGGTGCCGATGATCGAATCGACCATGGCACGGATGACCTGCGGGTTCAGGGAGTTAAATACGGTATGGAGCATGGATGTGACGATCGCAAAGAAAAAGTACAGATACGATCCTTTTAAAAAGCGGGCGATCATAGCACCCCGTCCGCGGCGTTTCGGTTTCACGGCAAACCCCTCCCAACTTTTGGTAAGTTCTGTTTCAGTATAAAGCATGGAGCCGCTCCAAGGTCAATAGGATTTCTCAATTAATTTGCGGGAAAAGGAAAAAAAGATAGAAATAATGTCTTGACTTTGTCTGGACAATTGTATATAATTAAAATTTTATCCATTGACAAATTGAGGGAGCTATGTTAAAGTGAGCTTGGTCCTTAAACGGTCAAATTCTGGAAAGGAGGTGGAACGATGAAACAGATGAAGAATCGGCATCTATATTTATTGCCAAGACAGCTTAAAAGGAAGAAAAAGAAAAGGGTCGTACTCAAACGCTTTAATCGTGAGAGTATGGCCCTTTTCTTGACTTTGTCGGGACAAAGTGACATAATACCGCGCTAAAGTAGAAAGGAGACTATGAAATGAGACACGAAATATCCTTCTCGCTTCGAGTAGGGATCGGATCAGAGCAGCACAATCACGATGTTGCGTATCGTAACAGTTTAGATCATGTTTTCCCCAGACCGGATGGCGTCATCGAGTTGGTAGAGCCAATCCCGTACGAGACGAAAATTTGTGAATTTTTACAGCCGTTTTTTGAAACGTACAACGAAAACCAGATCCGCCGTAGAGAGCTGGCCGAAGCACAGGCGCAGCAGGGCTTAAGAAAGAGACCACGCAAAGGAGCCTACGCGACGATCAGCGGAGAAAAAGAGATCATCGCCTTTGTTCTTCGCCATAAAAGCGGACATAATCCGGTGACAGGGAGGGATTCGGCCCCGGAACTATTCCGAAGTATTATCCTGGAATTCGGCGATATGAGCTCACGGCTTACGGGCGCAATCAATGATAGACAGGCCCTGCAGGTCAGCAGAGAAATCACCGAAAAAATGCAAACGGCATTTCCCAGCTTTCTGCTTTTGGGTTCGACCCTGCATCTGGATGAGCGAGGCGCTTATCATCTGCACATCGATTACTTTCCCTACTACACACGAAAAGCATGGAAGGACTTTGAAGTAAAGCCCGGTCCGGATGTCAGGTCGGTAAAGAAACTGCCGGAGGGTTTTCCTCTTGGCTTTGGGTTGGATGCGGCATTGGCGGATCTCGGTTATAAGCCCGAACGAAGCTGGAGCAATAACATGGCGAAACCTCCCATCCTTTTCAACGCATTTCGCAATCGTCTCACGGCGCTGGCGGAAAAAGCTTTTCACCATGCCGGATTGGCGATGGCGTACGGTGTGACAGATCGAAAGGATCCCAATATTTCCCAATTCAATGGGCAGCCTCTCAGCTTTTGGCAGTCCGATCGGGATACAATGCGGGTTCTGCAGAGCTATAAGAATCAGCTTTCCGAGGTAATTGATCAGGATCTGATTTCACCGGAATCTGTAAAAATGACGCTAAAGGCGATTATATCCATTGAAGTAGCAATGGATGTGATTCTCCGATCTCCTTTATCGTTGACGAAAGACCACTATAGAGTGACGGAAAAAAGCATAAAGGCGGTAGAAAAAGGCAAAGCCGAGGTGATGGAGCGCCTTCCTGCAGTCGTTGCCCTGGCGGAGAAAGGAATCCAGTATCAAAAGAGAAACAATGACTTGCAAGCAGAAATCTCACGGCTGCAAACAAAGCTTTATACAGCCAACGATCAGATCCTTACTTTGCAGCGACAGCTGGATCGCTATCGGCAAACGGAGGAGGAGAAGCGGCGTAAAGAAAATTCCATGGCGGGCTGGCAGGAAAAAATCAGAAACGCGCGGAATTTTTCGAGTTTGAAACAGGAGTATAACACGATGGAGACGTTCCTCAAAAAATATCGTGTCGGTGAGAAAACCTTGTTCGAATACTATTGTGAAAAACGGGATTCGCTCATTGAAAACAATGCGCAGAAACCCAACGGACGGGATCGATAAATCACGAAAATTTTAAGGAGCAGTTTATAGAAAGGAATCCGG
>JAFQTW010000132.1 GCA_017408855.1 Oscillospiraceae bacterium | reverse complement strand
TCCAGCGTGTAGCGGACCGACAGATGCCCGCCGTTGTCATCGATCTTTGATTCAATGTGATCGCCCGAGATGCCCAAAGTCATGGTGCCGTAGCCGGTGTCGTAACAGCACTGATGACGCTCGCCTTTTTCGATGATCAGCTGCGAACGCATTCTTTCACCGGTGCGGCGCATAGTCACCCGGCGGCTGCCCTCGACCTTTAGGGTCGTTTTCGCACCCTGAAAGCCGGTGGCTTCCGATTCTTCGTAGCAAAGGTAGTATACCCCGTTGCGGCGGTACAGCTGGCCGACGGTGGTCAGTTCCACCGAGTCGGAATCGCCGTCGGCATACTGGGTGCCTTTGAGGGTGATCATCACATCTTTTTTCAGAGATAATTCCTTATTCAAAATGCAGATCCTCGTTTCTTACAGTGTCAGGGAATCCACTTCCACATGCTCCACTTCCCGTTCCAGACGGTGCCCCAGAAAACGCGCTGCAATGGCGTCGAAATCCTGCGTGTCCGCCGAAACGAAATAACGGGTGGAACCCTGTTTGTTTTCATTTTCCATCTGATGGGCTGCCAGATATTCCTTGACAAAGCGGGCCGCCTCCCGACCGGGGTCGATGAGGGTCACTCCATCGCCCATGATCTTGCCGATGGTCGGCGCGATGAGCGGGTAGTGGGTGCAGCCCAGGATCAAAGTGTCGGGCTGCTCCTCCTCGAAAGGGGTCAGATAGTCCTTTGCCACCAGATTGGTCACTTCGTTGTCCCGATCGATGTAGCCGTTTTCGACCAGCGGAACGAAAAGGGGACAGGGATGGGCAAAGACCTGCGCATCCGCTCTTTCCGCACCGATGATGCGGGCGTAAGAGCCGCTCTGCACCGTTGCGGAGGTGCCGATGACGCCGATGCGTCCGGTTTTGGTGGCGCGGCAGGCTGCCTTCGCTGCCGCTTTGACCACGCCGGTGAAGGGAAGATCCAGCGCCTGTTCCATCTCGTCGGTCATAATGGAAGAGATGGTGCCGCAGGCGGCAACGATCATTTTTACATTGTGACTTTTTAAAAAGCGGATGTTTTCCATGGCAAAACGGCGCAGGGTCTCTACGCTGCGGGCGCCGTAGGGGACGCGCCCCGTATCGCCAAAGTAGACAAGGTCCTCGCCGGGCATTAAGCTGCGCAGCTCTTTCAGCGCAGTGAGACCGCCGAGACCCGAGTCGAAAATTCCGATGGGACGATTATCCATTCGGATCCTCCTTATTTATTGAGTGCCAGCTCGATCAGTCCGCTGATCAGCTCAAAATGGGTCATGCCGCCCTCCATCATCAGCTTGGGATACATGCTGATGGCGGTAAAGCCGGGCAGGGTGTTGATCTCGTTGAGAATGATCCCCTCGTCCTGTACGAAAAAGTCCACGCGGGAAAGACCGGCGCAGCCCAGCGCTTCGTAAGCGGCCAGAGCCAGCTCGCGGACCAGATCGGCAGTCTCTTCGCTGATGCGGGCGGGGATGTACAGATCGGTGGAATCATCCTGATATTTGGCTTCGTAATCGTAAAATTCTTTCTTCGGTGCGATCTCGCCCAGAACAGAAGCTTTCGCGCCGTGGTTGCCGAATACGGCACATTCCACCTCACGGCCTTTGATGAACTCTTCCACAACGGCTTTGCCGTCATGCTCGAAGGCCAGCTGCAAGGCAGAGAGCAGCTCCTCTTTGTTGGCGGCTTTGCTCACGCCTACCGAAGAACCTGCATTGGCGGGTTTGACGAACATGGGGTAGCCCAGGGTGTCGCAAAGCTCCAGCTCGGTCTCATCGAAGTTTTCCAGATCCCAGGGGTAGATGTCTGCCCACATGGCGTTGGGGATGCCGGCCTGATCGAGAACGGTATGGGTCATGGCTTTGTCCATGCAGGCGGCACTGGCCAGCACGCCGCATCCCACATAGGGGATCTGCGCCATCTCGAACACGCCCTGGATGGTGCCGTCCTCGCCGTTTTTGCCGTGGAGAACAGGGAAGACCACGTCCAGCTCGATCACACGGCTGCCGCCTTCTTCCATGACCAGCAGACCGCCGTAGGTGGGGTCGGGGGGCAGGATGGCGGGGGTGACGTACTGGGGCTGGTTCCAGCTGTTGTCGGCGATCTTCTCCACCGGTCCGTTATACAGATACCAGTTGCCGGTTTTGGTGATGCCGACCATGGTCAGATCATATTTTTCCGGGTCGATGCCGGAAATCACAAAAGCGGCGGAACGAAGGGATACTTCGTATTCGCTGGAAGCACCGCCGAATATAACTGCTACGGAACACTTTGACATATGGGACACACTCCTATATAATAAGTAAGCTGCGGTATTCACCGCGGGTTGGCTGCCGGTAGATGTGAAGCATAGCTGCACATTATATAAGTATACTACATATGGTCCAGCAAAATCAACCTTTCAGCCGGTGCAGACGTTTCAAAATCCGGCTTTCACCGGCTTTTGAACCCCTTTTTCCGCAGTATATGTGGAAACTGCGGGAAACTGCCGCGGCAAAAGAAACTTTTTTATGTTTTTTGCGGAATTTGCCCCAAAAGGTGTTGACGGGGGGGACAATCCGTGATAAACTAACTTTACCTCTAAAAGGGTTTATTTTTTTGTGTTCATTTTTAAAAACTCTTCCTTATTCACAAGAGGGAGGCAAACAATTCCGTTAATCAGGAGGTGCCGAAATGAGAGTAAAAATCACCTTGGCTTGCACTGAATGCAAACAGCGCAACTACAACACCATGAAAAACAAGAAAAATGATCCGGACAGACTGGAGATGAACAAATACTGCAGATTCTGTCGGAAACATACTCTCCACAGAGAGTCCAAGTAGGGTCAGGAAAGGCAGGATTTTTGAGTTATGGCTGATAAAGCGAAAAACGAGAAAAAAGAAGGCTTTCTGAAACGTATGGCCCATCGCTTCGTCAAAGGCTGCAAGGACATGAAAGGCGAGATCAAGAAGGTCGTATGGCCTTCTAAAAAACAGGTCATCAACAACACTGCTGTTGTTCTGGCTTCCTGTGTGATCGTAGGTGCTTTCATCTGGATCCTGGACGCTGTACTGTCCGGTCTGGTAAACCTGCTCCTTGGATTGGCCGGTTAAGTTCCGGTAACGGAACATAACCCAGCGTGGAGGGATTAAGAATGTCTGAAGAAGCAAAATGGTATGTTGTCCACACCTATTCCGGTTACGAGAATAAAGTGGCGACCAACATCGAAAAAGCTGTCGAGAACCGCGGGATGCAGGAACTCATTCAGGAAGTCAAAGTCCCCACCGAGACAGTTACAGAGATCAAAGACAATAAAAAGCGCGAAGTAGAACGCAAAATTTTCCCTGGCTATGTTCTGATCAAAATGATCATGACCGACGAGTCCTGGTATGTGGTCCGCAATACCCGCGGCTGCACCGGCTTTGTAGGTCCTTCTTCCAAACCGGTTCCGCTGACCGAAAAAGAGGTTGCGGCTTTGGGCGTTGAGAAGAAACAGATCGAGGTCAACTACACCGTTGGCGATACCATCCGGATCACCGACGGACCCATGGAAGGCTTCGCCGGCCTCGTAAAAGAGCTGGATGTGGAAAAGAACAAGGTAAAAGTTGTGGTTTCCATGTTCGGACGCGAGACTCCGGTAGAGCTCGAGCTGGATCAGGTCCAGCTGGATGATTAATCTTTTTGAGGGAAATCGGCCGTCCGGCCGGTTTTGGCGGTGAAAACCGCGTTTGGGTGTGTCCCGTCCGGGGCGTGCCTGTGGGAGGGACGGAAAGACGTTCCGTTCCGCCATGAACCACGTAAACTATGGAGGTGCAAATTATGGCTCAGAAGGTTGTCGGCTTTATCAAGCTGCAGATCCCTGCTGGTAAAGCAACGCCCGCGCCGCCTGTTGGTCCGGCTCTCGGTCAGCACGGCGTAAACATCATGTCCTTTACGAAGGAATTCAACGAGCGTACCAAAAATGACATCGGTATGATCATTCCCGTTGTTATCACCGTGTACGCAGACCGCTCTTTCTCTTTCGTAACCAAAACCCCCCCTGCTGCTGTACTGATCAAAAAAGCTTGCGGTATTGACAGCGGTTCCGGTGTTCCCAACAAGAACAAGGTTGCAAAGATCACCAAAGAGCAGGTTAGAAAAATCGCAGAGCAGAAGATGCCTGACCTGAACGCTGCAAACGTCGAGTCTGCTATGAGCATGATCGCCGGTACTGCGCGCAGCATGGGCGTCGAAGTAGTAGACTAATCTCCCGGGTGGGAGGAAGTTTCCGTTTAGTACCACTCATAAGGGAGGAGAACGAGTATGAAACACGGTAAAAAATATCAGGACAGCTCCAAACTCGTTGACAGAACCAAACTGTACGACGTAGAGGAAGCGTTTGACCTGTGTGTTAAAACCGCTACCGCTAAGTTTGATGAGACTGTAGAAGTACATGTAAGACTGGGTGTAGACTCCCGTCACGCTGACCAGCAGGTTCGTGGCGCAGTAGTTCTGCCCAACGGAACCGGTAAATCTGTCCGCGTTCTGGTATTCTGCAAAGGCGACAACGTTCAGCTGGCAAAAGATGCCGGTGCTGAGTATGTAGGCGCTGAGGATATGATGCAGAAGATCCAGAGCGAAGACTGGATGGATTTCGATGTTGTTATTGCAACCCCCGACATGATGGGTGTTGTAGGTCGTCTGGGTAAGATCCTCGGCCCCCGTGGTCTGATGCCCTCTCCCAAGGCCGGTACCGTTACCCCCGACGCCGGTAAGGCTGTTACCGAAGCTAAGGCTGGTAAGATCGAATACCGTCTGGACAAGACCAACATC
>JAFQTW010000131.1 GCA_017408855.1 Oscillospiraceae bacterium | reverse complement strand
TCGATGCGCTGGACATCCCAGAGGCAGCCGTCTTCGAGGATCAGATTGACGTTGCCCTGAATGTCGTTTTTATAGGTAGAAAAAGAGCCCCGAATCAGATACCAGCCTTCGGTAAAGGTGTAGTTGTAGCTTCCTGTGGAAAGCACCGTCGCACTGACTGTCTGGATATCGCCGTTTAAGTCGCGGTAGGTGACCGACACGGGGTCGGCAAAGGCGGCGACCGGCAGCAGCGATACCGTCAGCACGAGGCAGAGGAAAATGCTCGTCAGGCGGGTGAAACGGGAGCGGGTGTTTTTCATAGATGACCTCCTGAAATGGGGATGATTTCTCATAAAAGGATACGTTTGTTTTTCTTATTCTATCAGATTATTTAATCATAGTAAATAGATAGGGTTAAAATTCTTGGCAAAAGTTTAACAAAACATGGCGCAGGGTCCAGACGAAGAAAAAGCCGAAGTTTTTCGAAAAACTTCGGCTTTTTTGCGCTAAAGATCCATCGGAAAAGCGGAAAAAAGATCACTTTCCACCGACAAAAGGGCTTCCATAGGGATGCAGGTCCCGCTTTGCAGGGTGATCTTTCGCTCGATGGGGTCGATTTTTTTGACCGTCCCCGAAAGGGTGTAGTAGGCGCCGCCGGATTTTTTTCTGTCCGGCTGAAAATAGGTAAAGACCGCCTCGGGCTTTTGGGAAAGATGTTCCCATAAAAGCTGCAGTTTTTGCTCCAAAAGAGAGATCGCCGACGGGTCCTGCTCGATGAAAGAGTCGGTGAGACGGCCGGTTTCTTCGATGGCGTCACCGTAGCCCGACAACGCCGCAAAGGGGGCAAACTGTGCCGCACGGGAGAGGGCGGACATCCGCGGATGGCGGGGCGAAATGGGGTGGGGCAGATGGATGATGTCGTCGTAGCGGTGGCTCTGGGTCAAAAAGATCCCTCCTCAGGCTTTGTGACCGCCGATCTGGCGGTTTCGTTCTTGGGTGGTGGCACCCTCCTGCAGGTTGGTGCCTTTTAAGATGGCGTTTTTGCCGAACCGCTTTTTGATGGTGATCACCGCCTTTTGCATCTGCTTTTCTTTTTCAAGGCGCAGCGATTCCTGCTGCCGCTGTTTCTGCAGGGCGGCGTAGTCGGTAAAAAGGTCCAGCTGTTCGAAAACCGGATCGGCGGACATTTCGTTCTCGGGGCGGATGTGATTGGCGGAAAGGTTCAGACGCCGGATCAGCAAAGCCGGGTCCACGATGCGGTCGTACAGCTGCACGACGGCGGCGGAGATCTGGCGGGTGGAGGAGGTATGTCCTCCCAGATTGGCGGTGCCGTGGGCGTGTTTGGGAACCTTTCGCCCGTAGTGATCGACGGTGACCGGTCCCTGATAGGCGGCACGGCGAACGGGGTCGGTGAGGTTTTCCACGTCGTAGCCGACGGTGAGGACGATCTGGTCGGTCAGAAAATCCTTGTCCACCAGATCCAGCACCAAAAGGTCGATCATCTCCCGCACGATGATGCGGGCTTTTTCAAAGGAATAGGGGCTTTGCAGCACCTGTCCCGAGGCGATGCTGCGGTTTTCGGGGCGGTAGGCGTGGATCTGGGCGATGGTGCAGTTTTCCCAGCCCCAGGCGTGGTCGATCAGCAGTTCGGCGTTGATGCCGAAGAGCCGGTACAGCAACTCTTCGTTGTAAAACTCGGTGGGCTTTCCGATGGAGCAGCGGGCAATATCCCCCATGGTCATCAGCCCCACCCCTTCCAGCTTGCGGGCGTAGCCGCGCCCGATGCGCCAGAAATCGGTGAGGGGACGGTGGTCCCACAGCGTTTGCCGGTAGGAAAGCTCATCCAAAAAGGCGATGCGGACCCCATCAGCATCGGCAGGGACTTTTTTGGCAACGATGTCCATGGCGACCTTGCAGAGATACAGATTGGTACCGATGCCGGCGGTGGCGGTGATGCCCGTTTCTTCCAGAACCTGCCGCAAAATGGTTTTGACAAAGGAAAAGGGGTCCTTTCCCGCGGCGGAAAGATAGGGAGTCAGGTCCAGAAAGACCTCGTCGATGGAGTAGACGTGGATATCCTGCGGCGCTAAAAACCGCAGGTAGATTTGATAGATGCGGGTGGAGTAGTCCACGTACAGCGCCATCCGCGGCGGGGCGGTGATGAAGGTGACCTCCCAGTCGGGGTGTTCCGCCAGTTCCGGCGCAAAACAGGAAGAATTTGTGAACGTATGTTCTTTATTTTTTTTACGCCGCTGGGCGTTGACCAGTTTGATTTTTTCGGTCGCCTCGAACAGACGGGCTCTTCCGGGGATGCCGTAGGCCTTAAGGGATGGGGAAACGGCGAGGCAGATGGTCTTTTGGGTCCGTTCACCGTCCGCCACCAAAAGATTGGTGGTCAGCGGGTCGAGACCCCGTTCCACACACTCTACCGAGGCGTAGAAGGATTTCAGGTCGATGCAGGCGTAGATCCGCTTTTTCAATTTTTCCGCCTCCCCTGTTTGGTGATTCCAGTATAGCAGAAGAAAAGTCCGGATTTTCGGACAGAACATCCGTTCGTTGGGATTTTATGATAGCAGATATTCTGCAAAAAGAAAAGCCCGAAAATTTTGGTTTTCGGGCTTTTTTTGAAAAGAGCTTCTTTTATTTGAGTGCATCCACCATCTCTTTGGCAGAGGGAACATCGAACAGGCTTTCGCCGTAGTGGACATGGCAGAGCTTGCCGTCGGCGCCGATGGCGAACCAGGAGGGCAGCTGGTCCTGCGCGCCTTCGGTGGGGGCGCTGTTCTGCTCGCCGCCGGAGAACATGGAACCGATCATGGGCAGGATGGCCTGAATGTTGTCGCCGGGCAGATCGAACATGGTGTCGGCGGTAAAGACGTTGAACCGCTCGTACAGCACACGGTCGGGGTCACAGATGATGTCGAAGGGCAGAGTGTTCTGTCCGCCCATGGATTCGAAAATGCTTTCGGGGGTGGACTGCATGACCACCTTGACCTGCGCGCCGGCGGCGGTGACGGTCTCGTACTCGCCTGCCAGCTGATGCAGTGCCATGGAGCAAAGTCCGCAGGAGTAGTAGCGGTGGAACAGCAGGACGGTGGGTTTGCCGACGGTCTCGGCTTTAAAGGACAGTCCTTTGGCGAAGGGGGTATCGTAGGTAAAGTCGGGCATTTCCATACCGGCTTCGAGGGTGATATGCTCGGGCTTTCCGTTGGCGGCCCAGTCAGCCTTGACCTCGTTCCAGCCTTTCAGAAGGCGTTCCATGGCTTTTTCCAGCGCGGAACGGGGCATTGCCAGATTAAAGCGCTCAAAGCCCCGTCCGGCACGGCCGAACATGCCGCCTTCGTCCAGATACAGGTCGGCTTTGAGATTCATTTTCTCCAGCTCTTTGTGGGTCATGCCAAGACCGCGGAAGTCCACCCACAGCAGGTAGGTTCCCTCGAGGGGATAGACTTTCGCTTCGGGGATGTTTTCCTGCAGGAAGCGCTTGACATATTTGGCGTTGCCGTCCACCACATCAATGAGGGCATCCAGCCAGGGCTCTGCTTTGTCGTAGGCAAGGCGGCAGGCTTCGTAGCTGATGGCGACCTGGCTCAGGCTCATGCCCATCAGCTTGCCGATCATCATTTTGCCGCGGATGGCGGCATCTTCGATAAAGATATTGGACAGCTGCATACCGGCCAGGTTGAAGGTTTTGCTGGGGGCGGTGAGGTAAGCGCAGTGTTTGGAAGCTTCCGCCGAGATGGTGGGCAGTGCCACATGGGTGTAGCCGGGCATGATCAGATCGTTGTGGATCTCATCGTCGATGATGAACACGTCGTTGCGGATACAGATGTCCACCAGCTTTTCCAGTTCCTCGCGGCTCCAGCATTTGCCCACGGGGTTGTGGGGGTTACAGAAGATGATGACCTTGTTTTTGGGGTCCTTCGCCTTTTCTTCCAGATCGGCAAAGTCCATCTCGTAGGTGCCGTCCTTTTCGATGAGGGCGTTGTTGACCAGCTTTCTGCCGGTCATTTTGGCGGCGAGGGAGAAGGGGTAATAAACCGGCTGCTGGATGATGACGCCGTCGCCGGGTTCGGTGAGGATGTTGACCAGGGTGAAGAAGGCCTGCACCACGCCGCTGGTGGTGACGATCCAGTCTTTTTTGCCTTCGTAGCCGTGGCGGCGTTTCTGCCAGCCGAGAACCGCATCGAAATAAGCATCGGTGGGGTTGGTGTAGCCCTGGATCACGGTATCGATGTAGGTTTTAAGACCTTCCCGGATCTCGGGAGCGGTCATAAATTCCATGTCGGCGGTGGACATGGGCAGCACGTCAGGTCCCACGTTGGGATTCATTTTGAGCATCCCCGCCCATTTGGTCGAGCCGCATTTGCTGCGGTCGATGATGGAAGTGAAATCGTAGTTCATAAACGTCTCCTTTCTGATTATGACAAGGGAAAACTGTCCTGCGGATAACCGCAGGACAGCAGGAAAACAGGGGTTTATTTCTTCTTGCCCATCATGCCCATCATCATGATGACCAGTGCGCCGAAAACAGCGGGCATTGCGTAGTTAAAGGCTTCTTTTACCGCCTCGGGCAGGATGGAGAGCAGGTAGTTGCCGAACAGGATCACGACGCCCAGCGCGATAAAGTTAACGATAACCGAGCCGACCATACCGAAAACCGAAGCGGCATCGCCTTTGGGGGTGCCGGTCTTGGCATTGACGGCGTTCTGTGCGGCCAGCGCGCAGGGGATACGCATGTTGGTGATGTTGCCGGCGGTAAAGCAGATGTAAGAGCCGGCAACGCCGATCATGGGGAAGTACATAACAGGCTCCATGATCCAGGTCATGACCTCCTGACCGCACAGGGCGGCGAAGGTTCCGCCCAGAGCTGCCCATCCGGGGAACTCACCCAGAATGAGAAAGACATACAGGGCGGGGGCAAAGGTCAGAAAAAGCAGCACCAGCATGCAGGTGGTACCGATCTTATGCAGGTTTTTCACATAATTCTGCTGCTCAACGTCAACGGAAACAGCGGTTTCGGGAATCTTTTTCTCCATGATTTGCTACCTCCTTACAGGAACATGCCCAGAAGCGGACCGCAGGCCATGCCGACCAGTACGGCGATACCCATGGACCATTCTTTCAGCCATTTGATGTTTTTGGTCTTGGCGATCTTATCCAGAACGTACATGACCAGCGCGGCGATGATCAGAACGCCCACATAGTCAAGACCGTTGGCCAGCTGGGTCGCTGCCAGCAGGGTGAAGAACAAAAGCGGGAAGATGGCGCCGAAGAAAACCGACAGTTTGCTGGGTTTTTCGCCTTTGGCTTTGGGGGCAAAGAGTTTCTGCAGAGGTTTTGCCAGTCCGCGGCTGATCAGCGGGATCATGATGAGGTAGCCGGCGCTCATTACGGCACAGCCGAACATGGCGCAGCCGAATGCTGCCAAAGTCAGCTCTTCGGCACCGAGGGAAACACCTGCCATGAGCGCGCCGACGGTAGCGGCGGTCATTTCGGTGGTGGCAGAGCCGATGATGCCGATACGCATCAAAGTAGCGGGTGCGCCCATCAGGCTGATCATGGTCAGCGCAAGGATGAACACCGAGATGGCGGGACCGATGGCGACGACACCGCCGGTTTTGAGAGCGGTTTTCATCTCTTCGGGGGTCAGGGCTTTTTTGGCCTCGGCGTATTTACGGGTCAGGCGATAGATCAAAACCGCCTGTACGACAACAAGGCCGATGGTCAAAAGGGCAATGATCCACATGACCGGACCGTTGGCGATCTTGGAAATTTCTGCACTCATGATTTCTTCCTCCTCAAGATTTTACTTTATGCAAGCGCCGCGCGCAGAACGCGCTGTGCGTTTGTCCACCACATTTTCTCCAGCTCGTCGTCGGAAAGTCCGGCATCGGAGAGGGCTTTTTCCAGCTTGGGCCAATCCTGCGGACCGGCAACCTCCAGCTTGCCGTGGATGCCGTCGAAGTCGGAGCCCAAAGCCAGGATATCGCTGCCGCCAACCTCGCGGATGTGCAGGATCTGTTTGACCATGCCGTCGACGGTGCTTTCTTCGGAGCCGAAGGTGATAAATTCCGGACCGATGTTAAGACCCATGACGCCGCCTTTTTCCGCTAACTTGCGGATCATGTCGTCGGTCATGTTGCGGGTGTGTCCGCAGACCGCGCGGGCGTTGGAATGGCTGGCCAGAAAAGGCTTTTTGGCGATGGCCGCCACATCCCAGAACACGCCGTCGGAAACATGGGAAACATCCACCACCATGCCCAGACGCTCCATCTCGGCAACCACTTCTTTGCCAAAGTCGGTGAGACCTTTTTCCATGATGGCAGGGTCTTTGCTGTTGGGGTAGCCGATGGCATTGGGATGGTTCCAGGTGAGGGTGACCAGACGAACGCCTTTGTCGTAGTATTTTTTCACGTTTTCCAGCTTGTCGCCCAGAACGCCGCCGTCCTCGATGGTCAGCAGAATGCCGATCTTGCCGTCAACGCCGGCTTTGTCGATATCCGCGGCGGTGAGGATGGGGAAGAGGGTGTCGGCATGGAACGCCATCATCTTTTGGTAGTTCTTGTAGAACTTGCCGAACATGGCGTTGGTCGCCGCTTTGCGGCAGAATTTGGGGAACATGCCGGTGGGAACAAAGTCCGCAAAGCACTGCAGGGCAACACCGCCTTCCTGCAGGCCTTTTAAGGTGACCATCGCCGACTGATTTTCGTTCAGGTCACCGCTTTTTGCGATCTTCATCAGCGTGTCGCAATGCAGGTCCAGTGCTTTTCTTGCCATAAACATCCCTCCAAGGAATCAGATTATATTATAAATGTACTGCGAATCATAAATTTTGTAAATGGGATTTTGGTGAAAATAGATAGATTTGTTGAAATACACAAGCTTATATTTGCCCTTTTAGACAAAACGTGGTATCTTTTGGAAATTGCGGATAAAACTTGCGGAAGGTGTGGCGCTGCCGTGTTCCAAAGCGCCGGCAAAAAGAAAAAGACCGCCCAAAAGGCGGTCTTTTGCGGGATTTACGGTATTTTGCAGTCGATGAGGATGGTTTGTCCTTCGGTCTGCTCGCTGTCGTCCGGCAGGGGATGCGAGGAAAGAAGCGCCTGCAGCCGGTCGGCATCCAGCTCTTCCAGCGAGATGGTCTGCTGGGGATCATCAAAATCGTCGGGGATGGCGTTGTCGGGGTCGCCGAAAAAGAGGGTGGCATGGGTCTGATCTTCCGACCAGACGATCCGGCCGCCGGCCTTTTGGGTCAGCTGCAGAATGGTGCTTATCAGATCAGAGGATGAGTCGTTTTTCCTGTTCATAGGCCGCCTCCTTTACCATCTGGATGATTTGCTCCTGACTGATCCCCGCCTGCAGCAAGATCGCCTGGGAAAGGGCGTGAAGAAAGCTGTTGCTGCCGACACAGTTGGAGATGTCGCAAACGGCCGATTCGGCACAGTCCCGCAGCCAGCAGAGGGTAAAGGGGCTTTTGCCGTATACGCTTTCTTCATCGGGATGCTCGCTGAGATACAGTCCGAAGTTTACGCCGGTCAGATACACCTGTTCAAGGAAAAGCTCCATGCCGGCAGGATCCATCAGAGAAATGCCCTGAAAATTGTTCATCTGTCAACGCTCCTTATTTGATTTGTCTTCAGTATAAGGAAAAGACAGTACCATAAACAGGACGATGACTATTCTTTCGGCAGGATTTTTTCCATGGGTTTTCCTTTGGCGAGGTCATCCACCAGTTTATCGAGGATGCGGATGTCTTTCATCAAAGGATCTTCGATGGCATCAAGGCGGATGCCGCAGATGCTTCCTTTCATAAGCCCGCGGGAGGGGTGCATCGCAGGGGCGCTGCGGAAAAAATCGCCGTAGGTAAGGTCAGAGGAAAGGGCGGCTTCGATCTCTTCGCCCGAGTAGCCGGTGAGCCATTCGGTGAGGAACAGGACCTCCTCTTTGGTGCGGCCTTTCCGCTGGGCTTTGGCGATAAGGCAGGGGTAGACCTTCGCGAAAGACAGGGAAAAGATCTTTTCGCTTGCCATAGAAAACCTCCTAACGTTTGAGGGTTTTGAGATACTCTTTTCGGCTGTCGGGGATGCGGTAGCTTTCCAGCGCTTTCTGGATGGCTTTGTTGTGGGTCCATTTTTCGACAGAACCCTTTTGCAGGACAGCGACCGCCGCATCGTACTGCTTGGCGAGGGCGGTGGCAAAATACCACGCGACCATCATTTTTACATAGTAGTGCTCCGAAAGGGCGCAGTCTGCCGCCCGAAGCAGATGGTCCCGGTCAAACGAATCTTCGAGGTAGTGGACCATCAGCATCTCGATGCCGAAGCGGACGGTGTAGGGATGGGTGCTGTCCATCCAGCGGAAAAGATGGGGCAAAAGCTCCTTTTTGTGTTTGGCAAAGGGCTTGGGACGCAGCAGGTCGCAGGTGGCCCAGTTGTCCACATAGGGCAAAAAGGCATCGAGGGCGGCGATGACCTGATCAAAGTCGGTCATTTCATTGATGAAAAGCCCGTGCAGATTGTTTTCTTCGTAAAAAATATGGGGAAGATCCAGCAGAAAGTCGGTTTTTTGCGGGCTGTTTTTCTGCTTTTTGGCCAGATCCCGCAGGTCGGGCGTCCGCACCCCCAAAACACGTCCGGCATCGACAGAGGGCATCAGCCGGATCTGGAACAGGCGGTAGTCGGCATCGGCCAGAATATGCATTTGCTCGAGAAGATTCATATCAGCACTCCGTTCAGATGGTCGATCTCATGCTGGATGATCTGGGCGGTCCATCCGGTAAAGGTTTTGATGCGGGTCTGGAATTTTTCGTTCTGGTACTGCACCTTTATCGAGCGCCACCGCTTGGTGGGACGGGTGCCGGGCAGAGAGAGACATCCTTCTTCGGTTTGGAAGAGGTCGGATTTTTTTAGGATCACGGGGTTGTACATCAGCATATAAGAGCCTTCGCTGTCAAAGGCGCTGATGGCTTTGCTGACCCCGATCATGTTGGCTGCCATGCCAACGCAGCCGTCTTTATGGGCGGCGAGGGTGTCCAGAAGGTCCTGCGCCACGGCAGCGTCTTCGGCAGTGGCGGGGGTCGCCTTTCGTCCGAGGAAGAGCGGGTCTTTCATAATGGGTCGGATCATTTTTGTTTCAGCCTTTCGAGAATATCTTTGTCTGCCGGACAAAAGGCCAGCGTATCGATCTCCTCCACTGTGATCCAGCGAAGGTCGTTGTGTTCCAGTTTTTTGGGGGTGCCGC
>JAFQTW010000130.1 GCA_017408855.1 Oscillospiraceae bacterium | reverse complement strand
TCCCCGTGGTCTGATGCCCAACCCCAAAGCCGGTACCGTAACCCCCGACGTTGCAAGAGCTGTTACCGAGGCGAAAGCCGGTAAGATCGAGTACCGTCTGGACAAAACCAACATCATCCACTGCCCCATCGGCAAAGCTTCTTTCGGCACTGCTAAACTGCAGGAGAACTTTGACACCCTGATGGATGCTATCGTAAAAGCGAAACCTGCTGCTGCAAAAGGTCAGTATGTAAGATCTTGCGTTATCACCCCCACCATGGGCCCTGGCATCAAGATCAACCCCAGCAGATTCGTTCCTACCGTATAGTAGCATGGATCTTTACAGCTCCGCTTTTGCGGAGCTGTTCCTTTTGAAAATTGTTCGATTATTTTGGCAAAAAGCCTTGACAATCGGCTGTAAGTACCATATAATATAAAAGCTGTCATGTTCCAAAGACAGCAGGTGCTTTTGCATAAAAGGGTTCCCCCTTGCCTGCCGAGGAAGTGCTGCCAAATGATCATGCATTATTTGGGCTCTTTCCAAGGTCGTTGGAAAGAGCCTTTTTTATGTTGAAAGTAGATACTTTCAGGAGGTGAATAACTTGCCTAGCGAGAAAGCTTTATTGGCAAAACAGGAAGTTGTCGCACAGCTGAAATCCAAACTGGATGGCGCTGTTGCAGGCGTTCTGGTTGACTACAAAGGCATTACCGTTGCAGACGACACCAAACTGCGTCGTGAGCTGCGTGAGGCCGGCGTTGATTACTCTGTAGTCAAGAACACCCTGCTGCGTCGTGCACTGGCTGATACTGAGTATGCCGAGATCTCTTCCGTTCTGGAGAACACCACCGCTTTCGCAGTTAGCCACGAGGATCCCGTAGCTGCAGCTAAAATCCTGCAGAAATACTCCGATGATTCCAAAGGCAAATTTGTGATCAAAGCTGGTTTTGTAGAGGGAAAAGTTCTGGATGCTGAGGGTATCAATGCTCTGGCGAAACTGCCCAACAAAGAACAGCTGCTCGTTCAGCTGCTCAGCGTGCTCAATGGCAACATCAGAGGTCTGGCTGTTGCTCTTAACGCAATCGTTGAGAAAGAGAACGAAAAAGAGAGCGCTTAATCTTGCCGCTCACCTAATTTAAAAATCAACTATAGGAGGTTGCTACAATGGCTTCTGAGAAAATTGTAAAATTTGTAGAAGAAATCAAAACCCTGACCGTTCTGGAACTGGCAGATCTGGTTAAAGCAATTGAAGAGGAGTTTGGCGTTTCCGCTGCTGCTCCCGTAATGATGGCTGGCCCCGTTGCTGGCGCTGCTCCCGCTGCTGAGGAGAAAACCGAGTTCGACGTTGTACTGGTTGAGGCTGGCGCTTCTAAAATGGGCGTTATCAAACTGGTTAAAGAGATCACTGGCCTGGGCCTGAAAGAGGCAAAAGAGGCAGTTGACAATGCTCCCAAAACTCTGAAAGAGGCTGTTTCCAAAGCTGAGGCTGAGGAGATCAAAACCAAACTGGAAGAGGCTGGCGCTAAAGTCGAGCTGAAATAAGCTTCCTTTTGAAAGTATCAAAAAAGACGCAGGCAATCGCCTGCGTCTTTTTCTTTGCCCGTTTTGGCAAAAGAAAAAGCCTGCCGTTCATCAGGCGGCAGGCCTTTGTTTTGCCGGAACTATTCCACGATGAAGCGGGAGACCTCTTTCAGGAACTCCTCGCAGTTTTCGGAATGGATCTCCATTTTGATGGCTTTGGACAGGTCCAGGCTGAAGATACCCATGATGGATTTGCCGTCGATGTGGTATCTGCCGGAGACCAGGTCGACATCGAAATCGTAGCGGGCTACGGTGTTGACAAAGTCCTTTACGTCAACAATGGTGTTCAGCAGAATGGTTTTGGTGATCATAATGAATCCTCCTTAACAGATAATTTTATATAAAAATTGTGAGTGGGCTTTTTTCTCGCTACCAAGATAATCAATTTCCCCGGTTTTGTCAATGCGGGAATTGCTATTTGCGGTGCTTTTTATTATAATATTGGAAGATGAACCAAAGAAAATGCAATTTCATTTTGTCATTTTGTAGAAATTTCAACTGCAAATTTAGCAGATTCTTACAAATAACGGAAGCGTTCCTTGGGAGGATACCATGAAAGCTGCTTTTATCACCTTGGGCTGCAAGGTAAATCAATATGAGACCCAGATCTTGCAGGAAAAGTTCGCTGCTGCCGGTATTGAAACGGCGGAAAAGGGCGAGCGTTGTGACATTTGTGTCATCAATTCCTGCACGGTCACTTCGTCCGGCGATAAAAAAACACGCCAGATGCTGCGCCGACTGAAACGGCAAAATCCCGATGCGGTGATGGTGCTGACCGGCTGCTACGCGCAGGCTTTCCCGCAGGAGGCTGCGGCTTTGACCGAAGCGGATGTGGTGACCGGGACCACCAACCGGTCCGGCGTGCTGGACTTGGTCCAGGCCTTTTTGCAGACCCGTCAGCGGATCGTGCAGATCATTCCCCACGAAAGGGGAGAGGCCTTTGAAAAAATGTCCGCCACCGGATTTATGGAGCGGACCCGTGCCTTTGTAAAGATCCAGGATGGCTGCGACCGCTACTGCACCTACTGCATCATCCCCTACGCCCGCGGACCGGTCCGTTCCAAAACCATCGAAGATATGGTGGAAGAGCTGAAGCAACTTGCAAAACAGGGCTATCGGGAAGTGGTGCTGGTCGGTATCAATCTGCCCTGCTACGGCAAGGATCTGGGGCTGCGTCTCATTGATGCGGTGGAGGCTGCCTGCGCGGTGGAGGGCATTTCCCGGGTGCGTCTGGGCTCTTTGGAGCCGGAACTTCTGACACCGCCGGATCTGGCAAGACTGGCGGCACAGCCGAAATTCTGCCCGCAGTTCCATCTGTCGCTGCAAAGCGGATGCGATAAGACCCTCAAGGCCATGAACCGTCATTATGACAGCGCCGAGTACGCCCGCATCGTTGCGGATATTCGGGCGGCTTTCCCCAATCCTTCCATCACCACCGATATCATGACCGGCTTTCCCGGGGAGACGGAGGAGGATTATCAGCAGTCCGAGGCGTTTTCGGTGCGGATGGGCTTTGCCAAAGCACACATTTTTCCCTACTCGGTGCGTCAGGGAACGAGAGCTGCAAAAATGCCGGATCAGCTGACCCAAAAGGTCAAGGAAGAACGGGCCGCCCGCCTGATCGCCGCCACCGATGAGACCCGCCGGGCGTTTCTGCAGTCGCAGGTGGGGTTGGTGGAAGAGGTCCTGTTCGAGACCACCGAGACCCCTTACGGGATCGAAGGCTACACTGCCAACTACACACCGGTCTGCGTGCAGACCGACGAGGATATCCGCGGTCAGATGCGGAAAGTGCGGATCACCGCCGCGCTCAACGACCAGTGTCTGGGCGAATTGATCTGATCCAAAAGCAGCCGAAAGGCTGCTTTTTTGGTATGGTCGGCTTTTTCTCCGCATAGGATGAAACAAATCATCCGCGGAGGTGAGGAAAATGATCGTACATTCGATCAAAAAAACGGCAGCGCTGCTGCTGGCGGTCTGCCTGACGGTGACGCCGGTGTCGGCTGATGAGATGCAGCCGCAGCAGACCGATATGGCGTTGGATTGCCGCTCGGCGATCCTGATCGAGCAAAATACCGGACAGGTGCTGTACGAGGAAAACGCCGATGAGCCTATGGCACCGGCTTCGATCACCAAGATCATGACCCTGCTTTTGACTTTTGAGGCCATGGAACAGGGAAAATTCGGCCTCGATACCCCTTTGACCTGCTCGGAGCATGCCGCGTCCATGGGCGGCAGTCAGATCTGGCTGGAAGTAGGGGAGACCATGACCGTCGATGAGATCCTGCGGGCGACCTTCATCTCCTCCGCCAACGATGCGGCGGTGGTGCTGGCAGAAGCGGTGGCCGGCAGCGAAGAGGCTTTCGTCGCGCAGATGAATCAGAAGGCGGCGCAGCTGGGTATGAAGAACACCCATTTTCAAAACGCCACCGGTCTGGATGCGCCGGAGCATTATTCCACCGCCCGGGACATTGCGGTCATGTCGGCGGCGCTGCTTCATTATCCGGGGGTGACCGATTATTCCACCGTCTGGATGGATTCGCTGCGGGACGGAGCGACCCAGCTGGTCAACACCAATAAGCTGGTCCGGTTTTACGATGGCGCCACCGGTCTCAAGACCGGGACCACCGACGGTGCCGGCAGCTGCCTGGCGGCATCCGCCAAACGGGGCGAGCTGTCGCTGGTGGCGGTGAGCCTTGGCTAGGATACCAGCGCCCAGCGATTTTCTGCCTGCCGAACTCTTTTGGATTATGGCTTTGCTAACTATATCAGCGCCGCCGCACCGCCGGCAGCGCAGGAACTGACCGACCTTCCGGTAGCCCACGGGGTGCGCCGTCAGGTGAGCCTTCGCTGTGAAATGCCCGATTCCTTTATCCTGAAAAAAGAAGAGCAGAACAGCCTGAGCCATGAGATCCGCTGTCATGAAGGGGTCGAGGCGCCGGTGCGGATGGGGCAGACGCTGGGGGAAGTGACCGTCCTCAAAAACGGAGAGACACTGGGTGTCTTTCCGCTTACGGCAGCAGAAGAGGTGGAAAAAATGAACTTTTCCCACGCTGCCGGCATCTTTTTCGGCGCTTTGATCGGGATAGAGCCGCAATTTTGACGGAAAAAAGACCGGAAAGGAGCAGATCCGGTCTTTTTTTCTTGTAAAAAGAACCGGATGGCTTTTGGGAAAATCGGAGAAAAAGCAACTATTTTGTGAAAACTTGGGCATGTCCCCTTGCAATGAAGAGGCAATTAGAGTAAAATGAATCTATATCGTTAGGAGGAAGTTGAGAAACATGGTGATTAAATGTAATACCGGTTATCTGAACAGCTTCATCGGCGAACACGAGTGGGAAGCGATGAAACCCCAGGTGAAACTCGCACATGAAATGCTGCACGGCAAAACCGGACTGGGCAACGATTTTCTGGGTTGGCTGGATCTTCCTGTCAACTACGACAAAGAAGAATTTGCAAGAATCAAAGAAGCTGCGAAAAAGATCCAGAAGGACAGTGAAGTGCTGATCGTAATCGGTATCGGCGGCAGCTATCTGGGCGCGAGAGCTGTTATCGAGCAGCTGAAGTCTCCGCTTTACAATGAGAAGAGAAAAGATACTCCCGACATTTATTTTATCGGCAACTCCATTCATCCGAACTACCTCAACGATGTGATCGACGTGATCGACGGTCGTGATTTCTCGGTCAACATCATCTCCAAATCCGGCACCACTACCGAGCCGGCTCTGGCGTTCCGTATCTTCCGTGAGATGCTGGAAGAGAAATACGGTAAAGAAGAAGCCAGAAAACGTATCTATGCTACCACTGACAGAGCAAAAGGCACCCTGAAAGAGCTGTCCGACCGCGAGGGCTACGAGACCTTCGTTGTTCCGGGTGACGTAGGCGGCCGTTTCTCTGTTCTCACCGCAGTGGGCCTGCTGCCCATCGCTGTTTCCGGTATTGATATCGACGACCTGATGAAAGGTGCTGCCGATGCAAGAGCTGACCTGCAGAATGATGATCTGGCACACAACCCCTGCTATAAATATGCTGCATTCCGCAACATTATGTACCGCAAAGGCAAGAGCATGGAGATGTTCATCTCCTACGATCCCGGCTTCACCATGATGAACGAGTGGCTCAAACAGCTCTTCGGCGAGAGCGAAGGCAAGGATCAGAAGGGTCTGTACCCCTCTTCCGCTATTTTCTCCACCGACCTGCACAGCCTGGGTCAGTACATTCAGGAAGGCGTTCGCCTGATGTTCGAGACCATCGTTTCGGTTAAGAAATCCAAACGGGACTTCTTTATCAAAGACGATCCTCAGAACTTCGACGGTCTGAACTTCCTCTCCAACCAGAACATGTCCGTTGTTAAGGACAAAGCATTCAAAGGCACCGTTCTGGCACATACCGAGGGCGGCGTTCCCAACCTCGTTCTCGAGATGGAAGAGATGAACGAGCACACGCTGGGCTACCTCATCTACTTCTTCGAGAAAGCCTGCGCAATGTCCGGCTACATGCTGGGAGTCAATCCCTTCAACCAGCCTGGCGTTGAAAGCTACAAAGCCAACATGTTCGCGCTGCTGGGCAAACCCGGTTACGAGGACAAAAAAGCGGCTCTCGAGGCGAAAATCGAAAAGGCACAGCAGCTGCTGGCCGACGAGGACTAATTTCTTTTGTTGTTTTCGCCTTCGGGCGGGATCATATATGAATCCATAACCTTAAGGAGGATATTAACATGATAAAGCTTATCGTGGGTAACAAAGGCTCCGGAAAAACCAAAACTCTGATCGATATGATCAATAAAGCAGCGAAAACCACCTCCGGTAACATCGTCTGCATTGAGAAAGGTCTGAAAATGACCTATGATATCGACTATTCTGTTCGTCTGATCGACATCGAGAGCTACGGTGTTGAAGGCTTCGAGGCTTTCTACGGCTTCATCGCCGGCATCTGCGCAGGCAACTACGATATCACCGAGATCTTTATCGACGCTACCCTGAAAATCGGCGGCAGAGATCTGGAAGGTTTTGCCGGCATGGTAGCAAAACTGGAGAAACTGACTGCAGAGAACAAAGTGGAGATCGTATTCACCGTTTCCTGCGATCGTTCCGAACTGCCCGAGGCTGTACAGTCCTACGTGCTCTAAGTTTCCGATTGCCACGAGTCGGGCGCATGAAAATGCGCCCGTTCTTTTTGCCGGATAAGAGCGGAAAATCCTATGTGCGTTTTGCCCGAAATCATGAGCAAAAAGCGCATAAAACAGGGACTTTTCGGCTCTTTGCATAAAAAGAAAAAATGCCCGAAACTTGTATTGACAAACCCCTGGCTTGCCGATATAATAAATTTTGTGGCGTTATGAGGTATCATGATGTTTATTGATGTAAAGCAGCTTTTTGAGGCAGAAGGTCAGGTCATTCCTTTCACTCATGATCTGGATATGTCTTCTGTCGAGCTGTGGGGAACCGCGCCTTTCGACCGTCCCATTCATCTGGTCGGCAAGATCTATAATCGCGCCGGGATCGTCTGCTGCGAATACGAAGCGCAGATGGATTACAACCTGATGTGCGGACGCTGCCTGGAACGGGTAAGACGTGCCGAGAACTACCGATTCGAGCATGTTTTGGTTCGTGAGCTGAATGAAGAAGACAATGGCGACTTCATTGTACTGTCCGGCAATTTGCTGGATTTGGATGATCTGGCGACATCCGACATTCTGCTGGAACTGCCCTCTGTGGTATACTGTCGCGAGGACTGCAAAGGACTTTGTCCCAAATGCGGAACCAACTTAAACGAAAAAGACTGCGGATGTGTTCTGAAGCAGCCGGATCCTCGCCTTGCAATTCTTAGTGAATTCTTCAAAGAATCATAAAATAATTTAAGGAGAGTGCTGACATGGCGGTACCGAAGAGAAAATCGTCTAAAGCGAGAAAAAATAAAAGACGTTCCAACGTTTGGAAGATCAGTGTTCCGGGGTTCTCCAAGTGCTCCCAGTGCGGTGAGCTGAAGGCTCCTCACAAGGTTTGCCCGAACTGCGGCTACTACAAAGGCAAAGAAGTCATCAAAGTTGAGGCTTAATCGCCTCTTGAAAGCAGGGGAGGAGCGTATCCGTCCCCTGCTTTTCTTCGTTTAAAAAGGAGGTGCTGTCTTGGCTGTCAAGATCATGCAGGTGGCAAAACACTCGCCCGCGGACAAAGCCGGCGTGAAAGCCGATGAGATGCTGGTGAAGATCAACGGAAATCCCATCGAGGATATTCTGGACTATCAGTTTTACGCCACCGAAAACAAACTGCAGATCGAACTGGAAAAAGACGGTCTGACCCGTTCGGTGCAGGTGAAAAAGAATCAGTACGACGAGCTGGGTCTGGAATTTGAGACCTATCTGATGGACAAACAGCATCACTGCAAGAACAAATGCATCTTTTGCTTTGTGGATCAGATGCCCCCCAATATGCGGGAGACGCTGTACTTTAAAGATGACGATGCCCGTCTGTCCTTTTTGTTCGGCAACTACATCACGCTGACCAACATGGAGCAGAAGGATATCGACCGCATTATCAAGATGCACATCAGCCCGGTGAACGTTTCGGTGCATACCATGAACCCCGCGCTGCGGCAGAAGATGATGCTCAACCCCAAAGCGGCTTCGTCGCTGGATTACTTGCGGCAGCTGGCGGAGGCAGGGGTCAAGATCAACACTCAGCTGGTGCTGTGCCCCGGCATCAACGACGGGGATGAGCTGCGTTACAGTCTGCAGGAATTGGGCAAACTGTATCCAAGCGTGGAATCCATCGCGGCGGTGCCGGTCGGTCTGACCAAATACCGCGACGGACTTTATCCGTTGGAGCCTTACACCAAAGAAGGCGCAGAAGAAGTGATCGACATCATCCACAGCTTTGCGGATGATTTTGAAAAAGAGCACGGTGTTCGTCTGGCGTATCCTTCTGACGAGTTTTTTCTCAAAGCGGAGCGAAAGATCCCCGAAGACGAATATTACGGTGAATACAATCAGCTGGAAAACGGCGTAGGTCTGCTGGCGCTTTTGCGGCAGGAGCTGGGTTACGCCCTGGAGGACTGGGAGGACGACGGGGTATCCCGCCGGATCAGCCTTGCCACCGGCGAGGATGCGGCGGATTTTCTGCGGCAGCAGATCGCACGGGTCAAAGAGCAGTTCCCCGGTCTGGACTGCACCGTTTATCCCATCCACAACGAATTTTTCGGTCCCCACATCACCGTTGCGGGACTGGTCACCTCCCGGGATCTGATCGCCCAGCTGAAGGGCAAGGATCTGGGAGAAGAGCTTTTGATCCCCGGTGTGATGCTCCGTCACGAGCAGGATAAATTTCTGGATGACGGCACCATCGAGGATGT
>JAFQTW010000129.1 GCA_017408855.1 Oscillospiraceae bacterium | reverse complement strand
TCGCCCCCTGCCTGAGACAAAAGGTCACGGCTGATCTTGCACACGTCCGCCCACCAGACCTTTTCGGCGTCGTGTTCATACCAGCCGGGCTGGGGATTGTCCAGTCCGTGTTTGGCCGAAGCCTGATACAGCACCCGGCAGCGTTCGTCGATCAGAACGCCCTTGCTTTCGTAGGTGCCAACGTCGATGCCCATAAAAAGGCGCCGTTTGTTCTCCACGCAGATCAATCCTTTCGCAGAGCTTTTACTTTATCCATAAAGGCTTTTACTCTTTCTTCGTCGATGCGGGCGTTAAATACGCCGTCTTTCTTAAAGGCAGAGCCGACCCACGCGCCGTCGCAGGCAGCCAGGATATCCTCAACATTGTTGATGTTGCAGCCGGTGCCGCAGAACACGGGGGTGTCGCCGGCGATGGCTTTTACATCCACCAGCGAAGATACGTCGGGCTGACGGCCGGGTCCGGGACCGGCTACCACCAGCATCTCAGCCTTGCAGCCGGAGATGATGGATTTTGCCTTCTGTACCAGGGTGCGTTTGTCCATGGGGGTCTGACCTTCGCCTTCTACAAAATAGCACAGCTTCAGATCGTCCATCCGCAGCTCACGGCGCAGACGCAGGGTCTTGGCGGGATTGCGCTGACGCAGACCGGTGTCGCCGGCCCACGCGCCGGTGAACAGGCAGCGGGTGAACATGCCGTCGCAGGATGCGGAGATCTCGACACAGCCTTCGCCGTCGGCGATGGTCTCAACGCCGTAGGGAACGGTCAGAAGGGGCTTTAACTCGCCGAATACACGGCACATAGCGCCGAAGGCGGGTTTCGCGGTATCGGTATAGAAGGGTCCGCTGAACTCGTTGGTGATCAAAACACCGTCAACGCCGCCGTTCTGCAGGGCGAGAAGGTTGTGCTTGGCGTTTTCCACCACTTCTTCCATGCTGCCGCCGTAAAAGGGGTCGCCGGGCAGCGGGTCAAGATGCACAAGGCCGATAATGGGTTTCGAAGTTTTGAACATATCTTTGGTCCAGCTCATAAAATTGCCTCCCTGAATTTCATTTTGCGGACGTCTCCTGACGTCCTGTTAAAGACAGTATAACACCGGGAAAGGACAGACTCAACGGAAAAGAGGAATTTTCTTGTAAAAATTTTATAAGTTTTTTCCATCTTTTTCACGATTTTTATTGTTTTTTACGGAAAAAGCTGCGTTTTTCGGTGTGCTTTTCCCGCAGCTGTGCTATACTGGAGAAAACAGTGAAAAGAGGATCTTCTATGGAATATACTTTGATCAAAACCGACTGGACCACCATCGACGAGGCGGTGTTCTGCGAAGAGGAAACCTCGCCCCGCGGCAGCTATCTGCGGGACAACAGCGCCTTCTTTTTAAATGAGACCGAGGGGGATCTGACCCTTGTGAAAAAAGGGGATACCCCCGTGGGCGTAGGAAAATTCACCGTTCTGCCCGACGGCTCCGGCTGGCTGGAGACTCTGCGCATCCGCCCCGATTATCAGGGACAGGGCGCAGGCAAAAGTCTGTACCAAAAATGGCTGAAAGAGGCGGAAACATACGGCTGCCCCGCCATCCGGATGTTCACCGGCACCGGAAACGTCCGCAGCAAGGGCCTTGCGGAAAAATACGGACTGTCCCTGGCGGGCACCTATATCGGCGCCACCGCCAAGACCCCAGAAGAGACCCTTCCCATGCCGGAGGATTTTGCGCCGGTTACCGATTTTCGCTATGCCAAAGTCCTTTTGGAAAGCGGACGGTGGGAAAACGAAGACTTTGTGGTGATGAACAACACCTTCTTCCGCTGCAGCGATTTGACCTGGAAGTATCTGTTCGACAAGGGCATGATCTATGCCACGCCCAGCCACGATTTCGTGGTCATCGGCGCGCGGATGCTGCGTGAGCGGGGTCTGCATGTTGCCATGTACGGCGGAAACGGCGAAAAATGTATGGCCTTTGCCCGGGCCAAAGCCCAGCAGGAAGGGCTGCCGCAGGTGACCGTCTCCTATCCGCCTGCCTGCCGCCGCATCAAAAAAGATATGGATGCCCTTGGCTTTGTCCACGATGCTTCGTGCCGCATCGTTATGGAGCGGGTATTCTAAAATCGGAACCTATGAAAAACGCCCCGTTCTTTGAGCGGGGCGTTTTCCCTGTCTGCCGTGCTATTGCAAGAAAGAGAGAAAAAAGGTATAATGTAGGTTGTGTTAAAATGTTCCAAAAAGAAAGGAGATCTCTATGAGCGAATCGAGAGCGTTAAAGGGCGATATGACCCAAGGCAATCCCGCCAAGCTGATTTTGGCATTTTCCGTGCCGCTTCTGTTCGGCAACGTTCTGCAGCAGATGTATAACATGGTCGACTCCATCGTGGTAGGCAACTATGTGGGAACCATCGCACTGGCGGCAGTCGGCGCCGGCGGTCCCATCATCTGGATGCTGGTATCGCTGTTCATGGGCATCGGCAACGGTGCTTCCATTATCGTGTCTCAGTATTTCGGCGCGGGCAACCTGAAAAAGGTATCCGATACGGTGGATACCATCTATACCGCCACCATCGTGGGCGCCATCCCGCTGACCATCGTGGGCTCCTGTCTGGCAGGACCGATGCTCAAACTGATCCGCACCCCCGACGACACCTTTGCAGATGCACGGCTTTACATGATCATCGTCTTTATCGGCGTGATCTTTACCATGGGCTACAACATGAACTCTTCCATCATGCAGAGTCTGGGCGACAGCCGGACCCCGCTTTTGCTGCTGGCCATTTCCTGCGTGATCAACATCGTGCTGGACCTGTTTCTGGTCATCGTGGTGCAGATGGGCGTTGCCGGTGTTGCTCTCGCGACCATCATCGCGCAGGCCATTTCCTGGATCACGGGCATCTTTCTGATCAACCGCCGATTCACCTTTATCCATGTCAATGTCCTTAAGTTCGGCTTTGACAAAGAGCTGTTCCGCCAGATCATCCGTCTGGGTCTGCCCGCCGGTCTGCAGCAGATGCTGTTCTCCTTCGGCACCCTGACCCTGCAGAGTCTGGTCAACAGCTACGGCTCCAACTTTATCGCCGGCTTTAACGGCGCCAACAAGATCGATATGTTCGCCTTTTTCCCGACCCAGAGCTTTGGTATGGCGCTGACCACCTATGTGGGACAGAACATCGGCGCCGGCAAGCTGGACCGTGTCAAATCCGGTTTGAAGGCCACCCTGCAGATGAGTATCGTGACCGGATTGGGCGCCATGGCCATCGTGCTTTTGGGCGGACCGACCATGATGCGTCTGTTCAGTCAGGACCCCGAGGTCATCGAGGCGGGCATGATCTACCTGCGGCCGGTCATGTACGGCTATCTGCTGTTCGCGGTGCAGAACACCTTCCTGTCGGTACTGCGCGGCGCCGGCGACATGGTATTCCCGATGATCACCTCCATCCTGTCTCTGTGGCTGTTCCGCCTTCCCGCAGCTTACCTGTACACCTCTTTGTGGGGCAAAGAAGCGCTGTTCTACTGCTACGGCACCGGCTGGCTCATCGGTATGATCATGTCTATGATCTACTACTTCCGCGGCGGCTGGAAGAAGAAAGCCGTTGTCTCCCGGACAGAGGACGAGCCTGTACCGGAAGAGGCTTGATTGTTAACAAATTGTAAATTCTGTTTCGGCGATGCATGATTTTCGTCCCGGGCAGAAACTTATAATGCGGACAACAACCAATTTCATTTCTAAGGAG
>JAFQTW010000128.1 GCA_017408855.1 Oscillospiraceae bacterium | reverse complement strand
ATGCCGCCTGCTGTCTGATCGACAACCCCGAAGCTTCGCTGGATGATCTGATGCAGCACATCAAGGGACCGGACTTCCCCACCGGCGGCATCATCATGGGCAGAGCCGGCATCCGTGCCGCCTACGCCACCGGACGGGGCAAGATCACCCTGCGTGCCAAGACCGAGATCGAGGAAAACGGCAACCGGCAGCGGATCATCGTCACCTAGATCACCTACATGGTCAACAAATCCCGCCTTATTAACGCCATCGCCGATCTGGTCAAGGACAAACGGGTGGAGGGCATCAGCAACATCAACGACGAGTCGGACCGTGACGGTATGCGTATCGTCATCGACTTAAAGCGTGACGCCAACGCACAGGTGGTGCTCAACCGCCTGTTTACTTACAGCCAGCTGCAGGACACCGTCGGTGTCATCATGCTGGCCATCGACGGCAAACAGCCCAAGGTCATGACCCTGCAGGAGATCCTGCGCTCTTATCTGGACTTTCAGTTCTCGGTCATCACCCGCCGCACCAACTATGAGCTGAAAAAAGCCCGCGAGCGCGAGCATATCTTAGAAGGTCTCAAGCTTGCCCTCGACTACATCGACGAGGTCATCAAGATCATCCGTGCCAACCGGGACATCCCCTCCTCCAAAGCCGCTTTGATCGAGCGCTTCGGTCTGTCGGATGCCCAGGCTGCCGCCATCGTTGCCATGCGTTTGGGACAGCTTTCCGGTCTGGAGCGGACCAAGATCGAGGATGAGCTGTCTGCCATTCAGGCGAAGATCGCCGATTATTTGGATATTCTGTCCCACGAAAACCGGGTCTACGGCATCATCAAAGAAGAGCTGATCGCGCTGAAAAATAAATTCGACGACGGTCGCCGCACCGAGATCCAGGCGGTCTCCGGCGAGGTGGACATCGAGGATCTGATCCCCCAAGAGGACTGCGTGATCACCATGACCAACTACGGCTATGTGAAACGGCAGCCCGCCGACGTATACAAAGCCCAAAAGCGGGGCGGACGGGGCATTTCCGGTCTCACCCGCCGGGAAGAGGACGTGGTCTGCGACCTGTTCACCTCCTCCAGCCACGATTATCTGTGCTTCTTTACCAACCGCGGAAAGATGTTCCGCTTAAAATGCTACGAGATCCCCGAAGCTTCGCGCACCAGCCGCGGCACCAACATCGTCAACATCCTGCCCATCGAACAGGACGAGAAGATCTCTGCCGTGCTGCGCATCAAAGACTTCGAGGCCGAGTCCTTCCTTGTGATGGTCACCCGCAAGGGCATCATCAAGCGGACCGAGCTGAGCCAGTACCGCAACATCCGCAAATCGGGCATCATCGCCATCAACCTCGACGAGGACGACGAGCTGGCATGGGTCCGCGAGACCGACGGTCATCAGGAGATGATCGTGGCAACCCGCGGCGGTATGGTCATCCGCTTTGCCGAAGAGGATGCCCGTGCCATGGGCAGAACCGCCCGCGGCGTTAAAGCCATCGAGCTTTCGGACGGCGACGAAGTGGTCGGCATGGCGAGAGTCAAAGAGGGCGCCACCCTCCTCACCGTTACCGAGCAGGGCGCCGGACGCCGCAGCGACTTTGACAATTACCGTCTGCAGACCCGCGGCGGTAAGGGCGTTCGCAACTACAAGGTGTCGGAGGAAAAAGGTCAGGTAGCCGCCGTTCGTGCCGTTACCCCCGACGACGACATCATCATGATCACCGATGACGGCATCATCATCCGTTTCCACTCCGAGGACGTGACTACCCAGTCCCGCTACGGCAGCGGCGTAAGGGTCATGCGTGTGCCGGAGGGCAGCCGCATCGTCACCTTGGCGAGAGTGCCCCACGAGGAGCCGGAGGAGGACGAGGCCGAAGAGACCCTGTCCGCCGAGGGCGAAACCGCCGGGGAAGAGACCAACCTTTCCGGAGTCGCGCCGGTAAGCGCCTCTGCCGAGGAGAAGCTGGCAAAAGCGGTGCAGGATTTTGCTGACATGGCCATCGAGCTGCAGCAGAACGAAGAAGAATAATTCCCGCCAAAAAGGGACGCATCCGCGTCCCTTTTTTCCACTTTCTATTCCACAGGTGTGGAAAACTGGGACGAAATCGGGATTTTGGGACAGGTTTTCCCCAAAAATCCGTTAAAATCAGCGAAAAAGGAGCAAAATTATGGCAGAGATCAAAAAAATCTTAGGCTCTGAGCGCATCTACGAGGGAAAGGTCGTTTCTCTGCGGTGCGACACCATGGTGCTGGACAACGGCGCCCAGATCCGCTGGGAGGTCATCGACCATCCGGGCGGGGTCAGCATTCTGGCGCTGGACCGGGACGGCAAGATCTTTTTTGTGCGGCAGTACCGCTATCCCTTTGACCGGATGGTGCTGGAACTGCCCGCCGGCAAGCTGGAACCGGGCGAAGACCCGGCTGAATGCGGGATCCGGGAGCTGCGGGAAGAGACCGGCTGCACCGCCGGAAAATTCGTCTTTCTCGGCAAGCTGATCCCCACCTGCGCCTACGATTCGGAGGTCATCCACCTGTATCTGGCGGAGGACCTTTCCTACGGCGAGCAGGATCTGGACGAAAACGAGTTTCTGTCGGTGGAAAAATATACCCTGGACGAGGCGCTGGAAATGATCTATGACGGCACCATCATCGACGGAAAGACCCAGGTGGCGCTTTTGAAATTCAAGCTCCTGCGGGATGCGGGAAGAATCTGAACCGAAGGAGAAATCATGGAAAACAGAGATTTTTCTCTTAAAAAACGGGACCTTCTGATCCTTTTGGCGGTGTTTCTGCTGGCAGCGGCCGCCTGGCTCTTCTGGCGGGGGACCGCCTCTTCCGAGCAGAATCTGGCGGTGATCACCCTCGACGGGGCGGAGATCCGCCGCATCGATCTGGAAACAGAGCCGGACGGGGTCTTTTCTTTGCAGCAGGAGTACGGCGTTCCGGTGAGCTTTGAGGTAAAAGAGGGCGCCATCCGCTTTGTGAACGTGGATTGCCCCGACCACATCTGCGAGGGCGAGGGCTTTGTTTCCCTCGAAGGGCAGACGGCGGTGTGCATGCCCAACCGTGTCGCTTTGAGCATCTACGGCAGCGAAGGGTAAAGCCGTCTAACTGCACAAAAACCGAAAGAAAATGCCGTGAAAAGGGTAGAAATTGAAGGAAAATCTTTTCAATATGCAAGAAATATGGTATATTCATTTTGAATTTGTATATCCACACCGATAACGGAAAAAGGTGTTTTTTCATGGAAAATCGAGGAGCTGTTTGGATGGTCGCTTCCGGCAAAGGAGGCGTTGGAAAATCCAGTCTCACCGTCTGCATCGGGCGGGAACTGGCCCGTTTGGGGCAGAAAGTCCTGCTGGTGGAGATGGAGCCGGGACTGGGCACGCTGGACCTGATGCTGGGGCTTTCCCGCGGGGTGTGCGACCTGTCGGACCTTTTGTCCGGCGGCGCGGCTTTGCAGGACGCGGCTTTGCCGGTGGAAGGGCAAAGCGGTCTGCAGGCGATCTTAGCCCCCATCGACGGGCAGTTTTCCTACGAAGAAGAAGCCTTTGCCCGTTTGATGAAAGAACTTAGCGGGCAGTTCGATCAGATCTTGATCGAGACCCCGCCCGGTTTTGGCAGCGCTTTTTCGGCGGCGATGAAAGCGGCCGACGGCACGATCCTGGTTTCGACCCCCGACCGCCCCTGTCTGCGGGATGTGCGGGCGGTGTCCGACCGTCTGGACCAAAAACCGGGTTTGACCCAGCGGCTGGTGATCAACCGGCTGGAGGTAAAAAGCTTTTTGCGGCGCCGTCCGCTGATGGATCTGGACGAAGCCATCGACACGGCGGGCGCCCGTCTTTTGGGCGTGGTTTTGCAGGATGAAGATCTGCCCTACCGTCTCAGCGACGGTGTGGCGCTGCTTCCCTCTTCCCGGGCGCGGCAGGCCTGCCGGCGCATTGCGCAGCGCCTTTTGGGGCAGCAGGTTCCTTTGGATATTTGATCAATCGAAGAGAGACAGAAAACGAGAAAGGATGATCTCCGATGACAATCGCACTGACAGCACACGATGCCAAAAAAGAACTGATGGTCCAGTTCTGTATTGCCTACTGCGGCATCCTAAGCCGGCACAGCCTGTGCGGCACCGGCACCACCAGCAAGATGGTTTCCGAAGCCACCGGCCTTGAGATCACCCGTTTTCTCAGCGGCGGACAGGGCGGCGATCAGCAGATCGCGGCACGCATCGCCTGCAATGAGATCGACCTGGTCCTCTTCTTCCGTGACCCGCTGACCCGCAAGGAGTCGGAGGAGGACAAAGCACAGCTTCTGCGGTTGTGCGACGTACACAACATCCCCGTAGCGACCAACATTGCTTCTGCCGAGGCGCTGATCCATGCGCTGGAGAGAGGTGATCTGGACTGGAGAAATCTCGTCCACTAAGGTTTTGCAGGAAAAATCCCGTATTTATGGGCTTTTTCCGCATTTTCTCTTGCAAAAGAGGAAAAGTCGTATTATAATGTGAAAAAGTTTGAGACCGCTGGGTCTTATAAAAATAACAATGCGTGATCGACGGGAAATTCCCACCGATGCCGGCTCAGAGAGGCGCCTCGTGGCTGAAAGGGCGCTGCCAATGGCACAGGGGGAACAGACACCCGGCGGCAGACAGGGGGAACCCTCGTGGAGGCAGTAGTCCTGTACGTTTGACCGGCGTTAACGGTTTTAAGCGGAAGGCGCTTTGCGCCTTCAATCAGGGTGGCACCGCGGATCATTCCGTCCCTTCTTTTTCGAAGGGACGGTTTTTTATTGCGCCGAGCCGGCGCAGGCATTGCGGAGCATCTCCGCTCCAACGAGCCGGCGCAATGCGCGTACCGCACCTGCCTTGGATATCTTTTCTAAGGAATCCCCCTTGCAAAACCTTTT
>JAFQTW010000127.1 GCA_017408855.1 Oscillospiraceae bacterium | reverse complement strand
TTTTCATATAAATATGGTAAAATATAAGAAATTTCCCCGTTTTTGCAAGATTCTTCTTTGTTTGACGGGTTTATGGATGAAGACGTCTTGAAGCGCTTGAAAGGAGGTCCATCATGCAGGACGAAAAGATCCTCGATCTGTTCTGGCAGCGAAAGGAATCTGCCATCGACGAAACCGAAAGAAAATACAGAACCTATCTGCACTGCATCGCCTTTTCCATTCTGGGCGATCTGTCCGACTGTCAGGAAACGGTCAACGATACCCTGCTGAAAGCATGGAACTCCATTCCGCCTCACCGTCCGGCGGTCCTTTCCACCTATCTGGGAAAGATCGTCCGGCAAACCGCCATCGACCGCTACCGCAGTCAGCACCGGCAAAAACGAAACGGCGGTGAGTATGCCCTTTCCCTGTCCGAACTGCAGGAGTGTATCTCCGACGGTGACAAAACCGCAGAAGAGGCGGATGCAAAGCTGCTGGGAGAAAGCATCAGCCGCTTTCTGAAAGCACAGAAAAAAGAGGCGCGGACGGTTTTTGTCCAGCGCTACTATTTCTCCGACCCGATCCGAGCGATCGCCCAACGCCACGGGATCAGCGAAGCAAAGGCGACCTCTTTGCTGCATCGCACCCGACTGGCGCTGCGGGAACATCTGCAAAAGGAGGGATTTTTGCTATGACACCTGAAAAAATCAGCGAAAGCTTACAGCATTTAGACGACACGCTTATTGAGGAAGCGGATCTTCTCCGCCGTAAAAAGACAACTGCCCCAATCTGGATGAAAGTTCTGGCGGTGGCTGCCTGCCTGACTTTGATCTGCACCGTGGCATTCCGTTTTCTGCCGCAGAACAGTCCGATCATTTCCCCCATTTCCTCCCAAGAAGATCCGGTCAGCTCTCTGCCCGGCGAGACAGTTTTCGAGGGAGCGCAGGTCCCCTCTTCCGGTCAGGAAGAAGCATCTTCTCCCACCGACGGGGTCAATCAACCCTTTCAGCTGACTCTCGCCGAAAACGGCGGCGCCATGGGGTTTGAAGGCTACATGGCCTACGATATTTCCGAGATCGTATCCGCCAATCCCTGGACACCGGACACGGTGCTGGAAAGTCTGCCCGTTTACCGAACCACCACCCAATACGAAGTGGGCGGAAAGCCGTTAAATCCCGACTTTGACCGGATGGAAGCGTTCCTGTACGAGCTTGCCGAAAAGCTGGGCATTCGCAAAGAGGAGCTGACCGTCGAGACCAACGAGCCGGACGAAGAATACAAGCAGAAAGTCAAAGAGAAATTTTCCGCCATCGGAGAGACTGTTCCTGAAGGCTTTTTCAACCCCACCTGTCTATACGGAAGGACCGACAACGTGGAGATCATGGTCGAACCGGGTCTTGCCGCCCGCATCAAATGGGATCCGCCGGTCGAACTGCCGGACACCTATCGTTTTGGATGGACTTCCTCTTTTCAGGAAAAGGAACTGTCCGCCGGTTATCTGCAAAAGGAATTTGCCGAATTAATTGATATGAAAGAGCCGGTCCTCAACATCACCGGCGGCGATTATCTCCTTCCCAGCGATGGGCAGACCGCGCCATACCCGCAGTTCAATGTGAATTTTTACGACGGAAGCGGCGACATCGTGACGGATATTTTAAACTTCAACTTCAACTGCATCTACTTTTCCGGCGACGAAAATGATGATCTTTGGTTGGTCTGGGTCTATCGGCAGGATCTTTCCGAATTCTTTGCCGACTATCCCATCATCACCTGGCAGCAGGCACAGCAGATGCTCTGCGAGGGCAAATACTTCACCACCGTGCCCGAAGCGATGCCCGGTGCGGATTATGTGAAAAAAGTGGAACTGATCTACCGTGAGGGCGTGGATTTTCTCATCCCCTACTACCGCTTTTACGTCGAAGTTCCGTCGTGGGAGCGGGACAACGGTCTCAAGACCTACGGCGCTTACTACGTTCCCGCTGTACCGGAGGAGTATCTTGCCGATCCCCAATGGGGCGGCTGGTTCAACTAAAAAGAAAAGACCCGACTGGCAGTCGGGTCTTTTTTCATGCTATTTCTCGCAGGAATCAACAAAAGCTTTGAACAGCTTTGCATGCTCGACAGAATCGAACATCATTTCCGGATGCCACTGTACCGCTACGGTAAAATCGTGACCGCCGGCAAAATGCATCGCCTCGATGACTTCATCCTCGCTCAAAGCCAGGACGGTACCGTTTTCCGGTGCTTTGTCGATGGCCTGATGGTGCAGCGAGTTTACACCCACCGAATCCGATTTATAAATATCCCGAAAAACAGAGCCTTCGGGGAATGTGACATAGTGGCAGATGTGATTGCGGGGCATCAGATCGAGAGAATGGGCCTCTTTGCCCGCATCCTCCGCCAGATCCTGAAACAGCGTTCCGCCGAAAGCCACCGCCATGATCTGCAGACCGCGGCAGATGCCCAGCACGGGAAGATTTCTCTTGACCGCGCCTTTGATCAGATTGATCTCCTGTTCGTCACGCTGCGGGATGATGGCACCGGTGTGGCTTTTGATGCGCTGTCCGTACAGCTGAGGATCCACGTCGTTGCCGCCGGAAATCATAAGTCCGTCCAGACGGTCCAGCACTTTGTCGGCGTTCTCCTGGTCCATATAGCAGGGCAGCAAAACCGGAACGCCGCCGGCTTTTTCTATCGCGTACATATAGTCACCGGCGATAAAATGCCAGTCCTGTCCTTCCATTCCCTGATCGCTGATCTTGCCAACGTCCTCTCTGTAATCATAGTTTACCATGATGCCGATCAACGGTTTCATCGCATTTGCCTCCTTATCCGGTTTGCCGGATCATTGTTTTTGCCCCAGGACCACCCGGTCGTTGCCGCCGTAGTCCTTGATGGTTCGGACCTTTTTGAAGCCGTGTTCTGCCAGTATTCTGCTGACCTCTTCGGCCTGATCGAATCCGATCTCGTATATCATCCATCCGCTGGGACGGATCCTATTCTTCCATAAGCCGGTGATGCCGCGGTAAAACCGCAGCCCATCGGTGTCGCCGTCCAATTCCATAAACGGCTCGTTCTGCACTTCTTTCTGCAACCCGCTCAGATCCTTTGTGGGGATGTAGGGCGGGTTGGACAGCACCGCATCCAGATCCTCTAAGCCGGCGGTGCTGTTAAGCACGTCCGCCTGCAAAAGACAGCATTGCGGCGCCAAAGCGTCGATATTTTTGCGGCACCAGACGGCCGCCTGCTCGGACAGTTCCACCAGCGAGACCGCCGCATCCGGCCGTTCGCAGGCCACAGTGATGCCAATGCAGCCGGAACCGGCACAAAGGTCCGCGATCTTCGGAGACGGGATCTTCTCCAAAACAGAAAGAGCCTGCTCCACCAGAATTTCGGTGTCCGCCCGGGGGATCAAAACGCCGGGACCCACCGAAAAGGAACGTCCGAAAAACTCCCACTGACCCAGCAAATACTGAAGGGGTTCCCCCTGCAGCCGCCGCGTGATCAGTCCATCCAGCCTTTGCCGGACCGGATCATCCAAGTCTGTATCCGGACACAAAAGCCGCCGTTCCCGGGAAATATCCGCAAACTGCGCCAGCAAAAGATCCAGCTCAAAACCTGCCGACTCGATGCCGGCTTCGGTCATGCGTTTTTTCTGCTGCGCATACCAGTTTCTCAGCATTACCAGTTGTCACTGCCTTCCACTTCGGGCAAAACCGGCATCAAAGCTGCCAGCGCGATCTCGATCATCTCATCGTCCGGCTCCTGGGTGGTGATCTTCTGCAGCCACATGCCCGGCGCGGAGATCGCACGGGTGCAAAGGTTGGTGTATCTGCCCGCCAGCTTGATGATCTCGTAGGAAATACCGACCACGACCGGCATCAGCAAAAGTTTAAAGACCACACGCAGCCAGGGGTTGGACCAACTGATGAAGGAGTTGACCAGCACGCTGATGATCACCACGATCAGCAAAAAGCTGGTTCCGCAGCGGGGATGCAGTCTGCCCTGCTTACGGACATTCTCCACCGTCAGGGGAAGTCCCGCTTCGTAGCAGTAGATGGATTTGTGCTCGGCGCCGTGGTACTGGAACATTCTGTGGATGTCGGGGGTCTTGCTGACCGCCACCATGTAGCCCACAAGGATCGCTACCTTGATGATGCCTTCGACCAGCGTGGCAAGACCGCCCAAGGGCAGCAGGCTGTTGAGCCAGTTGACCACAAAGGTCGGGATGACCATAAACAGTAAAAGCGCCAGCGCCACACCGATGACCGATGCGATAAACATAATGACCGTTCCGGCCTTCTCGCCGAAATGCTTCTGGATCCACAGATCCAGCTTGTCAGGATTTTCTTCGTCATAGCCGGATTTTTCCGCCGATTTCATCAGGCATTTGTAGCCGTCCATCAAGGTCGCCACAAAGTTGAAAATGCCCCGGACAAAGGGCGTTTTGCGGTACCATGCGGTGACCGTCTTGTTCTCCCAGACTTCCACATCGATGCTTTTGTCCGGCAGACGGATCGCCATCGCAGATTTTTCCGGTCCTTTCATCATAATGCCCTCGATAAGGGCCTGTCCTCCAATGGAGGTTTTATGCTGTTTGCTCATTCTTTTTATCCTTCTGTTGTTTCTGAAATTTCCGCTTCGGCATTTCTGCCCGCCAGCGGAAGCGTAATGGTAACGGTGGTACCCTGCTGGTACACACTGTCTATCTGCAAAGTGCCCCCATGACGGGATACGATCTCGTCGGCCACTGCAAGACCGATGCCGGATCCGCGCTTGGTGCTGTTGCCTTTGTAAAACTTGGTTTTGATCTGGGGCAGATCTTCGGGTCGGATGCCCTCGCCGGTATCGGCGATGATCACCACCGCGCTGTCCCCGTTCTGGGTCACCGCCACCGAGATGGCGCCGCCGGCGGGGGTATGCTTCAGGGCATTGTCCATGATGTTGACAAATACCTGCCGCAGACGGTTGTGGTCGCCCATCACAACGATAAACTCTTCCGGTTCATCGTACAGGATCTTTACGTTTTCTCTCGACGCTCTCTGATCGAACATCAATACCGCATCATCCAGCTCGGCAACCAGATCCATTCGGTCCATGACCATGGAAAGCCGTCCGCTCTGCATACGGGAAAAGTCCAAAAGCTCTTCTACCATGCCGGAAAGACGCTCGGTCTCTTTGGTGATGACGCTCATGCCCTTCTGCAGGGTCTGGGTATCGGCGCCCCGCGGGTCGGACAAAGTCTCTGCCCATCCCTTGATGGCGGTCAGAGGGGTTCGCAGCTCGTGAGAGACCGACGAGATAAAGTCGTTTTTCAGCTGCTCTGTTTTGGAAAGCTCCCCTGCCATATAGTTGATAACATCGCACAGCTCACCGATCTCGTCGTCGTTTTCCTTTTCCAAACGGATGGCAAAGTCGCCCGGGGCGATCTTTCGGGCAGTCTGTCCCACCTTGCCCAGCGGGACTACGATGGAGTTGATGAAATAGGTACTGGACATGACCACGAAAAAGATAATGGCCACGCCGAAAGCGGTGATCAGCGCCACGAGGGAGATGATATGCTGATCCACCTTCACAAGGCTGGTCACATAACGGATGGCAAAGATCTCCTCATCGGAAACCTGAGAAATTCGGGTCAGCGCAAGGATGTTTTCGCCGTACAGGGTCCCCTGAAAGGTCCCCTCGCCGTCCACCGAATCCAGCGCCGCATCGAAATCCGGCATATACATGGAGCCGGTGGCTTCAAAGCCGGAGGAAGTCATCAGAACGTTGCCGTCCATGTCCAGCGCCATAATCTCCATTTTGTCCTTATCTTCAAAGTTTTCGATCAGCGAACGGACCTCGGTCGCATAGTCGCTGGAAGCATCCTGCGAATACTTCTTCAGCAGACCGTCCACCAGATCGGCACGGGAAACGACCGTCTGCTCCACACCGCTGTAATAGTAGCTGCGCAGACCGTAGGCGGAAAAGATCTCGATGGCGATCAAAATAAGCAAAATGATGCCAAAGCTGTTAAAAAGCCAGCGCCGGGTAATCTTTCGTTTCGCCACCGTTTTCCCTCCTTCCCCGCGGTTTTATCCGGTCGTTATACGACCCACTTGTAGCCAAAGCCCCACACCGTTTGCAGATACTGGGGGCTGGACGGCTCATCCTCGATCTTCATGCGCAGACGGCGGATGTTCACGTCCACGATCTTGACATCGCCAAAATAGTTTTCGCCCCATACCTGCTTGAGGATCGCCGCACGGTCCATGGCTGCATTGGGATTTTTGATGAAAAATTCGATGATCTGAAATTCCACCTGTGTCAGATCCAGAAGCTGTCCGTTTTTCTTCAGCGTCCGGCTCTTGGTGTTCAGAGTAAAGGGGCCCGATACCACCTCGTCGGTGGGCTGCACGATCCCCTTCGCCATGGTAACACGGCGGTGGATGGCATCGACCCTCGCCGTCAGTTCCGAAGGGCTGAACGGCTTGGTGATATAGTCATCGGCGCCGGTCATGAGACCGCGCACCTTATCCATCTCCTGCGATTTGGCGGAAAGCATGATGATACCGATGGAAGGGCTTTGGGCGCGGATCTTTTCGCACACGCCAAAGCCGTCGATCCCGGGCATCATAATATCCAGCAGGACAACGTCAAAGTCGCCGCCGTTTTCTTCGAAAACACGCAGCGCCGTTTCTCCGTCGGGAACGTCCACCACATCGTAGCCGGCCCGTTTCATGTTGATGACCACAAATTCGCGGATATCTTCCTCGTCCTCAGCGATCAGAATTCGTCTCATTCCAACACCATCCTTTTATTTGTTATCGATAATGGAAAAGCCGCTTTTTACTTCGCCCAGACCGATCGCCATTTCCGGCGGAACATCTTCGGACTGGACCGGTGCGGCGTAATATTCGTAAAGACCGCGCTTTTTCAGAAATTCATAGGTGATATTGTCAAATACGTCGCGGGGCTCATCCTGACTGTAAACCCGCACCCGCAGCAGCACCGGAGGCTCTACGCCGCCGGCCTTCAGCGAAAAGAGCCATTCGCTGCGGTCGCTGGCCTTTTCCACCTGGATCTGTCCGATCCACCGTGCCGGGAACTGCAGCCGATAGCTGTGATCCAGCGAAACAAAGCCGCTCCATGCCGGCTCAAACAGGAACACTTCTTCTTCCAAAGCCCGCCCGTTCTCCTCGAGTGTCAGCTCGGTCAGCGGCAAAGCATCCGACAGCCGCAGATAGCAGATGAGATTCTTTCTCCCGTCCTCTTCGGGAACGCTTTCTTCCATCTCATCATAGGGGTCCAGCGGGACCGGGATATCAAAAATGCCGTCGCCGTCAATATCCTCGCAGAGGACCGGCTGATAGCGGGTAAAGGTCTGATTCAGTTTCGGCTGCAAACTGTTGAGATTGCACAGCAGTCCGTCGGCAGAATAAACCATGATCTCGGTGCAGACCTCTCCGGCGCCGGTATTGGCATCCACAAAAACAGCCGTGTGCCCTTCGGCAAGCTGTCCTACCTGCACATTGAGAAACCCGGTGATGTTGTTTTCCATAAAGACCCGCGAGACGGTCTGCAGACCTTCTGGGGTCTCGTTGATCAGCATCAGTGTGCCCAGCTGAGAATTGGCACGGAACACGGTCAGCAGCATCTCGTCCTGACCGTCCAGATCGATATCCTCCAGCAGCATCTGAACATAGTCCGATTCGAACAGGACCTTCAGCTGCTGGGCAGCATAGTCATAGACCGAAACATGGGTGTTACTGCTGGTGCCTTTTTCCCAGCCCACCAGAATGTTGTACCGTCCGGAAGCGGTCAGCCGGCGGAAATCCAGCTCGGTCACATCGGTGCCCTCGCCTACCGCATCGTAAACCGGCACCCATTTTTCCTCAGGGCGGTCCAGGATCATGATACGGACATTGTCGCCGCGGGAGGGAACGTTATACAAAACCAGTGCTTCTTCCTGCCCGTCCGCATCCAGATCGAACAGAACAAAGGCCGAACGATATTTTCCCTGACGGGGATATTTCAGCTGCACATCGGCGTTGCCCACCGCACCGGTGACCGCCTCGTAGATCTCGGCCTGATCCTCGGTCAGTCGGGGCGCCTGCATCATATCGGTCAGGCTCATCTGAAAAGAGGAGCAGCCGGTCAGCAGCAGACAGAACAAAAGCAGCAAAGTCGTTTTTAAAAGCCGCATCAAAGCCTCTCCTTTCCAGTAAAAATGCCGGGACCCGCGGGCTCCGGCTTTGTGTTGCAAAATAACGGAATATACCCTTTTTATAGTAACCCACAAGGGCTTTTCTGTCAATGGAAAAGCCTGTTACCCCGCCCTTCGTTCACAATAAATTTACCGCCTCAAAACAAACAGCGGCATGGTTTTCTCCATGCCGCCGGATCGGTTTTGATATGCATTATGCTTTTCTTTTGCAAAGAAAAATGTTATACTGAAAGGGATCGGGATCTATTTGCCCGGTCCGATCTTCGATTCGCTATTCTGGATCAGGTTAAGGAGCGAAGAAGCAAACATCGGATACGCCTGATTGAGGCTTTCGGTGGTCACCGCCAGATTTTCCACCTCGGTCAGCTCTTCCTGATCGGAAAGGGTCTCGCCCAACGCCACCGCTCTTGCTTTTGCCTCGGCAACGGTCATAGCAGCATCCGCATAGCTGCCTGCCACCTGCCGCGGAATGGTGAACATGGCGTTCTGATTTTTGGGGTTTGCCGAATAAACCACCCGGAACATCCGGTAAACCGACAGCATCAAAAAGGAAGAGACCTCGTTGATGAGGGTTTTGTTGCGGCTTTTCTGCAGCAGGTCGAACAGGATGTTCAGCGAGTTTGCGATGAGCTTTTTATTAAGCACCGGCAGGATACTGCCGCGCATTACATTCTCTTTGCCCGCGGCATCCGGCTCGGGGATATCTTCCACCGTCAGGGTCATGCCGCTGCGGTCGGGAGAACGGCCCAGAAGATAGTCGCAGGAAACGCCGTAGTAGTCTGCGGTGCGCACCAAAAAGTCGAGACCGCATTCACGAATGCCTTTTTCGTAATGGGAAAGCAAAGCCTGCGATATTCCAAGATCGCTGGCTGCCGCTTTTTGGCTTATTCCCTTTTCTTTTCGCAGGAGCGTTAAGATCCTTGGAAAATCGGCGTTCATGTTCGTCTCTCCTCATAGGCTTTACATATCGTAAATTATATTATAAAATACAATGGTTGTAAAGCAAAAAAAAGAAAAATTTTAGAAGATTTGTCGAAATCGGTCGAAAGGGGCTGTGATTTTCGTTGATAACGTATAAAATACACCTGATCCGCCATGGAAAAACACCCGAATCTGCTGACGGGATCTATCTGGGACAGACCGATCTGCCCTTAAGTTCTGCCGGAAAGCGGCTTCTAAAGGAAAAAGCGGATGCTTTCACCTATCCGCCGGCGCAGATCGTTTATACCAGCCCGCTGGAACGCTGTGTGCAGACGGCGGACATTCTGTATCCCGACCGCCTGACCATTCCCCACGAGGGCTTTAACGAATGTGACTTTGGCGACTACACCGGAAAAAGCTTTGCCCAGCTGAAAAATCTGCCCTCCTACCAGAAGTGGGTCGAAGGCGGATTTGACGCGGCGCCGCCCAACGGCGAAAGCGGCATGGAGCTGCTGGAACGGGTGCTGGGCGCGGTTCAGGATATTTTCGAGCGGATGATGAAGGAGCGTCTTACCGATGTGGCGGTGATCACCCACGGCGGCGTGATCATGTCTCTTCTGGCGGCCTGCGGCTTTCCCAAACGCCCCATGCGGGAGTGGGTCACCGACTTTGGCGGCGGCTTTACCATCTCGCTGACCCCCCAGATGTGGATGCGCGATCAGGCCTTCGAGGTCCACGCGGAACTGCCCTGGCGGGGCGCGGACCGCAAATTTACCGACGATTTTGACATCCTCGACGGGTTTTACTACGAGGATGAACATTCTTATGACGACGAAGAATAGACAGTTTGTGTTTTGAGCGAAGGAGAATCATCATGAAGATCTGTATCCTTTCCGGAAGCGGGACCGCTGCGGAAATGATCGTACACACCAAAACGGTGCTGGATGCCGTCTGTAAAGTCTGCTATCTGACCCCGGAGCTGGTTTTGGCCAAGGTCAGCGAGGAGGAACTGCAGGAAGGAGTCCCCTCCCACGAAACGGTGGACCTGTGCCGCACCTCTGATGCGGTGCTGTTCACTCTGCAGAAAGAAGGTCTGTTTACCCAAAGCTATCTGGACGCGCTGCGGCAGAAGCTGGGTCTCTTTGCAATGATGCGTCCGATCCGCATCTTCCCTTCCGCATTATCCTGTGCTGTACCCAAAGACAGTTTTGTTTCCGAAGGTGCTGACATTCTGCTGGTGCAGGAGGCTTTCTCTGCCGCAGCGCTGCTGCCGGAACAGGGAGAAAAGGTCATCGACGGCGATCTGTGCGCCTATGACGTGCTTTTGTCCAACAGCCAGACCGCGCAGGTAACGGCGCAGTCCGCTTTTCAGTCGGCAGAAAAAAGAAACGGCAAGGTCATCTTTACTGATCTCAATGACAAAATGGCTACTGCTTCTTTGCGGCGCAGAGCGGCAAATCTGGCGGCGGCAGACCATCCGGAGGTGACGTTGGATCATCTCAGCGGCTGCGAGACAGCGGTCAAGCTGACCCGTGATCCCTCCTCGATGGACGTCGTGCTGGCAGACCCGCTGCTGGGCGATCTGCTGTACACCCAGGGATGCGCTTTGTCCGGTCTGCCCGGTGTGCAGTCGGCGGCGTATTTCGGATACGGAAAACAGGGCATCTATTTTAACGCGCTGCCTATGGAAGAAGCGCCCCGCGGCACCGCCTGTCCTGCCTCGCTGATCCTAGCGATGGCGATGGCACTGCGGCACAGCATGGGTCTCGAGTGGGAAGCGCACTGCGTGGAAAAAGCGGTGGCGAAAGTCCTCTCTCTCGGTCGTACGCTGGATCTTCCCCT
>JAFQTW010000126.1 GCA_017408855.1 Oscillospiraceae bacterium | reverse complement strand
TTTGACGAAGAATACGCTCTGGAACTGACCAAGACCCCCATTCCGGTCTTTGAAAACGATGTCCGTTACCTTGGCGGCGTGGCCCTGTTCTGGCACATCAACCAGATGGGACAGGTCTGTAACCTGACGTTGGAAAACGCTGGCGTTCTGGCGCCGATGCAGATCCTGTATCCCGAAGAAGGCAACACCGGCGTACAGATCTATCCCTCCGCGGCACTCATGGCTGTGAGCTGCAGCGGTTCCATCAAAAACTGCCACGTTTCCGGTCACGTGCAGGGTACTGCTCAGGTCGGCGGTATGGTCGGATATCTGAGCGGCTATGCGAGCGACAGCACCACCAACGCGGACGTTGTAGGCGGCGGCGATGTCGGCGGTTTCGCCGGCGTTATGGCAGACGGCTCTCAAGCTGTAAACTGTGCTTCTACCGGTTCCGCCTCGGTAGAGAGCATCAAAAGCTTTAGTCCCACCGGTGATCTGCCCAGCAACATCGGCGGCTTTGTCGGCCACGGACTGGGCGAAACCTTCGGATGCAGCGCATCCAGCTATGTCAATACCTACGTGACTGCAAAATGCGTCGGCGGTTTCGGCGGTCTGATGGAAGGCGTTTATCTCGAAGACTGCACCGTTTCCGGCGAAAAACTGGGCGGATGGGAGCCTGTGGGCGACCTGCATCGGGCAGAAGGCGACGGCTATGTATCTGTTACCGGCAAAAATCATTTGCCCATCCTCTTTAAACTGGGACAAAACGGCGAGACCAAAGAGATGGAATCCGGCAGCAAGATCGGCAGCTGGATCCTCTCTGAGATCGGCGATTTCGACGGCGACCATATCGAAGGCGCGGTATTCGTCAGCAACCTGACCGTGACCTGTACCGTCACCCGCGACGAGATGGTCCCCGGCACCGCCTACATCTTTACGGTCAGCGAAGAAGATCGGGATAAGTTCCCCGTATTCGAGCTGGATACCCGCGATGGGGTTTATTTCAGCGCCGACAATTTCGATGCGCTGGGCGCTCTCGAAGATCTGGAGCGGGGCGAAAGCTGGACCTGTACCGTCAAGGTTTACGAGTACACCTACAACTATCTGGCAATGTCCGTTTACTCCGGCGCCAAAATCAGCGAACTCGAAGTCCTTTCCAAATAGATCTAAAAAAGCGGCAGGAGCTCCTGCCGCTTTTTTGCGCCTTTTTCGAGGAAAAGATGCCTCCCTGCAAAATAGAAAAAAGAAGGATATTGCATTTTATATAAAATAGGATGTTCCATAACGAATTTTGCTATGCAGAGTAACTGAATTTGATTTTTTCGCCTTTTTATTTGTATAAGAATTTGTTATACTGATGAAGTTCGAATTGTAGTTTTTCCTTTTACGAAAAAGGAGCAAAAAAGAGGAGGTAATACCTTTGTCCGCAAAAACTGAAGGCAATGCTCTGCTGAGCATGCTGACCGGTATCCCTCGCTTTTGGAAGGCACAGCAGAAAGACTGGAAAGTAACTGTTGTCAGAACTTCCATCGAGCGTCTGGGCTACCAGATCATCTATCCTTTCCTGTCCCTGTTTATCATCTCTCTGGGTGCGAATAAGACTCAGCTGGGTTACATCACCAGTATCAGCATGCTGATCTCCGGTCTGCTTGGCCCGTACATCGGTCGTTTTATCGATCGAAACGGTGCGAAAAAGATGTACATGCTGGGTATTGTCGGTCTGTTTGTATCTTACATCCTTTACGGTATTGCTCCCGACTGGAAACTGTGTATTGCGGCAATGATCGTTTACTACTTCGGTCAGAGCCTGGCCGGACAAAGCTGTGCCATCATCTGCGGCAACTGCCTTGACACCTGTGACCGCGCTCGCGGTATGCTGGTTTGCGAGTCGCTTACCGCCGGTCTGCTGGGTATGGCAGGTCCTATGATTGCTTCCTTCATTCTGGTAAACATCCTGGGCGTTGGTGAAGAGGCTGCTACCGCTAACGATTACAGATATCTGTTCTTTGTAGCTGCTGCCTTTACCTTTATCTCTCTGTTCATCGTTATCTTCAAGCTGTCCAATACCGTTTGGTCCGCAAAACAGACCAAGCAGAATGCAATTGTACAGGGCTTTGCGCTGATCAAACGCAACAAAAATGCCCGCAAATGGATCCTGATCTCTGCAATCGGCGCTCTGCCCAACGCAATGGTTGTTCCTTATGTTCAGGTATTCGCCAGCGAGTCCAAACTGGCTCCCGTAACCGTTCTGGCTACCATGGTTACCGCATCTGCGCTGACCTCCACTCTGCTGGGTTACCCCGTAGGTGCTCTGGCTGACAAATACGGCAGAAAGAAAGTTCTGTATGTTACCATTAGCCTGTACTGGCTGTCCATCATCCTGCTGATGCTGGCGCCGAACACCTTTACCCTGATCCTGTCCGGTATTCTGCAGGGCTTCTTCCACATCACCGCACCGCTGGCCGGCGCTGTACAGCGTGAGCTGGTCGGTCAGGACGAGATGGGCGTTTGGATCGGCTTTAACAAGCTGACCTCCGCATTTGCTTCTGCAGCATTTGCACTGCTGGCCGGTTACGCATACGACCATCTGGGTGCAGTTGCGGTGTTCATCATCTACATCGCTGTGGACGCACTGGTTCGTGTTCCGCTGCTGGCAAGCCTGCCCGAGACTCTGCATCACGATGCAAGTGCCGAGGCTTAATTGATGAAAGAAAAAGACCATCCGAAAGGATGGTCTTTTTTTCTGCCTTTTTGACCGGCTTATCCGTTCTGACGGCTTCGGCTGCAGAAGTCCTCGCTGATCTCTCTTTGCCAGTCGGCGCCGAGGGACGATTTGTTCCGGATGCTGCAAACCGCATTGCCCACCGCCCGAAACAGCGTGCGGGTCCCTTTTTCGTCGGCCAGATAGTTGACTGCCCGATCCTTTTCGATCCCGTAGCGGGAAGCCGTCGCCACCGCATCGATGTTGGCACCGATAAAGAGAAACTCCCAGCCGTATTTTTCCTTCTGCCGCCCGATCATCTTTTTGATCTTCTCGCCGGTGTACCGGTGACTGGCGTTTTCCTGCCCGTCGGTGGTGATGACGAACAGGGTGTGCGCCGGCAGGTCCTCGGCACGGGCATATTTGTGGATGTTTTCGATATGCCGGATGCAGTCGCCGATAGCATCGAGCAAGGCTGTGCAGCCGCATACCTCGTAGTCCCGGTCGGTCATCTGCGGGACCTGCTCCAGCGGCAGACGGTCGTGCAGCATCTGACTTTCGTCGCTGAACAGGACGGTCGAGACATAGCAAGCGCCGTCTTCTTTTTTCTGTTTTTCGATCATGGCGTTAAATCCGCCGATGGTGTCCTTCTCCAAACCTGCCATGGAACCGCTTTTGTCCAGAATAAATACCAGCTCTGTCACATTGTTTTTCATAAGAAAACCTCCCTTTTCTTGATGGCTTCATTCTACATCAAAAAAAGAGAGGTCGTGTCGCATGGCAGGCGACAAATGATCCGCGCTGCTACGCACCCAAAAGGCTTTGATCAAAGGCGAACAGCGCTTCGTTGATCTGGAAAATATCGTAGTTGCCGCGGCTGATAAAGTATTCCACGATAATATCGAACTTGTTGCTGTGGGACAGGGCAAATCCGGCTTTTCGCAGCAGATCCTGCGTTTCCTCGAGGGAAAGCTCCAGAGAAATGGCGAAGGCCAGCGCGGTGGGTTTGCTGGGCTTGTAGTGGATGTCGCTGCGGATCTTGGAAAAGAGCTTTCGGTCGATGTTGGCCTTTTTGTAGCAGGCAGCATCGGTCATGCCTTTTTCGTCGATCTTGCGAAGCAGCATCTGGGAAAAACTCTCGTCGATCTGCTCGATTTTGTCCGCCAGATCTTTTGGAACCGACATGGCGACACAGTCTTCCATAGCCGCGCTTTCTTTTTTCTGCAGACGGCGCCCGCCGAACATCGCTGCCGGTTTGTCGGGCAGGAAGCTTCGCGCGCGGTCGGTCTGCTGCGGCAGATAGACCATGTCGATATAAGCGGAAAGATCGGCAAGAAGGTCGGGGCTGACCTGCGCGGCGAAAAGCTGTTTTTTCAGCGCAGCTTCCAGCTTCTCGAGGCTGTCCAGCTTTGATAATTCCAAACCGGACCGCCGGCAAAAGCCCGACAGGATCTCGCCGGTGAAGGGATGGACCGAAAGCCCCAAAAGGATCTGCCGAAGGGCTTTTTTCGGCGAAGTTCCGGCGAAAAAGCTACGGACCGCCGCCGGATTTTCCCGAAACAGCTCAAAGATCAAAGGCGGAAGCTCATAAACAAACGGCGCCATGCGGCTGTCTGCCCAGTCGATGATGCGAAAGCTTTCTGCGGTGAACAGAAGGTTTTCGCCGGTCAAGTCCCCATGGCACAGACAATGGGGGAGCGCAGCGGCATCTTTCTGCAAACGCCGCAGCTGCCGTGCCAGCTTTGGATGCAGCTTTTTTGCCATCCGGTCAGCGGCTTTCTCCGGATCAAAGGAGGGCGGCAGCGGCTCTGCCGCCTTCTGATGCAGCTTTTCCAGCGTGTCCGCCATCTGACGGGCGAAGGCTGCCTGCTGCCCATAGGTCATTTTTGAAAACACCGGACCGGCATCCTGTCCGCCGGGGACCAGCTCCATGATCAGATAGGGAAAGGCATAGCGGTCGATGATCTCGCCGGCGGCAAATACCTTCGGCGAGGCGATGCCGGATCTTTCGGCGTGGACCATCGCTGCTTTTTCGGCGGAAAACTCCTTTTGCCCGTCAAAGCCGCTTTCCGGCGGGGCATAGATCTTGATGACCCGCTCGCCGCTTTGGAACACCGCGTTGGTACCCGGGGTCAAATGGGCAAGGGGAACAAAGTCCAGCCCCTCTTTCTGAAAGATCGCCTTTGCCAGCGGGGTAAACGCTTCGATGGACTGAAAAACCGCCGCCCAGCTTTCCTTTCCATTGAGGGTGGATCCAAACAGCATATTGCCCTCCTACTGCGCCGCTACAACGGCATAGAAAATCAGATCCTCCGAGCCGGTGTTCACAAGGCTGTGCGCCGCCCCTTTGGGACAGTAGTGCGCCTGTCCCGCACAAACCGGCTCACTTCCTTGTGAAAGCAGAACTGTGCCCTCGCCGGAAAGGATGAAAAAGACCTCGCAGTCCGTTTCATGGGTGTGCATCCCGATGGATGCGCCCGGCTCAAGACGTCCTTTCATGATACGGTTTCCGCCGTCCTGAAACATTTTGACGTTGTAGGCTTTTTCGCCGCCTTTAAAGTTGGGCAGGACCGCCTCTTCCATGACGTTAAAATCAATGATCATACCAAAAACTCCTTTCGGAAAAGAAAAAGGACGAAACGGTGCCGTTTCGCCCTTTTGTTTCGTTATTTCTGCAGCAGCTCGATGCCCTTGCGGATACGGGCGAGAGATTCCTCTTTGCCCAAAATGGCGCAGATCTCAATGCCGCCGCCGGGGGTGAACTGTTTGCCGCTGACCGCCACACGCAAAGGCCACAGCATCCATCCGTTTTTCACGCCCATATCAGCGATCAGCTGGAACATGGCATCGTGGATCGTCTCCTCGGTGAACACTTCCAGACCTTCGAGAACAGGCAACGCCGCGTTGAGCGCCTCGAGAGAGGTCTCCTCGGTGGTTTTCATCTTTTTATGAACATACAAAGCGGTGTCGTACTCGGGCAGCTCGTCCACGAAATCCACCTGCTCGGGGATCTGATTGAGCACCTCGGTTCTGGCCTGCAGAACCTTTGCGATCAGCTTGGTGTCCACGTCTTTTTTCACGGTCTGACGGATCCAGGGCAGGGCCACCTCGTGGAATTCGTCGAGGGACAGTGCGCGCAGATACTCGGAGTTGATGTAGTCCAGCTTCTGGTTGTCAAAGATGGAGGGCGATTTGCTGACGCCGGAAACGGCGAACTCTTTTTTCAGCTCTTCCATCGAGAAGATCTCCTGCTCGCCTTTGGGAGCCCATCCCAGCAGCGCCAGATAGTTGACGATGGCGGCGGGCAGATAGCCTTTTGCCACCAGATCCTGATAGGAAGCGTCGCCGTTACGCTTGGAAAGCTTTTCGGTGGCGTTTTTCATAACAGGGGGGCAGTGGATGTAAACGGGGATATCCCAGCCGAATGCCTCGTACAGCAGGTTGTATTTGGGGGTGGAGGACAGATACTCAGAGCCGCGGATAACATGGGTGATGCCCATGGTGTGGTCGTCCACTACGTTTGCAAAGTTGTAGGTGGGCATACCGTCGGCCTTGATGAGGATCTGATCGTCCAAAGTGGAATTGTCAACGGTGATCAGACCGTAAACCTCGTCGTTAAAGGAAGTGGTGCCCTCGGTAGGCATTTTCTGACGGATGACATAAGGAATACCGGCTGCCAGTTTCTCGGCAACTTCCTCTTTGGAAAGATCGCGGCAGTGACCGTCGTATTTGGGTGCCTGACCGGAAGCCTTCTGCAGAACACGGACCTCTTCCAGACGGTCTTTGTCGCAGAAGCAGTAGTAAGCGTGACCGGACTCGACCAGTTTTTCCGCATAGGCTTTAAACATGCTCATGCGCTCAGACTGTACATAGGGTCCGACAGGGCCGCCTACGTCGGGACCTTCATCCCAGTTGAGGCCTGCTTCTTTCAGGGTGTTATAGATGATATCAACAGCGCCTTCCACATAGCGTTCCTGATCGGTATCTTCGATTCTCAAAATGAAAGTACCGTTCTGGGATTTTGCCATGAGATACGCGTAAAGAGCGGTTCTCAGGTTGCCCACGTGCATATAGCCGGTGGGACTGGGCGCGAATCGGGTGCGTACGCCTTCGAGTTTCATGTTCTTCTCCTCCTGTGGCCGCAAAGCGGCATCTGATTTTCTCCCGTTTCCGGGAAAAAGCATACACATATATTCTACCTTTGCCCCGATAGCTTGTCAAGAAAAACACTCTCCGAAAGCTGCCCTGTTTCGACCGAATCCACACCCGTCCGCCGCTATACTGAAAGGGTCAACAGACTATTTTATGAAAAAGCGGACAGAAAAATACCCCAAAAGTTCCGTATTTTTCGCAAAAAGAGGGATCATTGTGCAAAAAACAAAGGAAAAAACGGTCGTTTTACCGCTGAAAAAAGAGCGGTTTTGGAAAGAATGGGGCTTTCTGTTTCGTCCCGCCCTGTCGCTGATCGGGGCATTTCTGCTGGCAAGGGGGCAGATCTTTTCGCAGCCGGTGCCGCTGGGAATCGCCTTTTTTCTGGCGGTGGACAAAGAGGAACAGGTTTTCGCCTTTCTCGGTGCGCTTTTGGGGTATTTGTTTTTGCCGCAAAAAACATCGGGGACGCCCTTTCTGGCAGCGATTTTGCTGGCGGCTGCAGCCAGGTTTCTTCTGCCGGGTCGTTGGAGAAAAGCTCATCCGCAGCTGGAAAGCTGCCTTATTTCGGCGGGGACGATGTTTCTGCCGACCATGCTTTTGCCTTTGGGCGAAGGCTATTTCTGGTATGATCTGACGGTGAGCCTCGCGCTGAGTTTTTTCGCGGCGGCATCCTGCTGGCTGTTTCATCGGGGACTGCCGCTCTTCCGGGAACGGCAGCGGCTGGAAAAGGCGGGAGACCGGGACTTTTCCTGCCTTGTGATCTGCGGCTTTTTCTTTCTTCTGGCGCTGGACAGCTTTCATCTGGGGGAGCTTTCGGCAGGTCGGATCGCCGCTGTCGCAGTGATTTTGCTTTGCGCGAAAGGGGGCAGGACCGGCGGCGGAGCGGCAGTCGGTGCGGCGGCGGGAACGCTGCTGGGCATCTTTGGCGGGGACTTTTTGTTTCTTTCGGCAGCATACAGCTTTGGCGGACTTTTGGCAGGGCTTTTTTCCGATCTGGGAAGGGTGCTGCAAAGCGTTGTGTTTTTCCTTTGTGCCGGGGTAACAGCGTTATCCTTGGGCAGCGAATGGGAAGCCTGGTGTGTGCTTTACGAAACATTGCTGGGCTGCGTGCTGTTTTTGCTGATCCCGCCGACAGTGATCGGCAGTTTGTGGCGGATGGGACCGGTCAAAAGCGCAGCGGGAACTTCGGCGCAGAAGCTGCTGCTGGAGCGGGTCGATCAGGCACGGGAAACGCTGGCGCAGGTCAGCGAGTCGATCCGGGCGGTTTGTCAGCGGATCTGCCAGGAAAAGGGGGAGACGCTGGGAGACGTGTTTGCCGAAACCGCCGGCGGGGTCTGCCGCTCCTGCCCGAAAAAGACCGCCTGCTGGACCGGCGGCTATCAGGATGTGATGGACGGTTTTTCCGATCTTTCGGCAGCCCTTCGGGAAAAAGGGGAAATAACCGTGGCGGATTTTACCGGATATCTCAAACAAAACTGTGTGAAAAAAGAGGAGCTGACAGCGCAGCTGCAAAAAGAGTCCCGCTTGTTTTTCGGGCGGGCGCAGGAACGAAACCGTTGGGGAAGCATCCGCGGCGCGGTGACCGATCAGTTCGACGGGATGGGTCTGTGGCTGGAGGATCTGCAAAGGCAGCTTGCATTGATGGAAGAGCCGCCGCAGAAAGAAGCGGAAAAGGCTGCCGTCTTTTTACAGAGCGGTCCGCTCAAAGGGGAGGAGGTTTTTCTCTGGCGGGATCCCAACGGACGTTTGGCGGTGGAATGTCAGCTGCCCGAATACCGCCTTGCCCGCGCGGATGAAGCGCTGACCCTGGCGCTGAGCGAGCTGTGCGGTGCCGATCTGGAAATGCCGGTCCGGGTGCAGGCGGGGGAGAAAACGGCTTTGCGCTGGCTGGAAAAAGGGCAGCTGACGGCAGAGACTGCCGTCCGGCAGATCCTGTGCGACGGCGAGCGGGTCTGCGGCGATCAGCTGGCGGTGATCCGTGACGGCTGCGGACAGATCCATCTGCTTTTGTCCGACGGCATGGGCAGCGGCAAAAAAGCGGCGCTGGATGCTTCGGTGACCGCGGGGCTGCTGGGGACCTTTCTTTCCGCCGGTTTTTCCTTTGACAGCGCGCTGCAGATGGTCAACGGCGCATTGCTGGTCAAAGGGGAAGAAGAGTCCCTCTCCACCGTGGATGGAGTCACGCTGGATCTGTTTTCCCGCACGGCACGGTTTGTCAAAGCGGGAGCGGCGCCTTCTTTTCTGCTGCGAGGCAACAGCGTTCGCCTTCTGGAAGGGGCATCCTTGCCGGCGGGGATCTTAAAGGGCATCGAGCCGGCCTGCAAAAGCATCCGCCTGCAGGCAGAGGATGTGATCGTTCTGGTGTCCGACGGGATGCTGCCGGACGGAGACGGATGGCTCAGGGACCAGATCCGTCTGTCGAAGGACAAAAGTGCCGAAGAAATGGCGCAGGATATCTGCGATACGGCAAGACGGCGGCAAAGGGGAAAGGCGAAAGACGATGCCAGCGTGCTGGTCTGCCGGCTGCAAAAAGCATAAAAAACGGCATCTGAGATCGGTCTCAGATGCCGTTTTTATTTGATCTCATCGCCATGACAGCGAGCGTAGTGGAACAGATACTGCTGGGCGATCCCAAGATCCTTGGCAAGATGCGGCGGAAACCCGTTGGGATAATACTGCGAGACGACCCGCTTCATCCACACATCCAGGGGGATCACTTCGTATTTTTCCAGAGAATATAAAAGAACACAGTCGGCGACCTTTTTGCCGACACCGTAAACGGTCATGAGCATTTCCCGGGCATTTTCCGTATCCAGCCCTTTGAGGGTGTCAAGCGGCAAAGACCCGTCGGCGACCTTTTTCGCTGCATCCAGCAGATATTTTGCCCGAAAGCCGGCACGCAGGGGAGAAAGATCTTCCGCGGTGCAGGCTGCCAGGGCCTGCGGAGAAGGAAAGGCCTTCATCGGCGCGCCGATGTCCTCGCCCATAAGCTCGCACAGCCGGTGTATGATCCCTTTGATGCGGGGGATATTGTTGTTCTGACTGATGATAAAGGAGCAAAGGGTCTCCCACGGATCCTGCCGCAGGACCCGGATACCCGGCGCGAAAGCCACCGCGCGGCACAGGACCTCGTCGCAGGAAAAGTCCCGGCAAAGGGCGGCATAATCCCGGTCCAGCGAAAAATAAGGGATCCAGAAGCGGCGGATGGTTTTTCGGTCGGTGTGGGTGAACACGAGGGTGCATTTTTGCTGGCGTACCCGGCAAAACTTCCCTTTGACCACGCCCTGCCAGAATCCGTCGGGACATATTTCCCAGCGAAAGCACTGCCCGCAGTCGAGGGTCAGCGCCAGATCAAAGTTTCCCACGCCCTGCAGATGAAACTGTCCGTCCTTTTCTACGATACGCATGCGATCCCTCCTTTCCTGATGAATCCATTATAGCATCCGGCGAAAGAATATGGTATAATTCTTTTTAGAAAGACCATCCGAGGAAAGGACGTTGTCAGATGAAAGATTCCATTTACACCATTCCCTTAAGCGAAGTGTTCGAGCCCAAGGACGGCTGCCCTTTGTGCCGTTTGCGCAATACGCTGGAGGACCGCTGCCTGGAGTACATTATGGGCGCTGCCATGATGGAGCCGGACATCCGCATTGAGACCAACAAAGCAGGCTTTTGCTCGCAGCATTTTGCCCGCATGCTCAAGATGAAAAACCGTCTTTCGCTGGCGCTGATGCTGGAAAGCCGTTTGGGTTATGTGATGGAAAACGAGCTGGAGGTTTCTCCGTCCAAGGGCGGACTGTTCGGTAAAAAAGCATCCGAGCCCAAAAAGGAAAGCTGCTTTGTCTGCAACGAGATCGACCGGGTGATGGAAACGATGACCGACACCCTGCTTTTGATGTGGCAGAAGGAAGAGTCCTTCCGCCAGCTGTATGCTGAGCAGCCGGTGATCTGTCTGGAGCATTACCATCATCTTACGGCGGCAGCTTCGGCCAAAATGGGCAAAAAAGCCGCACCCTTTATCGCTGAGACCCGCAAGCTCACCGAGAACTATCTCAAAGAGCTGCAGGGGGATGTGACCCACTTCTGCCGGATGTACGATTACCGCAGCCGCGGTCAGGATTGGGGCAACAGCCGCGACAGCATCGAGCGGGCCATCTGGTATCTGACCAGCCGCAAGCCCGAGGAGGAAAAATAAGATTTGTCAAGTGTTTGGACCTACCGATTTTCTGCGGTAGGTCCTTTGTTTTTGTAACTATTTTTGTGTATTTCGCCCAATCGATTCCACCTGATACGGACAGATCCCGCCCGGAAACAAAGGGAAAGGGGAGATAACTTTTTGTATTTTGAAAAAAGAGGGAAACCGGTTATACATCCGAAAAACAGCATAGGATCGCCGTTTCTTCGGGGATCGTGATGTATATACGTATATGGGAAAAACAGGATAAAATCTTGTCAAGTGGAAAACCGCCTTTTGAAAAAATTATTTTTTTCTTTGTAAATATGGGGAAAATCAGCCCCTTTTCCACGTTCTCCACCGACTTTTCAACAAAAACAGCCGGGGAAAGGGGTGATTACTGTTAGTATATCGGTGGAAAATGTGGAAAGAGAAATGTGGCTGTGGGAAAGGTCGGTCCCTTGCATACTTTTTGTGCTTTTGGCAAAAAATAAACCGGAAAAGATGAAAAAGGAGGAAAGGGTCATGGTACGGGGCGTTCAGAAAAGGATCATCGAGGTGAAAGACCCCCAGAGCGAATGTTTTGAGCGGGCGTTTTTGATCGTGAAAGAAAACTTTCGGGAAGAAAAAACCGAGCTGCTTCAGAAAAAGGGAGGGGAGTTTGTCCGCCGTATGGGGACAGTTGTGCTGGCGCGGAGAAAGGCGGCGAGGATCGGCAAAAAGCTGCTGCTGGCTTTGCTGGGAGCGGCAGTGCTTTTGCTGCTTTCCTGGGCCTTATTCGGCGGGCGGTGATTTTTCGCAAAAAAGGTCGGAAATGCTTTTTTCCTGTGGAAAAGTATGGTATACTATTTAGGATAAGACAGCGTCCTGCTGAGTCCGACAAAAAGAGACAGAACAGGGCTTTGGCAGCGAAATAGACAATCTGGGAGGGCCAGGAACCATGAACGAAAAAACGCAGGAAAGAAACGATCAGCTTGTTTTCGGCCGAAACGCCGTAATGGAGGCGCTGAAAGCAGGCTCTGCCATCGACAAACTGTATGTTGCGCCTGTTGACCAAAAAGGCAGTATCGGAAAGATCATTTCCATGGCAAAGGATAAGGGCATCCCGGTCAAGGATGTGACCGGACAGAAGCTGGATGCCATGTGCGGCGGACAGTCCCATCAGGGCGTGGCGGCGACGATGGCGGCTGCGGCCTATGTGACCATGGAAGAGATCTGGCAGACGGTTCGGGAAAAGGACGAAAAGCTGTTTCTGATCATCGCCGACGAGATCGAAGATCCCCACAATCTGGGTGCGCTGATCCGTACGGCGGAATGCTGCGGCGCCCATGGCATCGTGGTGCCGAAACGGCGCAGCGCCGGTCTTTCGCCCACCGTATACAAAAGTTCCGCCGGCGCCGTCAGTCATCTGCCGGTGGTCCGGGTGGCAAATCTCGGTTCCTTTATGGACGAGCTGAAGAAAAT
>JAFQTW010000125.1 GCA_017408855.1 Oscillospiraceae bacterium | reverse complement strand
CATCGGAACACTTTTTGCGTAAGGAATGTTGTAGGAGATACCGCCGCCCTCGTAAGAAGTGTAGCCGCCGGCGTAAACGATCTCGGTCAGCAGACGGGCATCGGGGGTGCCGTGACGGATCTGCAGAGGAACGTCGATGGAGCTGACCACACGACGGACAGCATCGATACCGTGGTTAACTGCGGGGAAGCCGTTCAGCATGGATTTGCCGGTTTTGATGGACTCTTCGATGCCGATCTCAGCCTCTTTATAGCGATTCTGACGGGTGTAGCTGTCGATGGTGGTGGGCAGCAGATCTGCGCCGCCTTTGTCCTGCAGGTAGGTCAAAAGCTCGATGTGCTTGTCAACCAGAGCAACACCGGCACGGGGCTGTACCAGAGTAACTTTGTTGGCTTTTGCCTCGTTCAGCTTTTTGCTGAAGATCTTGCTGTCCGGCAGAGATTTGTGGAAGGCGAAAGCTTCTTCCAGATTTACGTCTTTACCGGTGGGCCACTGGTTCAGGACGGTTTCGCGGATTTCATAGAACTCAGCGTCCGTCAGGCGTTTATTTTTGATTTCCATGAGGTTACCTCCATTTGATTTATTCGGTAGCTTCGATCAATTCTCGTTTCATAATGCGCAGTGCAGCATCAGGGTAATGCTGTCCCAAAAGACCCATGGAAGCCAGGATGTAGCTGCGGTCCACATAAAACTTGGCGTCGATGGGGCGCAGGGAACCGGGCTGATTGGGTTTCTGCAGCGCGTGCGCTGCGATCTCACGGGTGCGCTTGGTGTGGATAATGGCGCCGCCGGTCACGATCACACGGCGGACCTGCGTCAGGTCTTTGCCTGCCTGAGAGAAAGCCTCGCCCATGGGGGTGAATACCCGCTCGATGGTTCCCGCGTGTCTCGCCACAGCTGTTTCAACAGCCATGGAAGCCAGCGCGAAGTCCAGTCTTTCCCATTCTTCATTCTGCGGAACAGTCTCGGTGTTTTCCGAGAGGAACCGGATCATCTCTTTGGCTTTGTCCGCTTCGATACCGGACAATTCGCTGATGCGGTCGATACCCGCCGCATCAACGATGCCCCAAATGCTGTACCGCATGCCGATGTCGCCCTCGACAGTACGTTTTGCATAAGGCTCCATCAGACCTTTTACGATGGTGTTGGCCCCGGTGGGCGCACCGTCGGCGATGGAGTAGATGTCGGTGGTGGCACCGCCCAGATCAACGGCGACCAACTCGCCGATGCCCGGCTCGGTTTTGGTTCCCTCAGCCAGCAGAGTCATAGCCTCCATCATGGCTGCGGGAGTCGGCATCATGATGCCGGAAATCAGTTCCGAAGCTTTGCTCAGACCTTTCGCCTGTACGATCCGGTTCAGAAAGATCTGACGGATCTCATGCTGTGCCGGCTCGATGTTCAGCTGATTGAACTTGGGCATAACGTTTTCGCAAACGTGGGTCTCCCAGCCTTCCAAAAGCTCTTCGCAGTCGTCGGCACAGTTTCGGTTGCCGGCAATGACGATGGGGCAGATGGGTTCCACCTGGGAAAGTTTTTTTGCATTGTTCAAAATGCATTCGCTGTTGCCGCCGTCGGTTCCTCCGGTGAGAAGGATCATATCCGGTTTTTGCTCAACGATCTTTGCAACGTCCCGACGGGTCAGCTCATAAGAATATACGCCGATGACCTTTGCGCCGGCGCCGAGAGAAGCCTGTTTGGCGGCTTCGGCGGTCAGCTCGGGAACCAGGCCGCTGGTGATCATTCTCAACCCGCCCGCTGCAGAAGAGCAAGCGTACCGCTCAGCAAATTCCAGCTTTCCGGTTTTCTCTTCCAGCTTGGCAAGGGCGTTTGCAAGACCTTCGCCAACATCGGTGAAGATGGTGGTAAAGCTGCTGGCGGTGCCGAGAAGTTTCTCGGTGTCCAGGTCCACGGCGGTGACTTTGGTATAGGTACTGCCGAAATCAATAAGCAAAACTGCTTTCATGATGACCGCTCCTTATTCTTCGGTTACAGGGGGTTCAACGCCCAGATCTTCGTAGAGAGCCTCGATGGTGGTCTCGGGAGCGGTGCCCGGTCCGAATACACGGTCAAAGCCCATTGCTTTGAAACGTTTCTCTACTTCATCGAAGGGCTGTTTGCCAACTACGATGTTGCCGCCAACGTACAGCAGAATGCCTTTCAGTCCTGCCTCGTCGCATTTCTCACGCAGACCGCGGCAGTCCAGCTCGCCATGGCCGTACAGAGAGGAAACTACGATGGCGTCCGCATTGGACTCGATGGCAGCATTGATGTACTCCTCCTGCGATACCATTACGCCCAGGTTGACACATTCAAAGCCTGCGCCGGTAAAGGCATGATAGAGGATCTTGTTACCAACCGCATGAACGTCAGCTCCGATGACGCCCATGACCAGAGTTTTCTTTTCCATAATGCACCTCTTCTTGTTTCATAGTGTGGTGGGGTATTGAACTATATCTATATATTAAATCGGACAGGTCGTTCTGTCAATCGGTTTCGGGAAAAAACACCTTCAAAAACTTGCTTTTATGCCGATTTTTCCGGGAATTGGCTGGGATAATTGTATACAGGAATATCTTGTGCTGAATTGTACTATAACAATGTGAAGAAATGAAACAGCCGGATGGAACAATTCCATCCGGCTGGACCAGTTTATTTTGCGGAACGAACGCTTTCCACTTTCTCCTGAACATTCAAAAAAGAGCCGCCGTCGATCTGATAATTGTAACGGATGATGCTTTTTCCTTCCTCGCCGGCACGGCGGATCAGATCCCCCTGTGCCCGGGAACAGAACAGCAGATAATCATTGGGTACGATCAGCACATCACGGTGGCGCAGGAAGGATTCCAGATCCATAGCGCTTGAGAAATAATAGGTATCCACGTCACGGCAGGGCAGGTCCAGACTTTGCATACCGCGGATGATGATGTGAGAGAAGGTCTCGCTGGCGCACAAAATGCCGACAGACTGCTCGCCGATGGTCGCCATACGGGCAACGGTCTGGCTGGAAGGGGTGGTGACCACCTGAATCAGCTTTTCTTTGTTGGTCAGAATACTGCTCAGCTGTGCCGCGTGGGTAGAGGTGGTGACCACAAGGTCGGCCAGATCCTCCAACATAAAGGGCTGGTTCAGAGCATCTTCCAGAAGCAGCTTGTGCGATTCGATATTGGGAATGACCGAGATCTGATTGATAATATTGGTCAGTGTCTCGGGGTTGCAGTCCACAAAAACGATACAAACGCTGTCGTCCGCTTCCATCCGCTCCCGGATCTTGAGGTTGAAAAGCATCTGTGTTTCCTGAACCGAAAAGTTCATGGACTCCATTTCCTGCAGAAACTGTTCGATGGCGTTCATGGCACGGTTTTTGTGACTCAGCTCCTGTGCCGCCAGTTCGCAGACAAAGGTTCCCCGACCGCGGGTCATTTTGATGGCGCCTTTGTGTTCCAGTTCCTCGTAGGCGTGCTTGACCGTTCCGCGGGCGATGCCCAGTTCGTCGGCCAGCTCACGGACGGTGGGCAGCTTTTGTCCGGCCAGCAGCTCGCCGTTTTGGATCTTTCGTACGATTTGATCTACCAGCTGCTGATAGATGGAAAGACCGGATTCTTTCTCGATGGAAATGCGCATAGACCAAACGCCTCCTGATTGATTGTACCACTGATTGTTCTACTATAAAACTATTCCAAATAAAGGCGGTTGTCAAGGTGAAAAAGGGCATAGAACCAAGCTTTTTCATATATTTTACTGTTTTTTTTACACATAAATCGAGTGGATCGGACAATGATAAGAAAAAAGCAAAAGGAGCATGGTACAATGAATCAATTCAGTGTGGAACTGATCCGGGAATGCAACAGCGGCAGCAAGATGGCGGTGGACGGTATCCGGGATGTGATGGACGATGTGACCGACGAAAAGCTGCGCCGGCTTTTAAACAGCTATATCGAAAAGCACGAAGCTTATGGGGAAGAGCTGCACCGCATCATGGCAAAGGAAAAAATCGAACCGACCGAGCCGAAACTGATGGGAAAGGCTATGGCAAAGATCATGACCGAGATGAAACTGATGGTCAACGCCTCTCCCGCGAAAGTCGCCGACATCATGCTCGACGGCT
>JAFQTW010000124.1 GCA_017408855.1 Oscillospiraceae bacterium | reverse complement strand
GGGGGCGACCCGGCGGACGTGGAGTGCGTGGGTCTTTCCGCGCTGGGCTGCGACTGTGTGCCGGTGGACGAGAACTGCACCCCCCTGTGTCCTGCCATCCTGTACGGCATCGACTCGAGAGCCACCGAGGAGATCGCCTACATCAACGAGTATTACGGCGAGCGCCTGCGGGAAGTGATCCCCCGCCCGCTGGTTTCCTCCAGCATCTCGCCCAAGATCTTATGGCTCAAAAACCACCGACCCGAGGCGTATCAAAAAGCCTATAAGTTTCTGACTGCTTCTTCCTTTCTCACCGCCAGGATGAGCGGGGTCTACTGCATCGACAAATATCTGTCCGGCGGTTTCTCGCCTCTTTACAAAAACGGTGAGATCAACGAAAAAGAATGTGGTCTTTTCTGCCGTCCCGATCAGCTGGCAAAGGTGACCCGTGCCCCCGACATCGTGGGAACGGTCACCGAAAAAGCTTCGTCCGAGACCGGTCTTGCGGTGGGAACGAAGGTGCTCACCGGCACCGGTGACTCCGGCGCGGAAAGCTTTTCTTCCGGCATCTTTACCCCCGGCTCCATTATGATCCAGCTGGGCTCCACCGTCTTTTACGTTTACAACTCCGACCGCAAACCTTCCAAGGGAACGGTGGGCATGGGAGACTATCTGATCCCCGGCTGCTACTGCGTGGCCGACGGCACCAACAACGGCGGCACCCTGACCCGCTGGTACCGGGATATCATCTTCCCCGAGCTTTTGGCGGCGGAAGAAGCCGGCGGCGAAAACGCCTACGGCGAAATGGCCAAGCTGGTCAAGGACATCCCGGCAGGCAGCGAAGGACTCATCACCCTGCCGTACTTAGCCGGTGAGCGGGCGCCCATCCAGGACCCCGAGGCCAAGGGCGTTTTGTTCGGACTTGCCAGCCATCACACCCGGGCGCATCTGTACAAATCGGCGCTGGAGGGCATTGGCTACGGCATCGCCCAGTATTTCGATCTTCTTTCGGAAAACGATCTGCCGGTGGATAAGATCATGGCAGTGGGCGGCGGCACCAAAAACGACGTTTGGCTGCAGATCATCGCCGACATGCTGGGCAAACCGGTCCATGTGCCCGAGGTGAGCATCGGCGCCAGCTACGGCGACGCCATGCTCTGTGCCAAATCCTGCGGCTGCTTCGACAGCTGGCAGGATTTGGGCGACACCATCCGCATTGCCAAAACGGTCGAACCTATTCAGGAAAACCATCAATATTACAAAAAGATGATGCCCATGTTCCGTCGGCTGTACGAGCTGAACCGGGACATGATGCATCAGCTGTAAAAAAAGGAGGATGCCTTTTGAAGATCCAAAAAAGTCAGCTTGCCAACATGAACATCATTTACAAGTTCTTCAGCTTTGACTATTTTCTCGATCACACCGAGCGGATGGGCTACGAGGGCATCGAGATCCTGCCCCATTGCCCCCATTTTTACATCGACGATCTGACCCTGTCGGATATGAAGGCCATCAAGCAGAAGATCAAAGATCATCATCTCAAGGTGGTCTGCTACACCCCCGACCAGTGCAGCTACCCGCACAACATCGCCTACAACAGCGAAGTGTCCCGTCAGCGCACCCTGCGCAATCTGGAAAAACAGCTGGAAGTGGCGGCGCTTTTGGAATGTGATCAGATGCTTTCCACCTCGGGCTACGGCTATTTCGATGAGCCGAGAGACGATGCCTGGGCGAGAATGGTGGACAGTCTGGGCGTTCTCAGCCGCAAGGCGGAAAAAGAGGGCGTGACCATTGTGCTGGAGCCGATCCGCACCGATGAGACCAATCTGGTCACCGATCTGCCGACCCTGAAAAAAGCCCTGTCCGACGTAGGCTCTCCCTTCGTTAAGGGCATGCTGGACACCAGCCCCATGTGGTATGCCGGAGAATCCATCGCCCAGTATGCCAAAGAGCTGGGGAAAGATCTGTACCACATCCACCTGATCGACGGCAAACCTGCCGGTCATCTGGCATGGGGCGACGGCATCTTCCCGCTGGATGAGTACATCCGTGACATCGAGGAGGCAGGCTACGACCGCTACATCACCATCGAGCTGACCTCGGGACAGTATTATCTGGATCCCAACCCGCCGATGGAACAGTGTATGCGCGCCCTTTCCAAGTATTTTTAAGCCATAAAATGCAGAAAACCCCGTCGGAAAGACGGGGTTTTTTCTTATTTTTCTTCGGTTTTTTCCGGTTTTTCGGCGGTTTTTTCATCCTTTTTTGCCGCCCGTTTCAACGAACAGAGATACATGGCCGCCAGAAATTCCTCAGTCACCGCGGAACAAAGCACCCGCGCGGCGGAGGGAGGAAAGCGTCCCTGCATCATTTCTTCGAGGCAGTGGACACAGTACAAAAGCACCATCTGTCCGGAAAGATCCTTCAGGTAGGCCTGCAACTCTTTGACCGAGCCGGCGCTAAAAAGCGCGGGAAGCTTCTGTGCCTCCTGTTCCTGCTGGTTGAGCGATTCCAGCAGCAGCGCCTCCATCCTTTCGGCGGTGTATTCTTCGGTGGGAGAAAGATCGAAAAACCGCGCCGCCGCTTCTGCTGCCGCCAGGGTCATCTGGCTGTCGGACAGCCTGCCCTCGGGACGGTCCAGCAGCTGACGAAGCTTTCTCACCGCTCTGGCGTGGGCGGTGTAGGTGTTGCCCGGGATTAGGTACATCCCGCTCTTTGCCATAAAAAGCTGCGCCGGTCCCTTGACCCGCCGGTACAGCTTTTCGGTCTCGCCGGGAGAAAAGGTGTACAGGACCCCTTCTTTTTTGCCGAAAAGCTTCATGGTCTCCAGATAACCCAGCTGCATATTCCGGACGGTGACATCGCCGTCGAACAGCAGGAAAACACCCAGATCCCAGCGGCTTTTCAGGTGGCGCACCCGCACACCGGGAAAGCGCAGCTTTCGCACGACACCGAGGCTGTCCAGATCCACCGCGATGATGTCGTCGGCGCCCATCTCCACCGCCATCTGCACCGGAACATTGTCCCAGTAGCCGCCGTCGATGTAGGTCTTTTGGTCGATGACCCGTGCTTTCATGGCAGGAAAGCAGGCGGCGCTGGCCATCAGATGATCCACCAGCTGCCCTTTGGGGACGGTGTCTTTGGTAAAGGTTTTGGGCTCCATGCTGGGAAACGCCACCGTGACAAAGCCAAAATCGATGGGGCTTTGGCGGATCTTTTCCTCGTCGGTATATTCCCGCAGCATGTTTTCCAGCGGACGGGGATCCGCCCCGCCGTTTTTGACCATCTCAGCCAGAAAAGCGCCGGCTTTATCGGTAAGATCCCGAACGCCTTCCACCTTGCCGTCCACCCGGATGTCCATCACATCGGCGGTACGAATGCTCTTCCACATCTTTTCCACAAGGGGAAACTCCTGCTGTGCCATAAAAGCACCGTTTAACGCGCCCACCGAGGTGCCGGTGACGACCGTGTAATCAAAGCCCAGCTCGGTCAGTGCCTTCCACACGCCGACCTGGTAGGAACCGCGGGATCCGCCGCCGCCCAGAACAACTGCTTTTTTGCCCATGAGTCTCCCTCCTTTCTGTTTTTATTGTACCCAAAACAGGGCGGTCCTTCAACGGGTCATTGTGTCTGATCTTTGAAATTTGTCTGAACAGATTGACAGTATCCCGGCGTTTTGATACACTTATTTTATAATACAAGTTATAACAACTTTATGAATTTTTTCACAAAGGAGTTTTCGTATGACAAAGATCCACATTCGGGACTTTTTTGGCGACAAAGCCTTTTACAAGCAGGTCATTTCCATCTCGCTGCCCATTATGGCGCAGCAGTTCGTTACCTCCTTCGTCAACCTCATCGACAACGTGATGGTCGGCGGCGTTGGTCAGGCGGCATTGACCTCGGTAACGGTGGCAAATCGCTTTTACATGATCGCTTCTTCCATTTTGTTCGGACTGACCGGTGCGGCGGGCATCTTCATCTCGCAGAACTACGGCGCCGGCAAGCATGAGCGCTGCCAGAAGCTCCTCAACATCAACCTGAGCATGAGCATCCTGATCATGACCGCCTTTGTGTCGGTGCTGTTTGTGGCGCCGGAGTGGACGGTGCATCTGTTCTCCAAAACGCCGGAGATCGTAGAGCTGAGCCTGGATTACATCGTTTTTGCCAAATATACCTACATCCCCTACGCCATTTCCATGAGCGTGATGATGAGTATGCGTGCCATCGGCATGAACAATATCCAGCTGAAGATCGGTATCGCAACGGTTTTGACCAACACGGTGCTCAACTACATTCTGATCTACGGAAAGCTGGGCGCTCCCGCCATGGGCGTAAAGGGCGCGGCGCTGGCAACGATGGTGGCCCGTCTTTTGGAGATGACCATCTATCTTGTTCTGCTCATCCGGCAAAAGCACTACTACCGTCTGGACCTGAAGGGTCTGGTCCTGCTGGACTGGGGTATGATGAAAGCCATGGTCTCCAAAGCGATCCCGCTGACCGCCAACGAGCTGTTCTACTCGGTGGGTATGTCGCTGATCTTCAAGTCTTACATGCGCTGTGACGAGCTTTTGGTCGCTGCCACCTCGGTAGTCGATACCGTTATGAACCTTGCCTTTATCGTATTTGGCGGACTGTCCTCGGCCATCGCCATCTTTATCGGCGGCAAGCTTGGCGCCGGCAAACTGGACGAAGCCAAGGGCGATGCCAAAAAGATCATCGTGTTCGGCATGATCGTTTCGATGGTGCTGGGCAGCATCCTCTTTCTGGTGGCGCCGTTCATCCATCATCTGTACGAGCTGAGCCCCGAGGCGATCCACGCGCTGGAGACGCTGGTGCGCATCAAGAGCGTACTGATGCCCATCTACGTGATCAACATATGCACCTTCTTTATCCTGCGTGCCGGCGGCGCGGCGATGTCCACCTTGATCATGGACTCGGGCTTTTTGTGGGCCGGACCGGTGCTGGTCTCGACGGTGCTGTCGCTGTTCACCTCGATGGATCTGGTGACCCTGTACATCACGGTGGAGCTGTTGGATCTTGTCAAGATGTTCTTTGCCTTCTGGTTTTTGGGGCAGGGAAAATGGGTCCGCAATCTGGCAGAAGATTAGTTTTCGCAAACAGAAAAGGGTCGGTTTTCCGACCCTTTTTTTGAACAGGAGGCAGAGTTATGTCCGTTTCTTATGATTTTATCCCCGCTTTTTCTTCGTATGTCCGCAAGGTCATGGATCATTACGAAGCCGCCGGTATGGCGGTGGCGCTGATCGAAAAGGACCGTCCCGCCAAGGAGCTGTTTTTTGGCTATCGGGATGTGCAGCAGCGGCTGCCCATCGACCGGGACACGATCTTTGGACTGGCTTCGGTCTCCAAGTCCTTTACGGCGCTGGCGGTTTTGCAGCTGGCGCAGCAGGGCAAGGTCGATCTGGATGCGCCGGTGAGCCGGTACATCCCGCAGTTTGAGAATCTGCACCGTCAGCCGGTGCTGGTGCGCCATCTGATGAGTCACGCCGGTTCCTTCTGGCCGGTGAAGCGCAAGGTGGTGCAGCCCTTGGCCGAGGAGATGGGGCTGTGGGACAGCGGTGAGGATCTGGCGTACAGCGAAGCGCTTTCCATCGAGGCGAACCGCCGGGTCTGCGCCGATCTGGACGCGCAGGCGGAGCCTTTGGGCAAGCCGGGACAGTATCTGAGCTACTCCAACGACAGCTTTGGTCTTTTATCCGACATCATCCGCACCCAGGGCGGCGAAAAGACCTATGCCGACTACATGGTCCGCCATGTTCTGAAGCCCTTGGGCATGAATCGCAGCTTCTGCGATTTTCTTCGTCCGGCGCAGGATCAAAACGCCGCCATCCTCTACGAAAAGCGGGACGGCGAGATGATCGCCACCCGGGACTATCACGACAGCGCTTTTGTGATGAACGGCGGCGGCGCCATGAAGTCCACCCTGGCGGACATGGAGACCTATCTGGGGCTGTATCTTTCCGGCGGCGCGCCGCTGATCGGCGAAAAGTGGATGGCGAAGATGCTTTCTCCTTACGTCTCCTACCGCTATGACGAGGACTACGGCTTTGGTCTTTCCATCGGGCAGGTGGGCGGACAGAAGGTCTGCGGGCACGGCGGCAGTCTGACCGGCGTTTCTTCTGCCATCAGTTTCTGCCCGGAAAAAGAGGCAGCGGTGGTCGTTTTGTGCAACACCACCGGCGTTCCCGCCACCGCCGTTGCCAAATGCGCCATGCAGGGACTGCTGGGTCTGGACCCCGCACCCGTTGAGCCGGTATTCGGCGAAAGCTGGTCGGACGGGCGCTTCGCGGCGGTCTGCGGCGAATACATCTCGCCCGAAGGCAGCGCGCTTTCTTTGCAGATGGACGAAACCGGCAGAAAGCTGCTTTCCTCCGGCAAAGAAAAGGAGTTTTTCTATCTGGATGAGCGAACGCTGCTGATCCGTTCCGGGCTGACCTGGTCGGATGTGACCTTCTTCGAAGAAAAGGGGCGGGTCTTTGCCGCCCGCTACGGCGGAAGAATGCTGAAAAAAGGATAAAAAAATGCCCCGCATCCCTTAATGCGATAGTCGTATAGAAGTATTAAAAGCCACTTTTGATGTTGATGTCAAAAGTGGCTTTGCGTTGCTTATGACGTTGACTTTTTATATCCACAATGCTATAATTAACTGACAGATAAATAAGAATTTAGTGAGGTCTTATATGGAAATTATGAAATTAAGTTCTTATACTTTAAAAGATATGAATAAGGCCAATGAGGCATTTGAAATAATAGGTAAACTTAAACCAACATTTGTTAATGATGAATGGACTTACACGGAAGAAATATATGCTCATTCGTATTTACATTCATATCCTAATGAAGATTGTGACTATTCACTTTATATCGAAAATCCTGATAAAGCAGTTTTTTTGGCATATTCCGACAAGGAATGTGTTGGCCAAATAGTATTAAGAAAAGATTGGAATAAGTATGCTTTTGTAGAGGATATATGTGTGTCGAAATCTAGCAGAGGACAAGGCGTTGGAACGGCATTAATACAGAAAGCTATTGAATGGGCAAACGACAAGGATTTATATGGTCTGGCGTTAGAAACACAAGATAATAATTTGTTAGCGTGTAGATTTTATTCAAAATGTGGATTTGTCATTGGAGCAGTTAATACTATGCTTTATAAAAATTTTGACAAACCATGGTCTGATGCAACAGCAATATTTTGGTACTTGAAGTTTTGATGACAAATTCCAATTTGTCGAACTGAATATAACAATAAACTCCAGAGAAGACGTTTTCTTCTCTGGAGTTACTTCTTTATGGCTACCGCCCTTTCGGATGCGGGACTTTTTTATTCCAGAAGGCTTTGCTCAAACAAGGGCAGCGGATCCAAAACGGTGCCGGACAGGGTCATTTGCAGTCCGGTCCACTGTTCTTCTCCCTCGGCGGGCAGGATCGCTCCGATGGGATCCCCGGTGACCACAACTTCACCCTGATAGACCAGCAGCTCGCTGAGACCGAAATACCAGGAATACAGTCCCAGACCGTGGTCCACCACCACCGTGAGGCCGGACAGATCGGTGCCGCCGGCATAGACCACAACGCCGGTGTTGACGGCAGAAACGGTCGCATCGTCCTTTTCCTTCCACCAAAGCGCGCCCTGCGTAAGGATCGGCGCTTCGGTAAAGGCTCCGTCAAAGTCGACCGAAGGCTCCCCTTCCATGGGGGCTGCAAAGGCGCCGACCCAATAGCGCTCCGGAGTAGCGATGCCGCCGAAATAGCGGGTCAGATTTTCAAAGCGATGAAGCTCTTCGCCGCTTTCGTACAGCGGATAATGCCGCTCGATGGGGATTTTCGCCGCGCGGGGATGCACGGTTACTTCGTAATCCAGCCGGTAACCGGCACAGCGCACCGTGATCGTGTGGGTCCCGGGCTGCTTTGCTGCCACAAGGCACTGATAGGTCCCCTCGCTGACCTTGACAAAGGCACCGGCATCACCCATCTCGGTGACGACACGAAGGGTCTCTTCCGCGGCGGGGTTGGTCACGGTAACGGTCAAAAGCTCTCCTGCCGACAGCTCGGTGGCGGAGAGGTGGGATGCGGCTTCTTTCTGCAGGGAGATCTCAGCCTGATACACACAGATGCCCGAATAGGTCTGCAAGCCGCTTTCGCTCCAGCGGGCGGTCACGGTCATCTGGTACACGCCGGTAAAGGGCGGCGAAAAATGTTCCAGCTCGGTGGCGGGACCTTCGAACACGGTCTGCCCCGTTGCGGGAAAGGAAACAGAGACCCGGACCGAATGGGGTTCGGTAGAAAAGCTCAGCTGCAGGTCGGTATAGTCATCCACCTCGATCAGGCGGGTGGGGTCTTTGACCAGCACGCCGTCCATAAAGATGGAGTTGTCGATCTTTTTGTACTGCCAGCCGTTTTCCACACAGTGGACGGTCAGGCTGTTTTCCCCCTGTGTCACCGTCATGGTGGGGGCATCCTCGATATAGTCCAGGAGATTGTCCAGGGTATCGCTGGTCAAAAGCTGCAGCACCTGACGGGTCGCTACCGAGTAGCATTTTCCGTTGGGATATTTGAGCATGAACTCGTTGGTCCCGTTGCTGCGCCGGTACAGAGACATATTCATGGCCTGCACGTCGTTTTCGGTGGCGCCGAAGGCCAGCACGAATTCCCCGTAGTCCTCGCCGCTTTCCGCCGCTTTCTGGGTCTGCATCAGGCTGACCATGATGTCCATCTCCTCGGCGCTGAGCCAGTCGCGCGCGCCCTGGCTTTGCTGCCCGACCCAGACCTTCATGTCCTCGTTCAGCATCGGGATCACTTCCCGTCCGAAGAGGAAATTGGAGAAAAGGGCGATAATGGACAGGATCAGTGCTGCTGTGATGAGTTTTCCGCTGTCTTTCATACCCGTCTCTCCTTTCCGGTCGGATGTTTCTTCTTTTATCCTATCATTCTTTTTTCCGATTCTCAACACTTTTTTCCATCGGGGACGGCGGTAAATTTTCATCAGACTTTTCTGGACTTTTATGGGAAGGTTGTGTATAATAAAGGGAGTTGCAGCCTGTCCGCAGGGCAGGCGCGCAAAAACTTGGTTTAGGAGTAATGAATATGAAATTACTGAGATCCGCCGTCGCTTTGATGATGGCACTTTTGATGGTCCTGTCTCTGGGCGGCTGCACCATGAACAAAGGCACTACCTGGATCGCAAAATCCGGTGAGGAGACCATTCCCGCCGGTCTGTATCTGCTCAACGTTTCCTCCGGCTACAACACCGCTGTTTCAGTTCTGGAGCAGATGTATCTGGAAGATGCTGAGTCTGTCAATCTGGAAGATCTGTGGAAAAACAGTCTGGACGGTCTGTCCGTTGATCAGTGGATCACCGAGGAGACCAAAGAGAGCATCGTTAACTATGTTGCGATCCTCAACAAGTTCAACGAGCTGGGCTTTACCTTTGACGAGGCAGACCTGATGCTCATCGAGCAGGAGGTAAACAACTACTGGGAGTCTGACAGCGCTTCGTACAAACAGAGCGGTGTTTCCAAAGATTCTGTTCGCAAACAGGTCGAGTCCCGCTACCGTTCCCGCATGATCTTTGATCACATCTTTGGCGAGGGCGGCGAAAAAGAGGTCAGCGACGATGTGCTGAAACAGTACTACGCTGACAACTACACCCACATTCAGTATCTGTCCGTGTCCATCAAGGACAAAGAGGGCGATGAGCTGCAGCAGAGAAAAGACCTGCTGGACGAGGCCATCAAAAATGCCCGTGCAGGCGGTGACTTCGTTGCCATTCTGAAAGAGCTGGAGCACGATGTTCTGACCCTGTCCGGCACTGCGAAAGAAGATCTGCCCGAGCGCTCTGACGATCATTTCGATGCGGTGATCTACGATTCCACCAAGGGCTACTATCCCGAAGAGCTGCTGACCGCAGTGGCTGAGATGGATGTGGATTCCTACAAGGTCGTTACCGGCGAGACCGAGCTGATCCTGGTGAAAAAGATCGATCCCATGTCGGAAGAGGAGTACTTTAAAGCAAACCGTGAGTCCATCCTGTCCGCTGCCATGAACGGCGAGTTCCTGGAGATGGTTTCCGAGTGGGGCAAAACCGTTGAGATCGAGTTCAACGAAAAAGCGCTGAAACGTTATTCCGCGAAAAACATCGTTGGCTAAAACCGAAAACAAAAAGACCGCCTTTGGCGGTCTTTTTTATGCTTCGTTTTTGCGGAAAATATCCAGCGTGTGGTGGGAAAAACCGATCAGATCCTGCCGCTCGCACACCGCCAGGTGATAGTCCAGGTACAGGCGATAGGTCTTTTCGTCCATCTGCTCCATGGTCTGGCGCATATGATTGGTGTAGCCGTCGGAAGCGACCAGATGCAGCGGCGTGACCGGCAGCGTGCCGCGCAGCCGCTTGATGTCATCAGTCCGTACCACTTCGAACAGTTCGGAGGGGTCGGAAGATCCTGCAAAGGTCACCGGATCCAACATTCCCTTTTCGATGAGGGAATGGATATTTCCCTGCTGGAACCCGAAGATCACAATGGACGGGTCCACCATGCAGTAGGCAGCAAAGATCACGCCGCCCGGACGGGTCACCCGCACCGCTTCACGCAGGGCTCTCCCCTTATCTTCGTCGTTGTACAGATGGTAGAGCGGCCCCAGCAAGAGGGTGATGTCGTAGCAGTCATCGGGGAAATCGGACAGGTCCATGGCATTGCCCTGCCGGACGCTCACTCGCTCGCCGGGCTGGGTGTTCCGGTTAAAAAGCTCGATGTTGTGCTGCAAAAGCTCCACCGCATCCACCTCGTAGCCCTGTCGTGCCAACGCATGGCTGTACCGACCGGTGGCGGCGCCCACTTCCAGCACGCGCATGCCGGGACGCAGGTACTTTTCGATGTATTTCATGGTGGTGATGTACTCGATTTTCCCCCACGGAAGGGTAAGCCGCCCGTCCTCGTCGTAGTTTTCGTAAAATTCTTTTAAATAGGTTTCGGTTTTCATGCTTTTCCTCCTTTTCGGCGAAAACAGTCTGAAAACAAAAGGCACAGACTGTTTTCGCAGCCTGTGCCTTTCCTTTTGCAAAATCAGCAAAAAATCCTTTTCGGGTACAGCAAAGCAGGCTCGACCATACGCCAACCATTGTTGGCGGTGCCGGGCTGATTCGCAATATTGTCAATGCGGTATGCTTTGCTCATAGATACCCTCCGGTTTTTTCTCAATGTATCACAACGGGACCGGTGCTGTCAAGCAGCGGCTATTTCTGCAGATTCAGCTCGAACCGTTCGATAAAGCCGATCAGCTCCCCTTCTTCGTTGCGCACGCCCTGCATATATACCCGCTGATTGCGGATGTTGACACTGACGAACACTTCCTTGCCGTCTTTTTTCATCTTCTCGTAAGCCATCTGAATATGCTGCTTGGAGGTCTCGTTGTTGTGGCAGTCGAACAGGCTTTTGCCGATCAGATCTTTGTAGCCCCGCTCCCGATAGTAGTGGTATTTGGCGTAGCGGTTCAAAAAGCGGATGATATAATCGTTGTCTACAAACACGATGGGATCGGGATAGCTGTCGAGGATTCCTTTCATGATGGTTCTTTCGTCCATAATTTTGCTCCTTTTGAAAAATCTGAGAAAAGAAAAGGCCGGGAAGGGATTCCCGGCCTCTTTCTGTTATTTGTAGTAGTCCACAGCGCCTTTGAAGATCAGATCCTGCAGCTGTTTGTCGGGAACGTTTTTGTAGAGGTTCTCGCCATAGCGCTCGGAGTGACCCATCTTACCAAAGACTCTGCCGTCGGGCGAGGTGATACCCTCGATGGCGGCGACGGAGTTGTTGGGGTTAAAGCGGATGTTGCTGGTGGGCTTGCCGGAGAGATCCACATACTGGGTTGCGATCTGTCCGTTTTCCGCCAGCTTTTTGACCAGCGCTTCGTCAGCAACAAAGCGGCCCTCGCCGTGGGAAATGGCCACGGTATGGATGTCGCCCACATTGGCGTGCATCAGCCAGGGAGACTTGTTGGAAGCCACACGGGTGCGTACCAGCATGGACTGGTGACGTCCGATGGTGTTGAAGGTCAAAGTCGGGCAGGTGTCATCGGTGTCGATGATCTCGCCGTAGGGCACCAGACCCAGTTTGATCAGCGCCTGGAAGCCGTTGCAGATACCGCACATCAGACCGTCGCGGTTTTTGAGCAGTTCATGCACCGCATCTTTGATCTGCGGGTTGCGCAGGAAGGAGGTGATGAATTTCGCCGAGCCTTCGGGCTCGTCGCCGCCGGAGAAGCCGCCGGGCAGTGCGATCATCTGGCTGCGGGCGATGGCTTTGCCGAATGCCTCTACCGACTCCTCGATATCCTTCGGGGTCAGGTTGCGGATGACAAAGATCTCGCTCTCGGCACCGGCACGGTCAAAGGCACGGGCGGTGTCGTATTCGCAGTTGGTTCCGGGGAATACGGGGATCAGAACATGGGGCTTGGCCACCTTGATCGAAGCGACCGCAGGGGTCTTGTTCTCGTAGGAGAAGGTCTCGATCTCTTTTTCCTCGTGTTTGCCCAGGTAGGGGAACACGCTCTGAAGCTTGTTCTCGTAGGTGTTCTGCAGGGCGTGCATATCCACGGTGCAGCTGTTTGCTTTCAGCTGATAGCCCTCTTCGGTGGTACCCACCAGAATAGCGGAACCGGGCAGCTCGACGGGACCGTCCAGCTCGCAGAGGAATGCGCCGTAGCAGGTATCGAACAGCTCGTTTTCGTTAAAGCGCTCGTTCATGGCAAAGCCGATGTGGTTGCCCAGCATCATCTTCATGATGCCCTCGGCAGCGCCGCCGGCACCCAGAGTCCAGCAGGACAGGACCTTGCCTTTGCTGATCAGGTTTTCCATCTGCTCGAAGGTCGCTTTCACGCTGTTAAAGTCCGGCAGACCGTTGGGATAGTAGAAGGGTTTCACCAGATAAACCGGATGTCCGGCACCTTTGAACTCGGTGGAGACGATACGATCGGATTTTGCGGTGGAAACAGCGAAGGAAACGAGAGTAGGCGGAACGTCGATGTCCTCGAAGGTACCGGACATGGAGTCCTTACCGCCGATGGAGCCGATCTCCAGTTCCAGCTGCGCTTTCAGCGCGCCCAGCAGAGCGGAGAAGGGTTTGCCCCAACGGGCAGGATCGTTCTTGGTTCTCTCAAAGTATTCCTGGAAGGTCAGCCAGCATTTTTTAGCGGAACCGCCGGCAGCGACTACTTTCGCCACCGACTCGATGACTGCCATCATCGCGCCGTGGTAAGGGCTGCGGCTGGACAGGTAGGGATCAAAGCCCCAACCCATGATGGAACAGGTGGTGGTCTCGCCGCCCAGAACCGGGATCTTCGCGGCCATCGCCTGAGAAGGAGTCAGCTGCCATTTGCCGCCAAAGGGCATCAGCACGGTGTTGGCACCGATGGTGGAGTCAAAGCGCTCCACAAGACCTTTCTGCGAGCAGAAATTGAGGTCGTCCGCCAGTTTGTTCATGCGGTCGGCAAAGGTCAGATGCTCGAGAGTGCATACCTTTTCTTCGGGGGTAGGAACGGCGACAGTGGTGAACTTTTTGGCGCCGTTGGAGTTCAAAAATTCTCTGGACAGATCCACGATGGTGCGGCCTTCCAGTTCCATGACCAGGCGGGGTTCCTCGGTCACTTCGGCAACAACGGTGGATTCCAGGTTCTCGGTAGAAGCCAGGGCGCGGAATTTTTCCGCATCCTCTTTGGCAACGACTACCGCCATACGCTCCTGCGACTCACTGATGGCCAGCTCGGTGCCGTCGAGACCTTCGTACTTTTTGGGTACCCGGTCGAGGACGATGTGCAGTCCGTCAGCCAGCTCGCCGATGGCTACCGACACACCGCCGGCGCCAAAGTCGTTGCAGCGCTTGATCAGGCGGGTCGCTTCGGGATTTCGGAACAGTCTCTGCAGTTTGCGCTCTTCGGGAGCGTTGCCCTTCTGGACCTCTGCGCCGCAGGCTTCGAGAGACTGGAGGGTGTGGGATTTGGAGGAACCGGTCGCGCCGCCGCAGCCGTCACGTCCGGTTCTGCCGCCCAGCAGGATGACCACATCGGAGGGGGCAGGGCGTTCCCGGATGACATTTTCCTGAGGAGCAGCGCCCAGAACAGCACCGATCTCCATACGTTTTGCCACATAGCCGGGATGGTAGATCTCGGTAACGTGACCGGTGGCCAGACCGATCTGGTTGCCGTAGGAGCTGTAACCAGCGGCAGCGGTGGTAACGATCTTTCTCTGGGGCAGCTTGCCCTTGAGGGTCTGATCAACAGGCAGCAGCGGATCGGCAGCGCCGGTCACACGCATTGCCTGATAAACGTAGCTTCGTCCGGACAGGGGGTCACGGATGGCGCCGCCCAGACAGGTGGCTGCGCCGCCGAAGGGCTCGATCTCGGTAGGATGGTTGTGGGTCTCGTTTTTGAACATCAGCAGCCAATCCTGCTCCTCGCCGTTTACATCCACTTTGATCTTAACAGAGCAGGCGTTGATCTCCTCGGACTCGTCCAGATCATGCAT
>JAFQTW010000123.1 GCA_017408855.1 Oscillospiraceae bacterium | reverse complement strand
GAATGCTTTTTTGATCGCAGCTTTTGCTTTGCGGATGTTGGGTACATTGTTGACCGCAACACGCTCGGCATATGCAACACCGTCCAGAGTAGAGAGCATCTCGCAGATGCGGATCGGATAGCCGGCAGTGGAAGTATCACGTCCGTAAGGAGTGGTCTGGGTCACCTGACCGGGCAGGGAGGTAGGTGCCATCTGACCGCCGGTCATACCGTAGATGGTGTTGTTGACAAAGATGATGGTGATGTTCTCGCCGCGGGTCGCAGAATGGACCGTCTCGGCAGTACCGATAGCAGCCAGGTCACCATCGCCCTGATAAGTAAAGATCATGTTCTCAGGCAGCGCTCTTCTCAGACCGGTAGCGATCGCCGGAGCACGTCCGTGGGGTGCCTCGACCATATCGCAGGTGAAGTAGTTGTAAGCCATTACAGCGCAGCCGACGGGTGCTACACCAACGGTGCGGCCTTCGATGCCCAGCTCTTCGATCGCCTGCGCTACCAGAGTATGGATGATACCATGGGTGCATCCGGGGCAGTAATGCAAAGTCGCATCGGTCAGCGTTTTGGGTTTTTCAAATACAACAGCCATTATTTCTCTCCTCCCATAACTTTTTCGATCTCAGCCAGAACCTCGGCAGGAGAAGGAATGATGCCGCCGGTACGGCCATAGAAATAGACGGGTTTTGCGCCGTTGACAGCAAGTTTAACGTCATCGACCATCTGACCCATGCTCATTTCAACGCTCATAAAGCATTTTGTGGTTTCAGCAGCCTTGGCAATGACCTTCTCCGGGAAGGGCCACAGGGTAATGGGTCGGATCATACCGGCTTTGATGCCTTTGGCTCTTGCGGAGTTAACAGCACTCTTAACGATTCTTGCAGTAGCACCGAAAGCGACCATCACAATGTCAGCATCTTCGACCATATATTCTTCTGCCATCGGCTCTTTCTCTTTGATGATCTCGTAACGGGCAAAGCGCTCACGGTTGGTGCGCTCCAGTTCGTTGGGATCGAGATACAGAGAGTTTACGATGTTGTGAGGACGCTTGTTCTGATGACCGGTGGTAGCCCAGGGCTTTTCAACGGTAGAACCGGCTTCTCTCTCGGGGAATTCCACCGGCTCCATCATCTGACCCAGCATACCGTCAGCCAGAATCATGGCGGGCATACGGTACTCGTCCGCTTTGTCATATGCGGTGTAAACCAGATCGACCATTTCCTGAATGGTTGCGGGAGCGAACACCAGCACATGGAAGTCACCGTGACCGGTAGCGCGGGTAGCCTGCCAGTAGTCCGACTGGGAAGGCTGGATACCGCCGAGACCGGGGCCGCCGCGCTGTACGTTGATGATCAGACAGGGCAGGTCGGAACCGGCAATATAGGAGATGCCCTCGGTTTTCAGAGAGATACCGGGGGAGGAAGAAGAAGTCATTACACGAACGCCGGCAGAAGCTGCGCCAAGGACCATGTTGATGGCGGCGATCTCAGATTCTGCCTGCAGATAAGTACCGCCGATCTTGGGCATTCTTTTTGCCATGTATGCGGCCACTTCTGTCTGGGGGGTGATGGGATAACCGAAGAAGTGACGGCATCCGCTTTTGATAGCAGCTTCAGCCAGAGCTTCGTTACCTTTCATCAATACTCTTTCAGCCAAAATATTCACTACCTTTCCACTTTGATTGCACAGTCAGGACACATGGTGGCACACATAGCGCATCCAATGCACAGACTCATATCGGTTACAGTTGCCGGATGATATCCCTTGGCATTGAGAACATCCTGTGCCAGAACAATGATCTTTTTCGGACAGGCGGTGGTACACAGACCGCAGCCTTTGCAAACGTTTTCCGAAATAGTTACCTTTGCCATAACGATCCTCCTATTCTTATGGTGACGGCATCAGCCGCTTCTATACAGTTACAGTTCCCATAGGGGCAGAACGTGAATATCCACCGGATATACGTCATCCCGTTCGATCTGCTCAGCAAGATCTCTGCGGACCGAAGAGCCCAAAAGCTCAACGCCGGCAAGATTTGCCGTTTCTTCGCCGAAAGCAAAAGAAGAGAGAATATCTTCTTTTGTGGTGCTGCTGCCCAGATTGGAATTGTTGACCACCGATGTTACGGTAAGACGTGAAGTCATCTCGATTTCCCGCATGATCTCCACAGCCTGCTGTGGCTCACGGGTCAAATAACGGTAGCGGTTGATCACATAGATCATCTTCCACGGATGTTCTTTGATCATCTGTGCGTATCTGCCCAGCGCCGCTGCACCGGCATCGTCCCCGCCCACATCCAAAATCACATAACGGTCATCTTTCGATGCGAAAACCGAGTAGACTTCCGGTCCCAGAGAGGGAAGATCCAGATTGGTGTTGGCATAAATGGGACAGACCATTTGGATCCCCATGCCTTCGAGCTTGTTCTTAAAATCGGCAGAACGAAAATAAGGGTTCACAATGTCAAGATCAACAAGAACGACCTTTTTTCCTGCACGTCGAAGATCGATGGCAAGATTGACAGCAAAGTTGGTTTTGCCGCTTCCGTAATGTCCGGTAATGACAGTCACTTTCTCAAGATTGTCGATCATAGGAATCCTCCTTTCGTATTTAATCAGTATACCATTTTTCAGCGCTTTACACAATCACAGCGCCTTCGTTAGAATTCATCATAATTTTTATAAGCGACTTTAAAAATTTAGATTATATGTCTAAATTCGCGGATCAATGGTAGAAAATGAGATTAGAAAGATGCCCCGCATAAAGATAAGTGTCTGCATATTGCTGTATATAGTGTGCATATTCATTCATTATTCTTAAAAATCAGCCTGTTCTAAAACAAAAACAAGATAAGATGTCCGTCAGAAAAAGACATAAATCGCATTGATTTTTGATTATTATCACTAAAAATTCAGGAGATTGTGAAGAATTATTCATAATAATCGAGAAGATTTGAAAAAATATTGAAAAACGCTTGCATAATTTGCAATGCGGGTGTATATTTATAGACATCCGATGCATAACCCATGCATATTCTATTAGGAGGCATCCCTCATGATCAATCTTGATTCGATAAAAGAATATGTGCAGGAACATAAAGAAGAAGCGCTGCAGTGTCTGGTAGAAGCGCTGCAGTCTCCCAGTCCCACCGGAAGCGAGCTGCCGATGGCGATCACCGTGAAAAAGTGGCTGGATAAGATCGGTATTCCTGTACAGACCTTTGAATATGAAAAAGACCGTCCCAATTTTGTTGCGGACTGGAACGGTTCTACCGAAGGCAAGAACTTTTTGTTCAACGGTCACATGGACGTTTTCCCGGCTACCGAGACCGATGATCCAACCTACAATGCATGGTCCGGTGAGATCAAAGACGGTGCGGTATACGGACGTGGCTCTTCTGACATGAAAGGCGGCGACTGCGCTGCGATCATGGCAGTCAAGTTCCTGAAAGAAATGGGCTTTGATCCCAAAGGATCCATCACCCTCAACTTTGTTTCCGATGAAGAATCGGGCGGCGCAATGGGTATTCTTCCTTTGCTGGAAGAGGGAGTACTGAAAGGCGATTTCGGTATCAGCATGGAACCGACTGATATGGGTGTCCTGATCGCTCATGGCGGCACTTACCCTTGCAAGATCGTGGTTTACGGTGACGGCGGTCATGCCGCAAAACCCATCAACCCCGATGATAAAGACAACAAATACGGCGGCGAGGATGCGATCAAAAAGGCGATGAAAGCCGTTGCAGCCCTCAACAAGCTGGAAGATGAGGTCATCTCCAAAAAGCCCGCTACCTTCTGCGGACAGTCCCACCTGGCAGTCACCAAGATCAACGCCGGTATCGCGGTCAACAACTACGCGAGACGCTGTGAGATCATGATCGACCGCAGATACATGCCGGACGAGACTCCCGAATCGGTTGATGCGGAGATCATCGGCGCTCTCGAAGCGGTGAAGAAGGAAGATCCCACCTTCACGTATGAGTTCCACAACCACTACGAACCGGATACCCCCGTATTCGTAGTACCGGAAGACAGCGGTATCGTAAAAGCTCTGGATGAGACCTGCGTTGAGCTGTTCGGCGAACTGCCCAAGCACATCACCAAAGTTGGCGGTGCGGATGCTTCTTACATCAAGCGTGCCATCGGCACCGAGATGCCCTGGTTTGGCCCCGGCACTTTCAAAATTGCCTGCGCCGACGAATGTGTAACGATCGAAAATTACCTCAACTGTATCATCGTTTATATGCAGACGATGGTTAAAATGATGGGATAATTTTAAGATAAACAAGTATTTTATTAAAAGGAGTAATACATTATGAAATCCATGAAAAAAGTTCTGGCATTTGCTCTGGCAATGCTGATGGTTCTGGCTCTGGCCGGTTGCGCAAAAAAAGAGGAAAAACTGCAGGTTCTGACCGAAGCTACTTTCCCTCCCTTTGATACGGTTGACGAAGACGGCAACATCGTTGGTTTCGATATGGATCTGATCCAGGCGATCGCTGACGATCAGGGCTTTGAAATCGAGTTCGTTGATATGGCATTCGATTCTCTGATCCCCGCTATCCAGGCTGGTAACGGCGACATCATCGCAGCCGGTATGTGGTGCGAAGATCCCGAGCGCATTGAGAAAGTTGACTTCTCCGACGTTTACTACACCGGTGGTAAAGCTCTGCTGGTAAGAGCTGACGATGACAGAATCGCTTCTTCCGCTGACCTGACTGCCGAGATGAAAGTTGCCAGCCAGCTGGGTACCAACTACGCTGACGAGATCACCGTTATGGCTGAAGAAGGCAAAATCAAAGAAGCAGTTATCCTCGACCGTTTTGACACCTGCGTTATGCAGCTGATCAACGGCGACATCGATGCTGTAATCGCCGGTTACGATGTTGTTAACTCTTACATGAAAGCGCAGGAAGGCAAAGTTAAAATTGCCGGCGGCATCGAAGATGCAGAGGCTATGGGCTTTGCAGTTCAGAAAGGCAACAAAGAGCTGCTGGAGAAAATCAACAAGGGTCTGGCTAATGTAAAAGAGAACGGCAAATACGACGAGATCCTGACCAAGTGGATGGGCGAATAATCGATCACGATCGGAGATAACATGGAGAATTTGTTAGCACAGCTTTGGCTTTATGTCAAAGGTTTCCTGGTCGCCCTCGAAGGTGTACCGGTAACAGTCGGCGTCAGCTTTCTGGCTGTACTGATCGGCGTAATATTAGGTTTGGTGCTTGCCCTGATGAAGATGGCCAAAAGCCGTCTGATGCGGGGCATCTCCGCTGTCTATATTGAAATTGTACGCGGAACACCAATGCTTGTTCAGGCTTTGATTTTTGCCTATGGTCTGCCGCAGCTGCTGCAGGCAAACGGAGTTTATTTCAAATGGCCCTACCTTGTCATTCCCGCAATTCTGGTTTGCGGACTGAACTCTGCCGCTTATGTTGCGGAGATCATCCGCAGCGGTCTGCAGGCAGTTGACAACGGCCAGATGGAAGCTGCCCGTACCCTCGGTATGAGCAAATCCATGGCAATGCGCCTGATCATTATTCCTCAGGCATTTAAAATCGTTCTGCCTTCCTTGGGCAACGAATTTATCACTCTGATCAAAGAAACTTCCATTCTGTCTTACGTAGGCGTAGTGGAGATCACCCGTAAAGGTACTCTTTGGAACGCAGCGACTTTCAACACCTTCCAGGCTTATATCGGTGTTGCTTTGGTCTACATGGTGCTGACCATCCCGCTGGCGAAGCTGATCAAGTATCTGGAGAACAGAATGTCCACCGATCCGGCAGCTTCCGTCAGAAGATCGAAGAAGAGGGGGAAAGCGGCATGATCGAAGTAAAAGGTCTGAAAAAGGATTTTGGTGATCTGAAGGTACTCAAGGGTATCGATGAGACCATCAAGGATGGCGAAGTGATCTGCATTGTCGGACCCTCCGGTTCCGGCAAAAGTACCTTCCTGCGCTGTCTTAATATGCTGGAAGAGCCTACTGCCGGTGAGATTTTTATCGACGGCGTAAAACTGGACCAGAAAAACATCAATGAGATCCGGAAACAGATGGGTATGGTTTTCCAGAACTTTAATCTGTTCCCTCATATGACTGTGCTCAAAAACATCACTGTCGCGCCGATCAATGTTCTGAAAATGGAGGAAAAGAAGGCAAATGAGATCGCGATGAGCCTTCTCAAACGCGTTGGTCTGGAAGAAAAGGCCGATTCGTTCCCGTCTTCTTTGTCCGGCGGACAGAAACAGCGTGTTGCCATTGCCCGTGCGTTGGCGATGAATCCGAAGTATATGCTGTTTGATGAGCCGACTTCGGCGCTGGACCCCGAAATGGTCGGTGAGGTTCTGGAGGTTATGAAGAGCCTGACGCACGGCGGTATGACCATCGTTGTCGTTACCCACGAGATGGGCTTTGCCCGCGAAGTAGCCGACCGTGTTCTTTTTATGGACGAGGGATATATTCTTGAGCAGGGAACGCCTGCGGAGATTTTCACCAATCCGAAAGAAAAAAGAACCCAGGAATTCCTCGGCAAAGTGCTTTAAAAAAACAAAAAAGCCCGCCATTTGGCGGGCTTTTTCTATTTGCTGCCGGGATGAAAAGGACAGTTTTCTTTTAAACATTGATTGTTTTTCCGAAAATGTCCGCAGACGATAGGGGATAATTCCATTTCGATCCCAAGATGATCGCGGACAAATCCGACTGCTTCTTTCATGGCAAGGTAGCTGTTACGTTTGCAGCAGCGAGGTCCGCCGACCGTTCCGATGGCTGACAAGGAGGCGGCGGTCATTTGATTGCTGAGACCCCATTCTTTGCCCGCCAGAGGGGTTGCGCCGGTTACGATGGAAAGAAAGATGCCGCTGCTGATCGCAGCTCCGCAGGCACCCCAGAATCCGCATACGCCGCCGGGAATTTGTTGCCCGCGGGTCTGCATTTTCCATAAGGCGTCGGCAAGATCGATCTGTCCGCCGGCGTTGCGATAGGCAGTCAAAAGACAGGCGCCAACGATGGTATGGTGTTCCGGACCATGCATATGGCAAAAGGGCATAGCAACGATCTTTTTGTACAGCTTGACCGGATCTTTTTCGTCGCTGTTCATACACAGGGCATAAATCTGATCCAGACCCTTTTGATGACAGGCATCGCAGACATAATGACCCTTTTCACATCGCGCATTGGCGGCAAAACTCTTGTGGCAGATGGCACATTCCAGCAGTTCTTCTTTATCCAGATAAACAAGGGGAGCTTTGCAGATCAAACATTCTTCGTTCATCATAACACCTTCCTTACTTAAATCAGTGTAGCATGAAGGTGGAAAAAAGAAAAGAGGTTCTGCTAACAGGCAGAACCTCTTTTGATTATTTACTCTGTTTTGACTTTCGATGAAGATAAAGGGATAAAACAACATCGAAGACCGATAAAAATGAGAAAATGACTCCGGTTGCGATATTTCCGTGACAAAACTGCAAAATACCGACCAAAGAAAAGCTAATTGCGGCAATAAGAAAACATGTGACTGCAAACCGAATTCGATTCATGGCGTTTCTCCTTATACGAAATTAAGCCTCTTCACGTCCGTCACGGCCTTTCTTCCAGGTGCCGGTAAAGTAAAAGACCAGGCCGATGAAGAAGGGGGTAAATCCGGCCAGTGCGTCGCCCAGCCAGAAGCCAAGATAATCCATATCAAGAATGAGACCAAACAGAACCGACAGACCAATGCGAAGAACGATTCCATCCAGGATTGCAGTTGCGAAATTGATCCGATAGTTGCCGCTTCCGTTGATTAGCGCGTTCATTCCGGAACGGGCTGCGCTTCCGAAGAAAATAAGGACCGCAATGGGAATATATTCGGTGGAAATAGCCAGAACGTTTGGATCCTGGGTGAAGATGGAGAAGATCTGGGTGGGGAAGAGGCAGACCGCCAAAGAGATCAGCGCAGCTACCGAGAAGGTGATCTTAAACAGCTGGATCACGATGGAGGTAACGCGTTTATATTCTTTCGCGGCGATATTCTGTCCCACCATGCTGGATCCGGCGGTATTGAGCGCATTGGAGATCAGATTGCTGATGGAATTAAACTTGTTGGCGATTCCGGCAAAAGCGGAGACCGCAACACCGAAGGAGTTGATGAAAGAGTTTACGAACAGTTTGGAAAACTGGATCGAAGCGGATTTGATGGACATAGGCGCACCCAAACGAACCAAATCGGAGAGCATGCCGGTATCGATGCGGAAAAAATCCCGAACATTCATTTCCAATTCGAACTGCGCACGGTTTTTGATCAGAAAAACAACGCAGCACAAAAAGCTGGTTCCCTGACTGATCACCGTGGCCAAGGCAGCCCCGCCGGCTCCCATATGAAGAAAGACAACAAATACAATGTCCAGGATCAGATTCATTACAGCTGCGATGCTGATAAAAACAAAAGGATGTTTGGAATCGCCCATGCCGCGCAGCACCGCACTGACCATGTTATAGCCGTAAATAAAAACAAGGCCTGCCATGCAGATGGTGGAGTAGTCCAGCGCCTGCTCATATGCTTCGTCCGGAACATTCATCAAGTGAAGGATAGGGGAACGAAGGAACAGGCAAACAGTGCTTAAAAGGACAGCGCAGCCCATCAGAAACAAAAACATGGTGCTGACAAACTTTCCGATCTGATCTCTTCGTTTTGCACCGATGTACTGGGAGATAATGACCTGCCCGGCGGCGGAAAAGCCCATCACAAGAAAGGTCATAAATCCGGATACATCGCCGCCTACCGAAACGGCGGATAAGCCAACCTGCCCAAGGGTTTGCCCAACACCGATCATATCGACCATGTTATACACGACCTGTAGCAGATTGGAAAGAAATCGCGGCAGCGCGAAGATGAAAAGCTGTTTTGGAATATTGCCTTTTGTAAAGTCGGCAATTTGAGTTTTCTTTTGCTTTGTGT
>JAFQTW010000122.1 GCA_017408855.1 Oscillospiraceae bacterium | reverse complement strand
TAATGGAGAGACTCAAAGCAATCTCAGAAGTTTATTACCTAAGGTAATTATTTCTTCAGAGCAACTGCGCCAGCAGCAGCCAGAGAAACAACGCCCAGAGCAACAGCTACGTTAACGAAATCAACGGAACCGGTACCGGGGTTAGCTTTGTCAGCAGCAGCGGAAGCGTTTTTCAGCTCAACGTCGGAAACGATAACGTCGATAGGGGCCATGGTTTTGGTCTCCCAGCACTCAGCGTCTTTGTTCCACTCGAATTTGCCAGCAACCAGTTTGCCGCCTTCAACAGCGTATACGAAGTAGTCTTTGGGAGCGGATACGTGCTGAATAGCAGCGTAATCGAACTCGAAGTCGCCGGTGAAATCAACAGCCTCGATCTCCTCAGCATCGTTAGCGGTCCACAGCTCTTTCGCAACGTCGGTGTTGAACATCATAACGCCGGAAACTTTGTGGGTGTTTTTGCCGGAGAACCATACATCGTACTCGTTACCGGTAACAGCGTAGATCTCGAAGTATTTAACGCCTTTTTTCAGGGTAACAACGGTGCCCAGGTTGTGGTCATCGGTCAGACCAGCCTCGAAGGAATCGCCGAAGTGAACATCCTCACAGCCGTCATCTACGCAGTTTTTCTGATTGCAGCCCTCGGGAGCGCAATTGTCAACAACCCAAACGTATTCTTCATCGTCAACGTAATCATAGTGCTCAGCGCCCAGAGCCTCCCAAGCCTGTACGGGGGAGAATTTAGCGGACAGAACGGTCAGACGGTCGTTTCTTTTACCGGTAATGGTCCAGGTAGCGGATTTTTTAGCAACGGTGTAGTAAGCTTTGGTGGTAACTTTCAGCTTGTAAACGTCGTTGTGTTTAACGATGGCGTAATCTTTCATCATCTCATCGCCGGACTCTTTGATGGAGACTTTCAGATGTTTGATGTAATCGTCATCTTCTTTAACGCCTACGTAGAACATCTCGGGGTTGCCATCTTCATCTTCAGTTTCTTTCAGCAGAGTGAAGTAGTAGGTAGCGCCGGGTTTGTCGGGGTTTTTCTCAGCAGCATCGGAACCTTCGTCGCCAACGCCCAGCTGTACACGACCCTCGTCCTCAACGGTGTTGTCAGCGGTGGTCTGATACTCGTCAACAGTTTTAGCGAAAGCTACTGCAGACAGAGACAGAACCATGATCAGAGCCAGTACCAGAGAAAGTACTTTTTTCATAGTGGTAATCCTCCATAAAATTTAGATTCAGGTCATAAAGCTTGGTTTTTGTAACTCTCCCTTACAAAGTCCGCGCTTCGTATCTAACCTGTGGCTATAATATAACACAAGAAATTTACTTTGTAAATACTTTGTAATAAAATTTTTCTAATTTTTTTTAATTTTTTCGAAAAATTCCGCAAAAATCCCCAGAAATCATCCGGTTCTGGAAGAAGATAGGAGAAAAACGCCGGATTTGGTTACAAAATTACAAAGATTCCACTCTGTTTGTAACCGGAAAATCGTTACAGAGCGGTCTTTTTTCGAAAAAATGACAGCGAAAACCAAAGGTTTGCCGAAAAAAGTTACCCCTTTTTCCGGACGGCTGCCCGAAAAGGAACGGTCTGCACCGCAAAAAAGCGCCCGTCATAAAATGATAGCACCAAAGCAAAAGGGAAGACTTGCCGGAAGGATCGAGAAAATTCCCCCGATTTCGCCCGGATTTGTTGAAACGCCGCGGCAGATGCTTTATAATAAATAATAGGTATGTCTGTCTTTTGGACAGACGGAGAAATGGAGATGAAACGATGCGAGAGATCTATCTGGACAACAGCGCCACAACGCAGGTGGCACGACCGGTGGCCGATGCCGTTTACGAAATGATGGTCGACTGTTACGGAAATCCGTCCTCGCTGCACCGAAAGGGTCTTTTGGCGGAAAACCGCATCAGCGCCGCCCGAAAGAGCATCGCAAAGCTCATCGACTGCGACCCGTCGGAGCTGACCTTTACCTCCGGCGGCACCGAAGCGAACAATCTGGCCCTGCTGGGGCTTTGCGAAGCGAGAGCCAGAAAAGGCAAGCGGATCGTGACCACCGCCTTCGAACATTCTTCGGTCGAAGCGGCCGCCGACCGGCTGGAAAGCCTCGGCTGGGAAGTGATCCGCATCCGCCCCGATAAAGAAGGTCACATCGACCCGCGGGCGGTGGTGGACGCGGTGGACAGCGCCACCGTGCTGGTCAGCTGTATGTATGTCAACAACGAGGTGGGTACGGTTACCCCTATTGATAAGATCGTCCGCGGCGTGCGCCGCAAAAACCCCGATACCGCCATCCATTGCGACTGTGTGCAGGCGCTGGGCAAGATCCCGGTTTCGGTCCGCCGCCTCGATCTGGATATGGCGACCGTTTCCGCCCACAAGATCTACGGACCCAAAGGGGTCGGCGCCCTGTATGTAAAGCGGGGGCTGCGCGTTCTGCCCCGTCAGCTGGGCGGCGAGCAGGAAAAACGGCTGCGCCCCGGGACCGAAGGAGCGCCCGCCATCGTGGGCTTTGGCAAAGCCGCCGAACTGGCAGCGGTCCATATGAGCGAGGACCGGGAAAAGATCGCTTTCTATAATAAGGAGATGCGCGCGCTTTTGAAGGGGATCCCGCAGGTGGTGATCAACTCCCCCGAGGATGCCATTCCCGCCGTCCTGAACATCAGCGTGCCGGGCTACCGGTCCGAGACCATGATGCATTTTCTCGAGGAGCGGGGCATTTCGGTGTCCAGCGGCTCTGCCTGTGCCAAGGGTGCCGCCAGCCATGTGCTGGGTGCCATGGGGCTGCCGCCCGCCTTGCAGGACAGCGCCCTGCGCATCAGCTTTGGACGCTTTAACCAACCGGAGGACGTGGCGGATTTCGTTTTGGCGCTGAAGGATGCCATCGCCTCTCTTGTTCACAAATAAACGCAGGAAAACCGACGAAAAAAGAAACATTATATAAGGAGAGTCAGCATGAAAGAGATCATACTGATCAAAACCGGCGAGATCGCCCTGAAAGGTCTCAACAAATCCACCTTCGAGGACGTTCTCGTTAAGAACACCAAATGGCGTCTGCACGAGCTGGGCAAATTCAAATTCCACAAAGCCCAGTCCACCATCTACTGCGAGCCCCAGTCCGACGACATCGACATGGACGAAGCCTGCCGCCGGGTGGCGAAGGTCTTTGGCATCGCCGCCTTCAGCCTGGCGAGAGTGGCGGAGAAGGATTTTGACGACATCGTAAAAGAGACGCTGGATTTTCTCGGCGAAGAGCTGGAATTTGCCAAGACCTTTAAGGTCGAGGCCAAGCGCGCCGACAAAAACTTCCCCATGAAATCCCCCGAGATCTGCCGTGAGCTGGGCGGAAAGATTTTGGAAAAATACCATCACCTGAAGGTGGATGTGGATAATCCCGAAGTGCTGGTCATGGTCGAGGTGCGGGAAAAAAGCGCCTACATCCACGGCAAGCAGAAGCCCGGCGCCGGCGGCATCCCCATCGGGACCTCCGGCAAAGCGGCCATCCTCATTTCCGGCGGCATCGACAGCCCTGTCGCCGGCTACATGATGGCGAAACGCGGCATCGAGCTGTGCGGCGTCCACTTTGTCAGCCCGCCCTATACCAGCGACCGCGCCCTGCAAAAGGTCGTTTCCCTGATGGAGAAGATGGGCGAGTACTGCGGACGGATGAAGCTGTTCGTGGTCCCCTTTACCAAAATTCAGGAAGAGATCCGGGACAAATGCCCCGAGGATCTGTTTACCATCATCATGCGCCGCTTTATGATGCGCATTTCCCAGAAGATCGCCCGCCGCAACGACTGCGGCGCCCTCATCACCGGTGAGAGCGTGGGTCAGGTGGCCAGCCAGACCATGAAGGCCATCGCCTGCACCGATATCGTCTGCGACCTGCCGGTGTTCCGTCCGGTCATCGGCATGGACAAGCGGGAGATCATCACCATCGCCCATGAGATCGATACCTTTGAGACCTCGATTTTGCCCTACGAGGACTGCTGCACCGTCTTTACCCCCAAGCATCCCCGCACCCGCCCGAAACTGGATCAGGTGGAAGCGGCAGAAGCGGCACTGGATCTGGACGAGCTGATCCGCGAGGCCATCGACGGCATCGAACTGATCGAAATAAAGAGATAAACCCCTGTTTTTCAGAAAAACAAAGGAGAATGTGGGATGAAACTGGACATCATTTACGCCGGCGCCCAGCGCCCCGAGCAGACCGAGCTGATCTTACAGCTGCTCGGTCCCCTTGGCGTGGACAGCCACGGGGTCACTGAGGCGGAGCATGACCGCCGCAGGATGGAGAATGCCCTGATCCTGGCACTGCGCCGCAGCGAGATCATCTTGCTGGTCGGCGGTCTCGGCAGCGGCGACAGCGACTTTACCACCCCGCTTTTGTGCGACGGTCTCGGCCTGCGCGAAGAGGTGTGTCCTCCCGCGCTGGAGAACCTGAAAAACCGCTACAAAGCCGAGGCGGAAGCGCTGTCCAAAGGGGATCTGGTAAAGGTCAAGATCCCGGCGGGCGCCTATCCCTTCCTCAACCGATGGGGCGACTGCCCCGGCTATGCTTTGGCGGCAGAGGATCAGTGCATCGCCGTTTTGCCCAACGGTGCGGCGGAATTTGCGGATATGGCGCAGGAAAAGCTGCTGCCCTATCTGGAAAAAGTCTTTTCTCCCCAGTCCCAGCCGGTGGAAGGTGGCGTGTTCGGCATCAGCGCCGAGCAGGTGAACCAGCGCCTTGCCCCCGCCAAAGAGCTGGCAAAGATCGTTGTGAAAAAAGAGGGCATCGGCGTTTCGGTCCGGTTTCTGCCGGAGGGTGAGAAAAACCACACCGAAACGGCGGCAGGTCTGGCGCAGAACGCCATGGAAGGCCGGTTCTTCACCGGCGCTTCTTCTACCGTTGCCGCCTTTGTAAAGACCGCCACCGAGAACGACGTGACTGTTGCGGCGGCGGAAAAAGAAGGAAGCGGCGAGGTCCGCCGCCTTCTGGCACAGGCGCCTGCGGTAGGCGGCGAGGTCCCCTCGCTGGACGTGAGCCGCAAGATCGCCAAAAGCACCGGTATCCCCAAGAAATACTTCCGCAAAAAGAAAGGGGTATCCATCCCCCTCGCAGTACATATGGCCCGTTCCGCCCGGGAACGGTATGACACCACCCTCGGCATCGGCATGACCGGATTTCGTTCTGCCGGACATCGCCGGGATATGGCGTGGGTCGCATTGTGCGACAGCGACAAAGCGTGGGTCGCCAAGATCCTCGTCCCCGAAGAGCGGCTCAATCTGGACAAAGAGCTGGCGGCCACCGCCGCGTTGGATATGGCCCGCCGCTACGCCAAAGGCGACAGCGCCTTTTTGTCCGGCGGAACGGCACTGCCTCAGGCCCAGAGCGGCAAAAAGGTGACGCCGTCCCTTTGCACCCTCGGTGCCGACGGCACCGCCCTCTGGCAGGAGCCGGGCGAAAAGATCGCCATGCCGGTCAAACACAAACGGGGCGCGCCCCGTCCCGCCCTGACCGCAGGGGGCATTGTCCTGCGGGTGATCCTGTTTATCCTGGTGGCGGCCATCCTGCTCACCGCAGGCGCTGTGGGATCCTTCTGGCTGCAGGCGCACCGCGCCGGTCAGCTGGCAGTGACCGCACAGACCCTGTATCTCGACGACACCGCCGCCGTCCCCGACGGTTACCCCGCCGACTACGACACCCGCTTTGCCGCCCTCTGGAGCCGCAATCAGGACATCGTTGCCTGGCTGAGCGTTCCGCAGCAGAATGTGGCGTTCCCGGTGGTCCAGTCGCCGGACAGCACCTTTTATGCCATCCGCAACTTCGACCGGGAGCCCAGTCTCTACGGCACGACCTATCTTGCGCCGGGCGCCTCGCTGGTCGAGGACAGCAACCTGACCCTGTTCGGCAACAACATGGCCGACGGGCAGATGTTTGCCCATCTGGAAAACTACCGCAGCCTGACCTACTACCGGGAAAATCCCGTCCTCTCTTTTGAGACGGTCTACGGCGGGGTCAGCAGCAATTATAAAGTGTGCGCCGTGTTTGTCATCGACCCCGATGAGACCATGGCCTTTGATTACCAGACCCTCAAGACTCCCGCCGACAGTCAGGCGTGGCAGGATCTGATCGCCGATATCGAAGCGAGAAGTCTCATCTGCACCCCGGTCGACCTGCGGGAAGGGGATCATCTTCTGACCCTTTCCACCCCGGTGGAGGATTTTGACGGCGCGCGGCTGATCGTTATGGCCCGCCGCACCCGAAGCGGTGAGGTCAAATCCGTTTCCACCGACGATGCGGTGTACCACGCATCGCCCCTTTTGCCGGCGGTGCTGATGACCGAGACCGAGCAGTTTTACGAGCCGGAGCTGGGTCTGCCGGCGGAATCGGAAGAAGGACCGGAGAATGAGCCGGCGGCGGACAACTCCTCCAAAGAAGAGAGCATCCCCGACGAAAGCGAACCGGAAGAGCCCTCTTCTTCCTCTGTGGCGGACAGCAGTTCTTCCCAGAGCAGCTCGTCCAAGCCCAGCAGCTCCTCCCAGAGCAGCTCGTCGAAACCGGCGAGCAGCTCTTCCAAACCGGCGAGCAGTTCCTCTCAGAGCAGTTCGTCGAAGCCCAGCAGTTCCTCTCAGAGCAGCTCGTCGAAGCCCAGCAGCTCATCCCAGAGCAGCTCTTCGAAGCCCAGCAGCTCCTCTCAGAGCAGCTCGTCCAAACCCAGCAGTTCCTCCCAGAGCAGCTCCTCCCAGGATGCCGATGCTTCGCTGGGGCTGGAGATCCCCGTGGACAGCAGTTCCTCCAAGCCGGTGAGCAGCTCCTCTAAACCGGCGAGCAGCTCCTCCAAACCGGCCAGCAGCTCCTCTAAACCGGCCAGCAGCTCCTCCAAACCGGCGAGCAGTTCCTCCAAGCCCGATGGCGCCTCCGGAAGTGTGTCCGGCGGTGAGACCTTCATCGTCAACGGCAAAGAGTACGATGCCTACGATGTGGTCTGCCGGGTCGTCGCGGCGGAACTGGGCAACGGAAGCTACGAAGCCATCAAAGCGCAGGCGGTCGCCACCTATACGCTGCTTTCCAGGAACAACGTCACCGGCGCCTACCTGACCACCCCCTCCAGCACCGTAAAACAGGCGGTGGCAGAGGTTTGGGGCGAAGCTCTTTATGTGGGCAGCCGCAAGATGACCCAGGTCTTT
>JAFQTW010000015.1 GCA_017408855.1 Oscillospiraceae bacterium | reverse complement strand
GGAAAACCTTCCGCTGAGGATCAGTCCGTCCCCCGAAAGGGCGCACAGGGCACCGGATCCTTCTTCCCGCCAAAAGCGGGGCTGCGCCTCATCGCCGTAGATGGCGTGGGCGGTGTGCAGCATGGCGGAGTAGGGGTCGAGCCCGGCGGCGGAAAATCCGTCACCGGGCAAAACAGCCTTAATCACAGACAGCGAATGCTTCGCTCAGCTTGACCAGCAGCTCGTAGGTAGCGGTGATATCCTCTTCCTTGAGCACGCAGGACTGGGTGTGCAGGTAGCGGCAGGGCATCGAAACGCCCACCGGACGGGCGCCGCCGGCCGCTTTGTGCATACCGCCGGCATTGTTGCCGCCGAATACGCCCATCTTGGGCTGGGCTTTGATGTTGTTTTCCTTGGCGGTGCTGATGGCAAGCTCATAGAGCTTTTTGTCGTAGATGGTGCCTTTGTCCATAAAGCTGATGGCGGGACCGCTGCCCAGCAGACAGACTCTCTTTTCGGCAGAAACGCCGCCGATGTCCGCCGCGGTGGTGGTCTCGATGGCGACAGCGATGTCCGGCTTCACGGTGTAAGCGGCGGTGGCTGCGCCCTGACCGCCCACTTCTTCACGGGTGGTAAAGCTGAACCAGGTGTCGTACTCCAGCTCGGACTGGATCATTTTGACCATCAAAGCACAGCCGGCACGGTCGTCCAGCGCTTTGGATTTGATAAAGCCGTCGCCGAAGCGGACGAAGGGAGAATCAAAGTAGACACGGTCGCCCACAGAAACCAGCGCCTCGGCCTCTTCTTTGGTCGAGCAGCCGATGTCGATGGACAGGTCCCGGTAGGACAGAGGGGTGTCCCGTTTGTCCCGGTCGATGAGATGCACCGGTTTGGAAGCGAGGATGCCGTAGACTTTATTTTTGCCGACCACCACGGGTTTGCCCTGCATCACACGGTTGTCGATGCCGCCGACCACCGAGAATTTCAGGAAGCCGTTGTCGGTGATGTAGGTGACGATAAAGCCCACCTCGTCCATGTGCGCGTCGAACATGACTTTGTTTTTGGCGGGTTTTTTGCCTTTTTTAAAGGCGATCACATCGCCCAGAGGGGATACGTGATATTCGCAGTGATCGCGGATCTCTTCGATAATGGCGGCTGCAACATCCTGCTCGTCGCCGGAAACGCCGTTGATGGCGCACAGTTTCTCAATCAGAGAAAGCATTAGCGGTTACCCTCCTTCTTGACATACTCGGCCATCAGTCTGGCACAGTTTTCAATGTCCTCTACCTTGATCTTCTCCACCGGGGTGTGCATATAGCCCTGGGGCAGAGAGAGGATGCCGGTCTTTACGCCGCCTCGGGCAATGAGGATGTTATCCGCATTGGTGCCGGTGCCGCCGCCGATGGCCTCGAACTGGTAGGGGATCTCTTTTTCCTTCGCGGTCTCGATGAGGGTGCGGGACATTTCGCCGTCCAGCAGAGAGCCGATGGCGATCATGGGACCTTTGCCGAACAGACCGCATTTCTGGCGGTTGCAGTCGGGGGTCCAGCCAAAGCCAACGTCAACGGTGATGGCGTGGGTGGGATTTACGGTAAAAGCAGCGGTTCTGGCGCCCATGCCGCCCACTTCCTCGCGGGTGGTCAGGGTCACGTACAGACCGTAGTTTTTGCTCTCGTCTTTCAAAAGCTCGGCGGCACGCATAACCGCCACACAGCTGGAGCGGTTGTCGATGGCCTTGCCGGTGATAAAACCGCCTGCCATTTCACGGGTCGGCGTTACAAAGGTGACGACATCGCCCACCGAGACCCGTTTTTCCGCCTCTTCTTTGTTGTAGCCGATATCGATATAGATCTCGTCCATCTGGGGGTTTTTGCCCTCGCCGGTCTGCAGATGGGGCGGGATGGAGCAGATAAAGCCGGGCAGATCGCCGTCTTTGGTATGTACCGCTACCTGCGACGCCAACAACAGGCTGCGGTCAAAGCCGCCCACCGACGAAACTTTCAGGAAGCCCTCGTCATCGATCCAGGTAACGATCATGCCGATCTCGTCCACATGGGCATCGAGCATAAAGCATTTTTCGCCCTCTTTCGGTTTCTGCACGCAGCAGATGAGGTCGCCCAGGGGGCTGACGGTCACCTCGCCCAGTGCTTTCAGCTCTTCGGCAGCCATATTGACCACCGAGTTTTCCCGTCCGGAAACGCCGACGGCGCTGGACAGGCGCATCAACAATTCTTTGCTGTTCATGGTTTTCTGTCTCCTTTCGATTTCTATGATCAGGCGGCCGCGCCGCCATGGGTTTACAGTTGGTTTACGACCTTTTTAAAATGCTCGCCCCGCTTTTCGAAATTGGGGTACAGATCGAAGCTGGCCGATGCCGGCGACAGGGCAACGATATCCCCTTTTTTCGCCAGTTTTTCCGCCTGCGCCACCGCATCCTCCATGCTTTCGGCATGATGGATGACCGGCTCGCCTTCGCAAAAGCCCTCGTACTCCCGCAGCGCCTTTTCGATCTTGGGACCGGTGGCGCCCATCAAAACAAGATGGCTCACCTTTTCGCAAAGGTAGGGGGACAGCGGCTCGTAGGGGATCTTTTTGTCGTAGCCGCCGGCGATGAGAATGATCTTTTGACCGAATGCACGAAGTCCCGCGATGGTGCGGGTGGGACTGGTGCCGATGGAGTCGTTGTACCAGCGCACGCCGTCCTTTTCCCGGACCAGCTCCATGCGATGCTCTACGCCGCCGAAATTGCGGGCGGTGTCCGCCATCACATCGACCGCCACCTCGCCCCACAAGGCGGTGTAGGCAGCCAGATAGTTTTCCACATTGTGCAGGCCGGGCAGACGGATCTCGTCCTTGTGCAGGATCTCGGTGACGGCGCCCCGGTCGTTAAAGCAGAGCATCCCGTCCTCCCGCAGAAAGGCGCCCTTTGCGGGCGTGATCTGACGGGAAAAGCTGCGGCACTCGCCCCGGACGAGGTTTTTCATCCCGCAGGTGACCTCGTTATCTTCGTTAAGCACCGTGCGGGAAAAGCCGTCCTGATGCCACAGCAGATTCTTTTTGGCCTCGATGTATTCCTCCATGGTGCCGTGTACGTCCAGATGGTTGGGGGTCACGTTGGTCACGACCGCCACATCGGGGCTTTGCTTCATGGAGATCAGCTGAAAGCTGGAAAGCTCCACCACCGCCGCGTCGTCGGGGGAAATGGTCTCGATGATGGGCAAAAGGGCTCTGCCGATGTTGCCGCCCTTGTGGACGGTCTTTCCGGAAGAAGCCAGCATTTCCGAGATCAGTGTGGTGGTCGTAGTCTTGCCGTCCGAGCCGGTGACCGCGTAAATTTTGCAGGGGCAAAGGGTAAAGAACATCTCCATCTCCGAGATGATGACCGCCCCCTCTTCCCGGGCTTTTTTAAGTGCCGGATGGTTAAAGTACATGCCCGGCGCGCGGAACACCGCGTCGTAGCGGCAAAGATCGTCCAGATAGCCTTCGCCCAGTACCATCTCGACCCCGATGCGGTCGAATTCCTCTGCCAACTCGCCCAGCGCCTCGCGGTTTTTGCGGTCCAGCAGTGTGACCTTCGCGCCTTTTTGGGCGAACAGACGAATACAGTCGGTGTTGGTCACGCCTACCCCGATAAATGCGATCTTTTTCTCTCGGATCCAACGGAAAAATCCGTCAGCAGTCCAGCCGTTCATGGCACACAGCCCCTTTCCGGATATCTATACAGTATTATACCGATTTTTTTGCAAAATAGCAATCATGGCAGCGGTGTTGCTGCCATGATTTTCCATTAAAATTTGAGCTTTTTAAAGATCCACGGGTACAGTCCCAGGGCGGTAAAGGCCATCAGCCCGTAGCGGATGCCGTCAAAGACCATGTGGTCGGGCAAAACCGGCTTTAAGCCCTCCTTCACAGCCAGGACCAGCGCCAGCCCCACCCCAAAGCGCAGGATGCGTTTGAGCCAGCCGGTCTTGACCTCGTAGTTGACAAAGCGCTTTTCAAAGAGCCGTCCAAAGCAAAAGCCCACCAGCATGCCGTAGCTTTTCCACAGGTTTTCCTGCCCGATGAGCACGGTCACCGGCAAAAGGATGCCGCACATCCAGTAAAGAAGCTTCTGCCGGTCGAAGCGGTCCCACAAAAGGGGGCAGACCCAGACCAGCGCGGCGCCCAGCACAAGGCCCACCGCCACGTCGCGGGGCCAGTGGACCCCCAGATACAGCCGGGAAAGTCCCACCGCAAGGCTCACCGCCGCGGCAAGAAGGTATCTGAGACCGCCGCCCAGCTTTTTGGCGAGGAAGAAGTAAAGCGTCCCGGCGTTTTGGCTGTGTCCGCTGGGAAAGGAGTAGCCGGTGGCGGTATGCTCCCGCAGGGTGCGCACCCCCTCCTGCCCGATGGGGCGGGGCGCTTTGACGATGCCCTTGATCAGATTGTTCACAAGTCCGCTCAAAAGCAGGGTAAAGGCCAGCTCCTCGCCGAAAGTCTTGTCGTACAGCCAGTAGGCGATGGCCAGCGCCAGGATGACCACCGTCTGTTCGCCCAAAATGGTGATCGCCTCAAAGAGAACATCCAGAAACGGGGTGGCGATGCTTTGGATGGCCCGCAGCAGTTCCAGTTCCATGAAAACACATCCTTTCTACGGAAAAACAAACGCAGGGACAAGTTTTGCCCCTGCGGTATGTATCTTACAGATTGGGAGTCTTTTTATCGGTGTTGACCGATACGGTGACCGAGTTGTCCAGCTCGGCGCCCTGCTCGACCAGTCTTGCCATGACCACGAAACGGGCCAGGCTCGCGCCGTTGCGGTAGCCGTATTTGGCGGTACAGGTGGACAGGGTCAGCACCTTATCGGTGGAAGCATCCACCGCCACGTCGTAGTCGAACTCCGAACGCTCCTGCGCTCCGGAAATGAGGGTGGAGATGTTGGAATCGATCATGGTGTGGTAGCGGAAGTTCAGGTCGGTATAAAAGACCGCGAACACTTCCCAGACCATATCTTCTTCCCCGGTGGAGAAGTAGATGTAGGGATGCTCTTCGGCAAATTTCTTGTCGGTAAAGCGCAGCAGCTGTGCAAAATCCAGACCGTTGGGGTCGTCGGCGGTCACAGCGGTGTTGTGTCCGTAGATGATGGTGTTGCGGCTCATGTCGGTGCGGTCGCCCACGCTGCACTCATAGTCTACCCAGTAGCTGCCCTGGAAGTCGTATTTGCCTTCGTAATTCAGGCGCATATAGGTTTTGTTGTCGTAGGTCTGGACCACCGGCTCATCGATGTCGGTGCCGGGGATCTGCAGATAGCCCACGATGTCGGGGTTGACAGCGGTGGACTTTTCGGTAACGGTCCCGGCCAGCTCAGGCGCTTCCACCGGCTCTTCGGGTTTGCTCTCCGGCTCGGAGAGGGTGTTGTCAAAGGGTTTGGAAGATGCGGAGGAGGAAGCCAAGCTCTCCTCGCCCGAAGCCGCGGAGGATTTTTCGTCCTTGCCGCAGGCGGTAAAGCCGATCAGCATGGCCATTGCCAGAAGAAGGGCCAAAACTTTTTTTACAGACTGTTTCATCTTATTTCGATTCTCCTTTTAAAAAAATCGTTGGTTGCTCCTTTAAATATATCGGAAAACCCTTCGCAAATCAACGGTTCGGACCCGGATTTGTGAGATTTTCCGCAAAAAGAGTCACATCAAGGGGGCAAAGGCCTTCAAAATCGCACGTCCGATCCGCCGCAGCACCGACAGGCGCTCGTCGGCTTTGGGCTGGACCGCCTCGGACACATCGACGGTGCGCAGGATATCCTCCCGCACCTTGCGGATGGCGGAGTTCTGATACAGCACCACGCCGCATTCGTAATGCAGGTAAAAGCTGCGGTAGTCCATGTTGACGGTGCCCACCGTAGCCACCTCGTCGTCGGCCACGAACATTTTGCCGTGGATGAAGCCGGGGGTATATTCGTAGATGCGCACCCCCGAGTCGATCAGCTGCCGGTAGTAGGAACGGGAGACCGCGTGTACATACCATTTGTCCGGGATATGCGGGGTGATGATCCGCACATCCACGCCGCTTTCGGCGGCAACGGTCAGGGCGGTGATCATCTCGTTGTCCAAAATCAGATAGGGGGTGGTGATATACACATAGCGCTTGGCGTTATTGATGATCTGCAGGTAGATGTTTTCGGCGATGTTCACCCCGTCCACCGGACTGTCGCCGTAGGGCTGCACAAAGCCGTCGTCGCCGTAGATCTTTCCCGACGGACGGAACTTTTCGTAGTCCGGCAGCTTTTTCTCCCACCATCCCCACATCTGCAGAAACAGGCTGGTCAGATTCCAGGCGGCATCGCCCCGCAAAAGCACGGCGGTATCCTTCCAGTGACCGAAACGGGGCTTTCGGTTGATATATTCGTCCGCTAAATTGATGCCGCCGCAAAAGGCCACATCCCCGTCAATGACGGTGATCTTGCGGTGGTCGCGGTAGTTGAACATGGAGTTGAGCCGCGGGCGGAAGGGGTTAAACACCCGGCAGCGGATGCCCGCTTCTTTGAGCTTTTTCTCATACCGCGGCGGCAGGGTGCGGATGCAGCCCAGATCGTCGAACATCAGCCGCACGTCCACGCCGGCCTTTGCCTTTTGGATCAGCACCTCCAGAATGGGGTCCCACATCTCCCCTTCTTCCACGATGAAATATTCCAGAAAGATGAACTTTTCCGCCTGACGAAGCTCCCGCAAAAGTCCCTGCCAGAAATCTTCGCCCCGGGGAAAATACTCCACCTGGGTGTTTTTCCACACCGGATGCCCCGCCACTCTCGTTACATAGTTTGCCTGCCGCTTTAAATGGGGCGGCAGCGCAGACAGGTCGGCGATGTCGGTGCCGATGACCTGCCGTTCCTTCTCCCGGATCTCGTAGGCGTAGCGGCGCAGACGCCGGTCCCGCTTGATGCCGGTGACGGTATTACCGAACACCAGATAGAGGATGCTGCCGAACAGCGGCATTGCCATAATGGGAACGATCCACGCGATCTTGTAAGAGGGGTTGTCCCGCTTGGCAATGATCCAGAACACGGTCACAAGGCTCAAAAGCTGCATCCCCAGATAAAGATAGATGTGTGCCACCGATACCCGCAGCACGATCAGAAGAAGAAAGACAAGCTGCAGCAAAAGGGACAGAGATACCAGCACCAGCCGGCTGGTAAAGAAATCGATGAGTTTTTTCAAAAAGGGTCTCCTTTCCCAGGGACCTACATGGGTCCGATGGCGCCGCCGCCCTTCTGCAGGGCGATGGTGCCGGTGCGCATGACCTCCTGAATGGTATAGGCCTTGAGCATTTCCTCCAATAAGTCTAACCGCTCGGGAACGTCGGATATTTCCAAAGTCATGGTATTTTTACTTAGATCCACGATCTCGGCGCCCATGATCTTGGCGATGTCGAGGATCTCGCTGCGGGTCTTTCCCGTAGCGGCGCATTTGATCAGCATCAGCTCACGGCTGATGAGATCACTCTGGGGGATGGTGCGGACCTTGATCACGTCCACCACCTTGTTGAGCTGTTTTTCCAGCTGCTCCACGGTATAGGCGTCGCCCTCCACCACGATGGTCATGCGGGAAACGGTCTTGTCCTCGGTAACGCCCACCGCCAGAGAATCGATGTTAAAGCCCCGCCGGGAAAAAAGCCCCGTGATGCGGGAAAGTACGCCGGCGTGGTTTTCCACCAGCACCGAAATGGTATGTTTCATACAAACTCCCCCTTACAGCGCGCCTTCGTCGGGGCTGACCAGCACCTGCACGAAAAAGCTCTCGCTGTCGGCCAGCATTCTGGCTACCGTTTCTTCGATCTCGTCGTTATGGCGAACGGTGGCGCAGCGCACCCCGTAGACCGCCGCCAGCGCCGCAAGATCGGGGCTGACAAGATCCACCGCTTCGTAGCGTCCCTGATAGTCCTGCTTTTGGATCTGCCGCACAAGACCCAGGCTGTCGTTGCGGAAAACCACCATCTTCACCGGGATATCGTGCTGACAAAGGGTGCCCAGCTCCTGCATGGACATCTGAAAGCCGCCGTCGCCCATCAGGGCGATGACTGCTCCGGCATCGGAAGAAAGCCGCGCGCCCAGAGCGGCGGGCAAAGCATAGCCCATGGTCCCCATGCCGCCGGAGGAAAGAAATCTTCCCTTTTTGATCCGGACCGAACGGGCGCTCCACAGCTGATTGAGCCCCACGTCCGCCACGAAAACCGTATCATCCGGCGCCTGACGGCTCAGCTCCTCCAAAAAGCGGTGGGGGTTGACCGCATCCTCCCGGTCGAAATACTGGGGACGTCCCATCTTCTGGCGCAGCTCGCCCAGCCAGTGGGAATGATCCATCGAAAGCTCTGCCGCCAAAAGTTCCTGCAGCGCCAGCTTCACGTCCGCCACGAGGGGGATGTTCGCCTCCATATTCTTGCGGATCTCCGCCGGGTCGATGTCGATGTGGATGATGCGGGTGCGTTTTTCCAGCACGCCGGGCTGACGCATGGCGCGGTCGCCGGCACGGGTACCCATCAGAATGAGCAAGTCGGCGTGATGCACCCCGTAGTTGGCAAGGGGACTGCCGAAAGCACCCAGCATCCCCAGATTGAGCGGATGGTCGGTGGGCAAAAGCCCCAGACCCATCATGGTGGTGACCACCGGGATGCCGGTCTGTTCCGCCCAGCAAAGCAGCTCCTGCTGCGCATCGGCGGCAAAGACGCCGCCGCCTGCCACGATCACCGGACGGCGCGCGGCGGCAATGGCCTCTCTGACCCTTTTGATCTGAAGGGGGTTGGGTCTGCTGCTGGGGTTATAGCCCCGGATGGACACCGTTTCCGGCCAGACCGGTTCAAACTCGGCGGTCTGCATATCCATGGGCAGGTCGATCAGCACCGGACCGGGACGTCCGGTGGAGGCGATATAAAAGGCTTCCTTCATGATGCGGGGGATGTCGGTCACATCCTTGACCAGAAAGCTGTGTTTGGTAAAAGGTTCCGCCGCGCCGGTGATGTCCGCTTCCTGAAACACGTCCCGACCCAGCTGGTCGGTGGGCACCTGACCGGTGATGGCGATGAGGGGGACCGAATCCATGTAAGCGGTGGCCAGCGCGGTGATGAGGTTGAGCGCGCCGGGTCCCGAAGTGGCAATGCAAACGCCGGGACGGTTTTCGATCCGTCCAAAGGCCGCCGCCGCGTGTCCGGCGTTCTGCTCCTGCCGCACCAGAATGTGGCAGATGGGGCTGTCGACCAGGCAGTCGTACACCGGGCAGATGGCAGCTCCCGGATATCCGAAGACGGTGGTCACACCCTCGCGCTCGAGAGCGGTTACGATGGCTTTTGCGCCTGTCATGAAAAGGCCTCCTCGCTTGAGAAAAATAAAAGTTCTATCCTTTTATTATAATATGCCAAAAAAATCCCGTCAACCGAGGAAACGGAGGCTCCCTTTCCCTTTGGACTGATGCCTTCCAACGCCGGCAAATCCACCGGGCATTGATGTGAACAGGAAAATATGATAAAGTGAACGCAACGGTAAATAAGAATTTGGCGGCGAGTCGCCGCTGACAATGCGTCACGAACTGCATTGGTCAACTGGCCGCCTCTGGGTCCGCTCGACCAGTCGCTAGTACCCGCTCAGCGTATGGAATTCGACAACTTAAATTTACTTTTTGGGGGGGCAGATAACAATGTTAGATAGAACAATACCATTTTATAATACGATATTAAGATGCGTTAGCTACAGGGATAAAAATGCAGTATTGCCCGAAGGGTTTTCCATTGTATCCTATAAAAATGGATATGAAAAATCATGGGCAGAATTAGAGTATTCTGTCGGAGATTTTAATTCTTTGGAAAAAGCGGAAAACTATTTTGTGGAAACATATTTACAGAAGCGGGAGTTGCAAAGTAATATTCTGTTTCTTTTGAATTCCGATAACGCTGTCATAGGTTCATGTATTGCTTGGCAGGATAAGCGTGGGGATGACTTTGTTTCTTCATTACACTGGTTGGTTGTAGATGAAAAATATCACGGTATGGGTTTGGGGAGAGCCTTGTGTTGTGCCACCATGAAAATCTTTGAAGAACAAGCGAATTTTCCCGTCTATATCCATACGCAACCATGGAGTTGGAAAGCTATTTTCTTATATCTTTCCTTAGGGTTCAAACTGCAAAAAAGCGATTCCTTCTCACATTATGAAAATGAGTATGATCAAGCAATGGCGGAACTAAAAAAGATTGTTTCAGAAAAACAATTTGAATTATTACAGGAATTCTCCGAGAAATAAACAAATTCCAATAGGTCGAACCGTTAGGAAAATAAGAATTTGTAGGTGAATGAAATGATATATCGACTTCCTGAGATTAATGATAAAGCCATGCTGCAAGAGTATGTTCAAGAGCATTATGAGAATAAAGAAACCAGTATTAGTGCTAGTTTAGGGTTGTCATCTTCGGAGTATTCTGATTGGGTGGAGAAGATGCAAAGAAACGCTTCTGTTGGTGATGAAGAATGGGGAAAATCCTTGCTATATCTTTGCTTTGATAAGAGTAAATTGATAGGTTTATTAAGCATACGATACGATTTGCCCGAATTTCTCAGAAAAAAATATGGTGACATAGGATATGGAGTAAGACCGTCCGAAAGAAACAAGGGATATGCATCAATGATGCTCCAATGCGCATTGTCGGTATGCAGAAATAAAGGAATGACCAAGGTCATCCTTGGTTGCTATAAAGACAACATAGCATCTGCTAAAACGATTCAGAAGAATGGTGGCATACTGACAGAAGAAAATGATAATTATGAAGAAGGTAAAATTAGT
>JAFQTW010000121.1 GCA_017408855.1 Oscillospiraceae bacterium | reverse complement strand
CTTCCCGCAGGAAGGTCTTTTCGCTTTTCTTATACGATGCCGCTGATGCGAACCACTTCGATGCCCGCTTTTTCCCACGCATCGAGGATCTGGTTAAAGCCCACCGAGTCGGATGCCATATGTCCGGCAATGACGAGGTTTGCCTTGCCGTGCTTCTGCATGGCTTCGATGACCTCGGGGGTAGCGTGCATTCCCACAAAGGTGCCGATGCCCGCGTTGGCGCAAGCTTCGTACTCGGCGGGGGAGGGAGCGCCCACGCCGTACATCTCTACATAGATCTTGCCGGCGTAGCTGTCTTTGGAACCGACCCAAACTTCGGGCTGCTGACCTTCGAGCGCCTCACGGTACTCACGGATGGTCAAAAGCTCTTCGATGACGTCGCCAACGGTGCAGCGGGGATTTTTCTCGTACAGAGCATCCATCTTGGCCTGTACGGTGCGCTCTGCCAGCATATCGGCAGGGGTGTGGAAGGCAACATCCGAGATGTCAAGCAGCTTTGCCACGTCACGCATCTGGGTGCGGTTGCGGCTGTGCATGCCCTGATTGCGCTTGGTGGTTCCGGCGTAGGCCAGTTTCTGCGCTTCATTGATCGGAACGCCGCATTCCATCAGCTTTTTCATATGGTCCCGTCCGAACAGCTCGGAAACGTTGGGGTCCATGATGCCCGACGGATGGTGCTGTGCCACACAGTCAAAGCCCAGCTGTTTTGCCAGCATCAGCATGGTGGTGTCCATGTCGATGCCCGCCAGAACCCGATTGACTTCTTTTTCGTTGTCGTAAACGATGCCCGAATCCTCCGGCATTTTGTCAAGACCTACAAGGTCCATTACGATCTGGTACATTTCTTTTACTGTCATGCTCGTTCCCTCCAATGAATAGAATATGGGGTGTTTATCCATATTATAAAGGGAATTGGAAGTATTTGCAAGGTTTTTCGATATAAAGCATTAACGGGATAAAGTCGGTGAGATTTTACTGTTTTTCCTTGACTTTGAGGGTCAGTTGTGCTAAAATAATCTCCGTCACGGATGGAGAGGTGTCCGAGCGGTTTAAGGAGCTGGTCTTGAAAACCAGTGACTCGTAAGAGCCAAGGGTTCGAATCCCTTCCTCTCCGCCAACTTTTATTCCATCCTGACAGAAAACAAAATAACCGATGTTACGGCTATCAATTTGGAGATGTACTCAAGTTGGTGACGAGGCGCCCCTGCTAAGGGCGTAGGCTGGGAAACTGGCGCGAGAGTTCGAGTCTCTCCATCTCCGCCAAAAGAGCGATGCGAAAGCATCGCTCTTTTTTGTTTTGTGCCCTGTTTTCTTTCGTCCGTGATGATTGCAATTCCTTATTTCCTATGCTACCATTATCGTAATGAGAAAAAAGGAGGAATTTTCCATGTCGCTGCGGCTTTCCGAAAAGATGTGTTCGGTCTTTTTATGGTGCATCATTCTTCTTTCCTTTTTACCATTGTTTTATTTATCGCGATACAGTTTTCTTTCTGCCGACGACTTTAACTTCATCGCAGAAACTTCGGCAGTATGGGAAAAAACCAGATCGCTGACAGCGGTTATTTCGACAGCCGCTTCGGGTGTCGTGGATATGTATCATTCCTGGCAGGGTACCTTCGCCTTCTTGTTTCTGCTGTTTTTACAGCCAGCCACCTTTCACGAATCTTGGTATTGGATCAGCGCTGTCATCGCACTTTTGAGTATTATCTCTTCTTTGCTGTTTTTCTTCCGTATTTTGATGCTCGACTTTATGAAGCTGTCCAAGCCCAATTATCGAATCGCAAGCGGCCTGCTGATTTTTTTGGCGATTCAGTATTGCTACGACCCGGTAGAAGGCTTCTTTTGGCATTCCGGCGCGATCCCCTATACATTTTTATACGCTGTGGCTCTTTTTGCTATTTCCTTGATGCTGAAACTATCTCAAGCACGATCGCTCAAAGCCATTCTGGCCTATACGTTTGCCGTCATCGTCCTTACCCCTCTGATCGGCGGCGGCAACTATTCTATGGCACTTGTCACCCCGATGTTTACCGCTCTGCTGCTTCTTTTCCTTTGTATTCAAAAAAAGAAGCCCCACATCGTTTGCTTCTCTATAATTCTCGCGCTGCTCCTGATCGGTCTTTTGATCAGTGTTACCGCCCCCGGAAATGGCCTTCGTCAAAATACAGTCGGACAACCCAGTGCCATAAAGGGAATTGCTACCTCTCTGGTCTATGGTGCTTACAGTATGGCGAATGCCACGACAACACCCGCTTTGATCGTTTGGCTGTTTTTGACACCTGTTTTTTACCGGGCAGCGAAAAGCTCTTCTTACTCGTTCCGCTATCCTCTTCTTGTACTGATCCTTTTGTTTGGTCTTTATTCCGCGCTGGGAACGCCCTGTTTCTATGCCCTTGGATTTGCCATTCCTGAAAGGAACATCAACCTGATCTATTTCAGCTATTATCCGGTCATGGCGACCATGCTCTATTATCTTTTGGGCTGGATCTCGAAAAAGAATATCAAATGGCTCAACGACTGCACCCAATGGTGTGAGGAACACTTTATCCATCTGTTTTTCCTTTGCGCGGTCCTGTTTGCTTTTGCCTGTGTTGGACTTTGCACGGTAGAAAAAGGCGAAAATGGGAATCCCCAAATCAACAATATGCCCGCAGGCGCAGAGGCTGCTTATCTTATCATCACCGGAGAGGCTCAAGATTTTCATGACCAAATGACACAACGTTCGGCCCTTTTGCGGCAAGCGAAAGATCAGGATGTGACCCTTTCGCCATTGACCAGCAAACCGGATCTGTTATTCTATCTGGATATTACGTCAGATCCTTCCTGTTGGGAAAACCAGGCCGTTGCCGCTTATTATGGCAATCGTTCCGTCGTTCTTTCAGAATAATCTTACACGAGGCGATCCTTTTGTATCGCCTCGTTTTTTCATGCCTCTTCTTTCCCGCAAAAAAGTTGACACTATTATAGAATGGGTATATTATTTAATAGGTACCTTATCATTATCCCATTTGAAATGGAGGAATACACATGAGACCTGTGATCATGATCGCGCCGGACGACGGTTTCAACCCGATGTTCAAGGCGCCTCACGCAATCATCAGCAACAATTACACCAAATGCGTTATGAACGCCGGCGGTCTTCCGGTGGTAGCGCTGGATCTTCCCTGCTGGAAGGAATATGTCGAGATGGCAGACGCTCTGCTCATCACCGGCGGCGACAGCGACATCCACGCCGGCAACTACGGCAGATACTACGGCGACGGTATGATGAGCCCCGGACATCCGCTGAACGAATACCGCGATGACATGGATTTCTCCCTGCTGAAAGGCTTTATGGAAGCGGGCAAGCCCGTTTTCGCCATCGGCCGCGGACTGGAAGTTCTCAACGTAGCCATGGGCGGTTCTCTGTACATGGATCTGGCAAACGAAGCCGGTATCGAACATAAAGAAGGCGAAAAACACACCATCATCGCAGAAGAAGGCTCCTTCGCCGCTGTTTACGCTGCCGATGCGAAAGTGGTCAGCAAGCACCATCAGGGCATCAAAGAGCTGGGCAAGGATCTGAAAGTCGTTGCCAAAGCACCCGACGGCGTGATCGAAGCCATCGAACATACCAGCCTGCCGGTCTACGCCGTTCTGTGGCATCCCGAGCAGACCCAGACCGAAGCGGACCAGGCTCTGTTTAACCGTCTGGTAGAACTGTGCAAAGGAGGCGACCGTTAATGAGAAAGCCCATTATCTGTATCGCACCCCCTCCCGCCGTTGAACCCATGTTCTTTAACGATGGCTGGATGGTCAACAAAAAATACTTCATGGCCGTTACCGCTGCCGGCGGTGTTCCCGTTCTGGCAACCGATATCGAGATGGTCGACGAGTACGCAAAAGTCTGCGACGGTCTGATCCTCACCGGTTCGGCGATGTTCATTCCCTCTCCCGAGCACGGACCGCAGGGCAAAGTGCTGGAGAAACAGCGCCGCGACCCGCAGGACCGGGAGCTGTTCTACGCCTTCCAGAGAGCCGGCAAGCCCATCTTCGGCATCTGCCGCGGCATCCAGAACCTGAACGTGTTCCTGGGCGGTACTCTGGCGAAAAAATTCAAACTGACCGACGGCGTTGAGCATATGCTGAGAAAGCATGAGATCAAAAACGAACCCGGTTCCATCCTGTACGAGCTGTACGGCGAAAAGATGATCACCAACAGCCGTCACAACAACCGCATCGACGTTCTGGCAGACGGTCTGAAGGTTACCGCCTGGTCTCCCGACGGCGTAATTGAAGCGGTCGAGCATGAGACTCAGCCCATCCACGGTGTACAGTGGCATCCTGAAAGAATGCGCGGCGACCTGCCCGATCCTTTCGATGCACCCGACACCACTCCCCTGTTCCGTCAGTTCGTGGAAACCTGCGAAAAATACATGAAATAGCAGAAATGCATGAAAAAAGACCCGGTTTTCACCGGGTCTTTTTTTATTTGAAGATTGCCCCGCACGCATCCCGGTAATAATCGATGGCCTTTTCCATAAAGGCCTCGGTCACGCCGAAATGCTCTGCCAGCTCCCATCGGGAGCAGATCCCTTTTCTAAGGCAGTCCAGCAGCTCCTGCTCCGGAATATACTGCCGGATGGCCGCCCGGTCCGCGCGGGTCTCCGCCTGTCCGCGCAACAGACAGGGCGCATCTTCCGTGTAAAAGGCTCCTGAATCAAAGTGTCCCTTTTCGTGGATGAGGATGGTGTACTCCTCTGCCGAGTCCTCCAGCTGTTGCCGGTCGATGCCGACCACCTTTTCCTTTTGAAGTGCCACACTTTTGCAATGAGGCAGCGGATAGCAGATGACCTCGATCCCATCCTGTTCCATTTGCAGATAGAGTTTGTCCAGATCCTGTTTCATTTTTCATCTCCCAGATCATTTTTCCGGCAGAAAAAGAATAACAAAGCAGCAGTACGATAAACGGGACATTTATTCGATCCCATATTTTGCGAGAATGATCATCACATCCTCAGTCAGGACCTTTTTCAGCTGACCGGGCGGCAGCTGCGCCATGGCGGCGATCATCTGTTCCAGATCGGATGCCTTCTCGCCTTTTTCCGCGACGTCACGGTTAAACGCCAGGACCTTTTCTCTCCATGGGTTCATCTATGCCACCTCCCCGGACAAAAGCAACTCCAACGCCTCTTCCAGCTCTGTTACCCTCTGGCGCAGGCGTTCCTCCTCGCCGGGCTCCGGCTGCGGGAAAGATTCCCGTTCTGCCTCTTTTTCTGCCTCTGTGGCTGGTTTTACCTCCCCGGCATACTTCCACAAGTGCGCCCCTGTTTCATCTACCAGCGCGGGGTTTTCCTCGCCATCCGTAAACAACCGAAACTGATAGCCGCCCTGCTCGTTAATGCAAATCGCGTCCTCAGTGTCTTTTCCTGCCAGCGGACCATCCGACCAGCCATCGATGATGCGGTTTTCTCCGTCAAGGAGAATGTAGTGCCTATTGTAAAAATCCATCTTCGCCCCTCCTTATAAGTTGGCATCAAAAATGGCACCGCCCTCTAAATCTGCGCGGGCATCTGTAAAACCGTGGCCGCTTTTTGTAGCGCGGATATAAACGCCTGCGGGGTTAATAGTCAACACCGACCATGTCGCGTCCGTAAAGGATGCCGAAGATGTAAAACTGGTTATTCTTGCCGTTGGCACAGAAAAAGCAGGTGCTGCTCGCATTGTGACAGGTGTCGGGATGTAAAAGTCCAAACTGTTTGCCTGCACTAACATTGTTCTGTATCGAGCCATGCCCGACATAATAACCTGATACCGCTGACATTTCGCCAGCTCTTCGGCATAGTTGGGGATTTCGTTTAGCACCCAGTTTCCGTTTCCATCCTGATGAGCAAGGGTCTGACCTTCGCCCAGCTCCAGTTTTGCTGCTACTATTTCAAGCACGGGCGGGTTTTCGTTGTTGGTCGAACAATACAATCCAACGGAAGGCGCTCCCTCCAATTCCGTAACAAACGTGGCAGTAACCATTTGCCATTCGTCATTGGTTGCATCTCCGATAAATATTGTGTCGCTCGAAAAAACTTCTCTTACCTGAATTTTTGGTGCGTTAATACCGTCGCCTTTCATAATGGCTGAAACTGTCATAGTTGTGCCCGCCGGAAAAACGGTCTCGATCAGCTGTGTGATTCTCGGTTGGCTTGTGTATGTTTGCACGACCTTGACGCCGTTTGCGGTGAGTGAAACTTCCGTCGAAGCATTTTGCGTTTTCCACCTATCAATCGTATAGCCATTTATTAAATAGCTCGTCTGGCCTCGCTGGTTCACCGGATTGCCGAAATACCAGTTGTCCAGCAGATTGGGGCGGATCCCTGTTCTGCTTGGCAGATCGATTGCCACATCGCCGGTTTCATCCGGCAAAACCCCGTTGACCGACTGCACACCGCTCGATTCTCCTGCAGGGCCCTGTGGGCCTGCAGGACCTTGTGCCAGGATTTCGCTTTTCCCGTATTCGCCTTTTTCCTTATCAAATACGTACCAAAACCCATCCGCACCAATGTAAGGCGAACGGGATGCCGCCTCTTGGGCTGCCAGCGCATCGATAGTCGCCGACCGCGCGGCGGATACCGCTTCTTCCGAGGCTCTTTGCACCTGCAGCAAAGCCGCCGCTAGAGTGTCCGGAGCCGGTGCAAAGCTGCCGTAAGCCGCTTCTTTCACAAAGATGGAGTTTCCATCAAACTTGATGACCGTTTTTCCGTCCTCACTGGTACCGACCACGGTCACTTTCACCTTGCCGGCTGCCGCAGTACAGTCTTCATCCACCAGCCAGCGCAGGATGAGTGCCTCCTCTGCTATCTCTTTTTCCAGCACCTTGCTGACAAAGCTGTCCTTCTCGCCCACCAGCTGTACCGTCCAGCCAAGTGAAGTCAGATCCGCCTGACCGTATTGCAGCGGCAGCTGAATGCACACCACATCCACACCGGCTTCACCCTGCGTGAACAGATGATTCAGCACCGCAGTGTTTAACTGTTTTCTTTCGTTTGCTTGTATTTTCATTCTTTCCCCCCTTTAATCTGCCGCAATGGGGCAGATAGCCACATAGGTGCCGGACACTTTTGCCAAAAGCACCCGATCACCTGCCGAAAACTTGATCTGACTGCTGCAGCAAAACCGCTTCCCGCTCGCTTCATCCTCACCGGGAAACAGCAGCGTCAGCCCGTCGGCATAAACCCCT
>JAFQTW010000120.1 GCA_017408855.1 Oscillospiraceae bacterium | reverse complement strand
TCGATTACACCTGGGACGGCGGCGTGGACTGGATCCGCCTTTACAACAACGATGCGCCCTTCCATCTGGTGGGCATGGCCGGCAACACCGAAAACTGCGAGTGGACCCGTGTAGCCCCCAGCGCCTCTTACCACAGCTACATCGCCTACGATAACGGACTGGGCGAATTTAATCCCGACAGCGTGTCTCTCGTGAAAAACGAAAGCGGCTGGGATGCCGAAGTGGTCAAGAGCGGCAGCCAGTACTATCTGGATGTGACCGTTCCTGCCGATGCCACCGGCGTTCACACCTTTGTGCTGCGTGCTTCCTACGGCGGCAATGAGCACGATTTCGGCGTGGCCTTTAAGGTAGACAGCACCGTAACGCCTCCTCGGCCTCAGGAGAAAGAGCTGGCCATCGAGCACCGCGAGGGCAGAAGAATGAGAGACGGCGGACACTGGTCCACCGTAGAGACCGCCCAGAGCCTTAACGTCTACTATGGCGGTGCGATCATCACCGATTTCACCGTAAACGGCTATGACGATTCCATCGCCATCTTCGAGGTGGTAAACGGTCAGCTGAAATGGACCCCCGTGTCCGACGGCGAAGTGATTTTCGAGATCACCGACAGCACCACCGGCGAGACCGCGATCTTCAAAGGCTCTTTCCACGTAGAGCAGTAACAAAAGCCAAAAGCCCCGTCCGCCCGGACGGGGCTTTTCCTTGCTCCATGCTCCAAACCGTGCTATACTTTTTCCATGACTGACGAAAAAAGGAAGCTGCCATGTCCATCGAAAAAGTAAAAGAATATCTGTCTGCATACGGGTTTGCCGATAAAGTGCTGGAATTTCCGGTTTCCAGCGCAACGGTCGAGCTGGCGGCGCAGGCTCTCGGCTGCGAGGGATGCCGCATTGCCAAATCCCTGTCCTTTCTGCTGGACGGCAAAGCCATTTTGATCGTTGCGGCGGGCGATGCGCGGATCGACAATCCCAAGTACAAGGCTCGTTTCGGCGCCAAAGCCAAGATGCTCACCCCCGAGCAGGCGGTGGAGATGATCGGACACGCTGTGGGCGGCGTTTGTCCCTTTTCGGTGAACGAAGGGGTAACGGTTTACCTCGACGAGTCCCTGCGCCGGTTCGAGACGGTTTTCCCTGCCTGCGGCAGCTCCAACAGCGCCATCGAACTGACCATCCCCCAGCTGGAACAGCTTTCCCGTTTCACCGGCTGGGTAGACGTCTGTCGGCTCCCCGAATAGTCCGCAGTGCGGACAGCCACTGACGGGACCCGACACTCTGCGCAAAACATAGCCGGACACCCGCGGCATCGTATTTCTGATAGGAAAAAGCCAGGCTTTCGCCTGGCTTTTTTTATGGATATGCCGGTACCGACCTGCCGATCCAAAGCATCCCCGCCAGCAGGACGAACCCCAGCAGGGTGCAGATCAGCCCCAGAAAAAACGCCCGCCGGCGCATCCTATCCCTCCTTCGAAAGCTCCTGCAGCGCCGCCGCCATGCTCTGCCCCACACAGCGGGCGGATAGCGCCGCCTGCGCCAGCGTGTTGCCGTGAGAGCCAAACTCGATGAGCAGCGACCCGCCGGTCAGATCCATGTTGTACTTGCGGTGGCAGAAAAACACCGGGCGGGTCAGCCCCGGAAAGTCCGTCTCGATGCGGCTTTGCAGGGCGGCGGCCCACCGCAGATTTTCCCGCCACCCGGGCAGATCCATGGTCCCGTCATCGCACCCGGCAATGATCATCACCTGCGCCGCCTTTTTTCCATCCACCTGCGCCACCGGGCGGATCAGATTCCCCGCCGGATTCTCAATGGCATCCCGATGCAGGTCAATGACCACACGGATGCCCGGGTACTCTTCCAGATACCCGCGGATGGTCTCGGCGCTGCGCTCATAGGAGCCGTTGTAGCTGGGGTAGTCGTGCTGGGTCTCGTCGTGGATCACCCCGATGCCCGCTTTTTCCAGCTCCTGCGCCATGATCTCCCCCAGCAGGACCACATTTTCCCCGTTGTCCTGACTCCGCCAATCTTCCCGCAGATCGCAAAAATCCCCGGCGTAGGGCGCAAAGGCTTCGGTGGCGTGGGTGTGCACGATCAGCACCTGCGGACTGTCGGTGCTTTCCAATCGCAGGGCAGGGGACTCAGCCAAAACCTCCCGCACCTGCGCATCGGACAAAGCGGTGCTGTTTTTAAGATACCCCGCCGCCAGCGGGATATACCCGTCCCCTGCCTGCGCCGTGTAGGTCACCTCGGTGACCGTTCCCCGGTATTCTTCGGGGATGCTCTCCCTTTGGGGAACCGCCTCTTCCTGCGGCAGCGCCGTCTCCTCTTTCTGCGCGGGAAGGACCTCTTCTTCCGGCGGCGTGAATGAATATTCATACACCGGCAAAGCATTGGGGAACGCCGGCTCGTCCTCTTTTTCCTCCGCCGGGAATAGCCGGTCCAAAACCACCGCCGCACCCCCTTCCGGCAGCATCAGCATGGCCGAGACCGCCGCGGTGCGCCCCATCAGCCCGCCCCAGTCCACCGGAAGCCGGCTCATCCCCGCCAAAAGGACCGCAGCCGCCGCCCAGGACAGCAGCGGGCGCAGCTTTTTCCCCAGCCTTTTTGTTCGACCCACCGCGATCCCTCCTTTGCAAAAGCATATGAAAAAGAGCCGAAGGGTATGTCATTTCCCCTGAACTGTCCATTATACACAAAAGGATGCATAAAACCCGCAAAGAAGTATGAAAATTCAATAAAAAGCGAAAAAACATGAAAAAATATTCAGAAAACCCTTGATTTTATGCAAAGCCTATGTATAATTATAAAACAGAAGGCCGCAAGGCAAGGCGGCCGTCCAGAAAACGTAAGGGTAAACAAAAGGAGAAATCGATCATGAAACAGTACAAAAAAATCGTTTTGGCATATTCCGGCGGCTTGGATACCTCGGTCATCATCCCGTGGCTCAAGGACAACTACGAAGGCTGCGAGATCATCGCCGTTGCCGCTGACGTTGGTCAGGGCGCAGAGCTGAGCGGCCTCGAAGAAAAAGCCCTCAAGACCGGCGCTTCCAAGCTGTACATCCTGGACATGAAAGAAGAGTTCGTAGACGACTACATCATCCCCACCATGCAGGCGGGCGCCGTCTATGAGAACAAATACCTGCTGGGAACTTCCTTCGCAAGACCCATCATCGCCAAAAAGATCGTTGAGATCGCCAAAAAAGAAGGCGCCGACGCCATCGCCCACGGATGCACCGGCAAGGGCAACGATCAGGTCCGTTTCGAGCTGGCAATCAAAGCCTTCGCACCCAATCTGGGCATCATCGCTCCCTGGAGAACCTGGGAACTGAAGAGCCGTGACGACGAGATCGACTACGCCGAGGCAAAGGGCATCCCGCTGAACGTCAGCCGTGAGACCAGCTACTCCAAGGACAAAAACCTGTGGCACCTGTCCCACGAAGGTCTGGACCTGGAGGACCCTGCCAACGAGCCCGATTACGACAAGATCCTCGAGCTGGGCGTTTCCCCCGAAAAAGCGCCCGACAAACCCACCTACATCTCTCTGACCTTTGAAAAGGGCGTTCCGGTCGCACTCAACGGTGAGAAGATGAAAGCGCTGGACATCATCGTAAAACTCAACGAGATCGGCGGCGCCAACGGCGTTGGCCTCATCGATATGGTCGAGAACCGTCTGGTCGGCATGAAGAGCCGCGGCGTGTACGAGACCCCCGGCGGCACCATCCTGTACACCGCCCACGAGCTGCTGGAGACCCTGTGTCTGGACCGTGACACCCAGCACTACAAACAGCAGGTCGCCCTCAAATTTGCGGAACTGGTCTACTACGGTCAGTGGTTCACTCCTCTGAGAGAGGCGCTGTCCGCATTCGTCACCACCACCCAGCAGACCGTTACCGGCGAAGTGAAGCTGAAACTCTACAAAGGCAACATCATCCCCGCCGGCACCACCAGCCCCTACTCTCTCTACTCCGAAGAGATCGCTACCTTCGGCGAGGACGAGGTATACGACCAGATGGATTCCCAGGGCTTCATCAACCTCTTTGGTCTGCCCATCAAGGTAAAAGCACTGCTGGACGAAAAACTGGGCAAATAACCCCAACTGTGCTATGATAAAGGGGCGATGGCGTTCGCCATCGTCCCTTTTACTATCGAATTTAGGAGGAACAAACCATGGCACTTTGGGCCGGAAGATTCCAGAAAGAGATCGACAAACAGGTCAACGACTTTAACTCATCCATTTCCTTTGACTGCCGCATGTACCCGCAGGACATCAAAGGTTCCATTGCCCACGCCACCATGCTGGCGCAGCAGGGCATTATTACGCAGCAGGATAAAACCGCCATTATCGAGGGACTCACCGGCATTTTGGCGGACATTGATTCCGGCGCCCTCGCCTTCGACCCCAACGCCGAGGACATCCACATGTTCGTCGAGGCAGAGCTGACCGAGCGCATCGGCGATGCGGGTAAACGTCTGCACACCGCCCGCAGCCGCAACGATCAGGTGGCGCTGGACATGAAACTTTACTTCCACGACGAGATCGAGGCGATCAAACCCCTCGTAAAACAGCTGATCGAAATGCTCCTTTCCAAAGCGGAAGAAAATCTCGACACCGTTATGCCCGGCTACACCCATCTGCAGCGGGGACAACCCACCACCTTTGCCCATCATCTGATGGCCTATGTGGAAATGTTCCTGCGGGACCTGGAGCGTCTTGCCGACTGTGACAAGCGCATCCTGTCCACCATGCCCTTAGGTTCCGGCGCCGCTTTCGGGACCACCCATCCCATCGACCGCTACAAGACCGCCGCGCTTTTGGGCTTTACCGACATCTCCCACAACTCTATCGACGGCGTTTCCGACCGGGACTACGAGCTGGAGATGGCATCCGCCCTTTCGATTTTGATGATGCATCTGTCCCGCTTCTCCGAGGAGGTCATCCTCTGGTGCAGCTGGGAGTTTAAATTCCTTGAGCTGGACGACGCCTTTTCCACCGGCTCTTCCATCATGCCCCAGAAAAAGAACCCCGACATCACCGAGCTGATCCGCGGCAAAACCGGACGGGTCTATGGCGATCTGATGACCCTTCTGACCATGATGAAGGGACTGCCCCTTGCCTACAACAAGGATATGCAGGAGGACAAGGAAGCGCTGTTCGATGCGGTAGACACCG
>JAFQTW010000014.1 GCA_017408855.1 Oscillospiraceae bacterium | reverse complement strand
GAGAGTGAAACCGAATGGCTATCAAAAGCTATAAACCGACAACTGCGGCTCGTCGTCAGATGACCGTAACCGATTACTCTTCGTTGTCTAAGGTTGCTCCGGAGAAGAGCCTTGTCGAGTCTCTGAAAACCAACTCCGGCCGCAACAGCTACGGTAGAATCACTGTTCGTCATCGCGGTGGCGGCAACAGAAGAAAATACCGTATCATCGACTTCAAGAGAGACCTCAAGGGTGTTCCCGCAAAGGTTCTCACTCTCGAGTACGATCCCAACCGTTCTGCTCACATCGCACTCGTACAGTACGAGGATGGCGAGAAACGCTATATCATCGCTCCCAACGGCCTGAAGGTAGGCGACACCGTCATTTCCGGCCCCGAGGCAGACATCATCGCAGGCAACGCACTGCCCCTGTCCGCTATCCCGGTTGGTACCTTCATCCACAACGTTGAGCTGTATCCCGGCAAGGGCGCTCAGCTGGCGAGAGCTGCTGGTATCCAGGCTCAGCTGATGGCAAAAGAGGGCGCTTACGCGCTGATCAGACTGCCCTCCGGCGAGCTGAGAAATGTACCCGCTAACTGCATGGCTACCATTGGCCAGGTTGGCAACATCGACCACGAGAACGTTTCCATCGGTAAAGCCGGTCGTAAACGTCACATGGGTTGGAGACCTACCGTTCGCGGTTCTGTAATGAACCCCAACGACCATCCGCACGGCGGTGGTGAGGGCCGTTCTCCCATCGGTCGTCCCGGCCCTGTAACTCCTTGGGGCAAACCTGCTCTGGGTTACAAGACCAGAAAACATCACAACCGTTCCGATAAATTTATCGTGAAACGTCGCAACGCGAAGTAAAGGAGGCAAACAAACATGAGCAGAAGTCTGAAAAAAGGACCTTATGTGCTGCCGGTTCTTCTCAAACGCGTTGAGGAAATGAACAAAACAGGCGAGAAAAAGGTTCTGAAAACCTGGAGCCGCGCATCCACCATTTTCCCGGATTTCGTGGGTCACACTTTTGCCGTTCATGACGGACGCAAACACGTTCCGGTATATGTAACCGAAGACATGGTTGGACACAAACTCGGCGAGTTTGCCCCCACCAGAACGTATAAAGGCCACGCCGGTTCCAAGAAATCGAATAACGGAAAGTAGGCCGAAAGGAGGATTAACATGGAAGCAAGGGCTTATTTGAAATACGCCCGAATTGCACCCAGAAAAGTTCAGATCGTTCTGAACCTGATCCGCGGCAAAGACGTGGAGCTGGCTCGTGCAATTCTCAAGCACACCCCTAAGGCTGCTTGCGAGCCGTTGGAGAAGCTTCTGAAATCGGCTGTCGCTAACGCCGAGAATAACTTCAACATGGATAAAAACAATCTGTACGTTGCAGAGTGCTTTGTCTGCCCCGGTCCGACTCTCAAGAGAATCAGACCCCGTGCACAGGGCCGCGCATTCCATGTTCTGAAAAGAACTTCTCACGTCACCATGGTCCTGAAGGAAAAGGAATAAGCTGAAAGAAGGAGGTAAACTATGGGACAGAAAGTAAATCCCCACGGCATTCGTGTGGGTGTTATCAAAGATTGGGACTCCCGCTGGTTTGCTAAGGACAATGCTTTCGGCGATATTCTCGTCGAGGACTACAACCTTCGCAAATTCCTGAAGAAGACCCTGTATGGCGCTGGCGTTCCCCGCATCGAGATCGAGCGTGACGCCGCTAAAGTAAGAATTCACATTCACTGCGCACGCCCCGGCATGGTAATCGGCCGCGGTGGTGCAGATATCGAGAAACTCCGTCAGCAGTGTGAGAAAATGATCAACGCTGGTAAAGAGAACCCCGTAGCTGTTCTCATCAACATCGTTGAGGTAAAACAGGCTGACAAAAACGCACAGCTGGTTGCAGAGTCCATCGCTTCTCAGCTGGAGCGCCGCGTATCCTTCCGCCGTGCAATGAAGCAGGCTATCGGCCGTGCAATGAAGCTGGGCGCTAAGGGTATCAAAGTTAACCTGTCCGGCCGTCTGGCTGGCGCTGAGATCGCAAGAAGCGAGCACTACCACGAGGGTACCATTCCGCTGCAGACCCTGCGCGCCGATATCGACTACGGCTTTGCAGAGGCGGATACCACCTACGGCAAGATCGGCGTTAAAGTGTGGATCTACACCGGCGACGTTCTGGCTGATAGCAAAAAACAGCCTCGTAAGGAAGGAGGCAAACGATAATGCTTCTGCCTAAGAGAGTTAAATACCGCAGAGTTCACAGAGGTCGTTTGACCGGTAAAGCTCTGAGAGGCAACACCGTAACCTACGGTGATTTCGGCCTCCAGGCTCTGGAGCCTGCATGGATCACTTCCCGCCAGATTGAGGCGGCCCGTATCGCGATGACCCGTTACATCAAACGTGGCGGTCAGGTATGGATCAAAATCTTCCCGGATAAACCCATCACCGAGAAACCCGCTGAGACCCGAATGGGTTCCGGTAAAGGTTCTCCCGAGTACTGGGTAGCAGTTGTGAAACCCGGTCGCGTAATGTTCGAGATCGGCGGCGTTTCCGAGGAACTGGCTCGCGAGGCATTCCGTCTGGCAAGCCACAAACTGCCCATCAAAACCAAATTTGTAGTAAAAGAGAAGGAAGCAGAGGAGGGTGAAGAGTAATGAAGGCTTCGGAGATTCGTGAGCTGAATAGCGCTGAGCTGAACGAAAAGCTGGACGCACTCAAAGCCGAGCTTTTCAACCTGCGCTTCCAGCACGCCATCAACCAGCTGGAGAACCCCATGCGCATGAAAGAAGTTAAAAAAGACATCGCGCGCATCAAAACCGTTCTGCGTCAGCTGGAACTGAAAAACGTGCAGTAAACGAAGGGAGGATTTAAGCTGTGGAAAGAAACCTCAGAAAAACGAGGGTCGGCAAAGTTGTCAGCGATAAAATGGATAAAACCGTTGTCGTATCGATCCAGGACAATGTAAAACACCCCCTTTACAAAAAGATTATCAAAAGAACCGTTAAGTTCAAAGCTCATGACGAGAAGAACGAGTGCGGCATTGGCGATAGAGTAATGATCATGGAAACTCGCCCGATCTCCAAAGATAAGAACTGGCGTGTTGTTGAGATCATCGAGAAAGCAAAATAATTCTATACCAATGATATAATCGAAAGGAGGAACATTCTGTGATTCAGATGCAGACCTTGTTGAAGGTAGCTGACAACACCGGCGCAAAAGAGCTGTTTACCATCCGCGTTCTGGGTGGTACCCGCAGAAGATACGCTAACATCGGCGATGTTGTTGTAGCTTCTGTTAGAAAAGCTGCTCCCGGTGGCGTTGTGAAAAAAGGCGACGTCGTGAAAGCAGTAATCGTTCGTTCTGCCAAAGGTATCCGCCGTGACGATGGTACTTACATTCGTTTCGACGAGAACGCGGCAGTTATTATTAGAGAAGATAAGAACCCTCGCGGCACCCGTATTTTTGGGCCGGTAGCCCGTGAGCTGCGTGAGAAAGATTATCTTAAGATCCTGAGCCTCGCCCCCGAGGTTCTGTAATTGGAGGTGCACTGTAGTGAGTAAAGTTCACGTAAAAACTGGCGATACAGTCATCATCCTGTCCGGTAAGGACAAGAACAAAAAGGGCAAAGTGCTTCAGGTAAGCCCCGCTGAGCAGAAAGTCATTGTTGAGGGTCTGAACATGGTAACCAAACATGTAAAACCCCGCAGAATGGGCGAAGCCGGCGGCATCGTAAAAGCAGAAGGCCCGCTGTATGCCTGCAAAGTTATGCTGGTATGCCCCAAATGTGGCAAAGGCACCCGTCTGGCTCATAAAGTAGACGGCGACAAAAAAATGCGTGTGTGCAAACACTGCGGCGAAACTTTCTAAGAAGGAGGAAAAAACATGGCCAGAATGAGAGACTACTACGTAAAAGACGTAGCTCCTGCTCTGATGAAAAAGTTTAACTACAAAAGCGTCATGCAGATTCCGAAACTTGAGAAAATCGTTGTAAACGTTGGTGCTGGCGAAGCACGCGATAATCCCAAGGTAATTGACGCTATCCTGGCTGACCTGGGCAAAATCACCGGTCAGAAGGCAATCCCCTGTAAAGCGAAAAAATCCGTTGCGAACTTTAAACTTCGTGAAGGCATGACCATCGGCGCTAAGGTTACCCTGCGCGGCGAGACCATGTACGAGTTCCTGGACAGACTGTTCAACATCGCTCTGCCCCGCGTTCGTGACTTCAGAGGTATCAACCCCAACGGTTTCGATGGCAGAGGTAACTACAACATGGGTCTGCGCGAGCAGCTCCTGTTCCCTGAGATCGATTACGATAAGATCGACAAAGTACGCGGTATGGACATTTGTTTCGTTACCACCGCAAATACAGACGAAGAAGCTCGTGAGCTGCTGGCTCTGATGGGCGCTCCGTTTGCCAAATAAGAAGGAGGTTTTGTAGTTGGCTAAGAAGTCTATGATCAACAAACAGCAGGCTGCTCCGAAATTCTCCACTCGAGCATATAACAGATGTAAAATCTGTGGCAGACCCCACGCCTATCTTCGCAAATTCGGCATCTGCCGTATCTGCTTCAGAGAGCTGGCTTATAAAGGCCAGATCCCGGGCGTTAAAAAGGCTAGCTGGTAAGCACGAGCAAAGGAGGTTGATTACATGCACATCACCGATGCAATCGCTGATATGCTGACTCGTATCAGAAACGCGAATAGCGCAAAACATGATACCGTTGATGTGCCCGCTTCCAACATGAAAAAAGCGATCGCTCAGATCATGCTGGACGAAGGCTTCATCAAATCTTTCCAGATTGTTGAAGACGGCAAACAGGGCATCATTCGTATCACTTTGAAATACGGTCCCAACAAATCTCAGGTCATCAGCGGCCTGCGCAGAGTTTCCAAACCCGGCCTGCGTATCTATGCTGACACCGAGAACATGCCTAAGGTAATGAAAGGCCTGGGCGTTGCGATCGTTTCCACCAACAAAGGCGTAATGACCGACAAACAGGCTCGCAAAGAGCATGTTGGCGGCGAAGTACTGGCCTACATCTGGTAAAGCAAGGAGGTGCACTAAATGTCTCGTATTGGTAGAAAACCCATTGCGGTTCCTGCCGGCGTAGAGGTTAAACTCGACGGCAATACCGTAACCGTTAAGGGCCCCAAAGGCACCTTGACTCAGTCCTTCCACAAGGACATGGCAATCACACTGGAAGGCGGCGTTATCGAAGTTAAACGCCCCACCGATGGCAAAGAGCACAGAAGCTTGCACGGTCTGACCCGTACTTTGATTGCAAACATGATCGAGGGCTGCTCCAACGGCTTTAAGAAAGAGCTGGAGGTAAACGGTGTTGGTTACCGTGTTGCAAAACAGGGCACCAACCTGGTATGTACCCTTGGTTTCTCTCATCAGGTGATCATCCCCGAGATCGAGGGTATCACCATCGATGTTCCCGCCCCCAATAAAATCATCGTAAACGGCGCCGACAAACAGAAAGTTGGCCAGTTTGCAGCCGAGATCCGCGAGAAACGCCCGCCCGAGCCCTACAAAGGTAAAGGTATTAAATATGTGGACGAAGTTATCATCCGCAAAGAGGGTAAAGCTGGTAAAGGCAAGAAGTAGTTAAAGGAGTGAGTCACAATGGTGAAAAAGGCAGATAAAAACACTGCCAGACTGAAAAGACACGCCAGAGTCCGCAAGAAAATCAGCGGCACCGCGGCTCGTCCCCGCCTGAATGTTTTCCGCTCCGCGAAACACATCTATGCCCAGCTGATCGATGATGTGGCCGGTGTAACTCTGGTAAGCGCATCTTCGATGGAAAAAGGGTTCGAAGGTTTCGGCGGAAACAAAGAAGCGGCTAAAAAAGTCGGTTTGGCAATCGCTGAGAAAGCAGTGGAGAAAGGTATCTCCGAGGTCGTCTTCGACAGAAGCGGCTACCTCTATCACGGTCGTGTCAAAGAATTGGCAGAAGGCGCCCGTGAAGGCGGTCTGAAATTCTAAAGGAGGAGGAAAATCACATGGCTAGAATTGATGGTTCCACTTTGGACCTGCAAGAGAAGGTCGTTGCCATTAACCGTGTTTCTAAAACGGTTAAAGGTGGTCGTATCTTCAAATTTGCCGCACTGGTCGTTGTCGGCGACGGCAATGGCACCATCGGCTTTGGATTGGGCAAATCCTCCGAGGTTCCGGACGCGATCCGCAAAGGAATTGAGGACGCTAAGAAAAACCTGATCCACGTTTCCCTGAAAGGAACTACCATCCCCCATGAAGTTGTTGGCGCATTCGGCGCTGGCCGCGTACTGATGAAACCGGCTCCCCGTGGTACCGGTGTTATCGCTGGCGGTCCCGTACGTGCTGTCATGGAGGTTGCCGGCATTAGCGACATTCGTACCAAATGCCTGCGTTCCAACAATCCCTGCAACGTAGTAAGCGCCACCATCGCTGGTCTGGCGTCTTTGAAAAGTGCTGACGAGGTTGCTGCCATCCGCGGCAAAACCGTAGAGCAGATTCTGGGTTAAGGAGGACAGACGGCTATGAAAATCAAATTGGTTAAAAGCCTGAACGGCAGAAAAAAAGACCAGATTGCCACCGCGCTGTCTCTGGGACTCAAAAAAATCGGTAATGAGACTATTCAGCCTGATAACGAGGCAACCCGTGGCAAAATCGCCAAGATTTCTCACCTCGTTGAGGTAACCGAAGCGTAAAACAAGGAGGTGCGAGTATCATGAAATTGCACGAGCTTTCTCCGGCACCCGGTTCCAACAAAGACGTTTTCCGCAAAGGTAGAGGTCATGGTTCCGGTAACGGTAAAACTGCGGGTAAAGGCCACAAAGGTCAGAATGCCCGTTCCGGCGGCGGTGTAAGACCCGGTTTCGAGGGTGGCCAGATGCCGCTGGCAAGACGAGTTCCTAAAAGAGGATTCAACAACATTTTTGCTACTAAGTATGCTACCATCAACGTATCCGATCTGAATTGCTTTGAGGATGGCGCTGTTGTAGATACCAACGCAATTCTTGCTGCAGGCCTTTTGAAGAAAACTCTCGACGGTGTTAAAGTTCTGGGCAACGGCGAGTTGACCAAGAAACTGACCGTAAACGTTGCTGCTTTCTCCGCGTCTGCAAAGCAGAAAATTGAGGAGGCAGGCGGGAAAGCAGAGGTGAAATAAGAATGTTCGAAACTATTAGAAACGCGTGGAAAATCGCGGACCTTAGAAAGAAGATTCTTTTCACCGCACTGATCCTGCTGATCTTCAGAGTCGGCAGCTCGATCCCCGTTCCTTTTCTGGATGCCTCTGTCATGCAGGCCTGGATGGCTTCTGCCGGCGACGGTAACCTGCTGGGTTACATCAACGTTCTGACCGGTGGCGCCTTCTCCAGCGCAACTGTATTCGCAATGTCCATCAGCCCCTACATCACCGGCTCCATCGTGATCCAGCTGCTGACCGTAGCGATCCCTGCTCTGGAGCGCTTGAGCAAAGAGGGCGAGGACGGCAGAAAGAAACTGAACCGCATCACCCGCTACACCGGTATCGGTCTGGGTCTGGTTCAGGCAATCGCATACTGGTTCCTGCTGAAAAATCAGGGTGCTCTGGTTTACACCAAAGGCTTTGCGGGCTTCTTCTCCGCAGTCGTTATCATCCTGACCTTTGCAGCCGGTTCCGCACTGATCGTTTTCCTGGGCGATCAGATCGATGCACACGGCATCGGCAACGGCATCTCCATGATCCTGTTCGCAGGTATCCTGTCCGGTGCCAGCTCCGCAGTCCTGACCATGTGGAACTACTTCCGTATGGGCGCGCAGGCTGTGAAGTATTACTTCTATGTACCGCTGATCCTGGTACTGTTCCTGGTGATGATCGTTTTCATCGTTATCATGAACTCTGCTGAGAGAAGAATCCCGGTACAGTACGCGAAACGCGTAGTCGGCAGAAAGATGTATGGCGGTCAGTCCTCCTTTATGCCGATCAAAGTGAACATGTCCGGCGTTCTGCCGATCATCTTCGCCAGCTCCATTCTGGCGGTGCCCGGCACCATCAAAGCATTCATCCCCATGAATCCCGATGGCTGGCTGTACAAGTTCCTCAGCGCATTTAACTACAACACCGGTTGGTATGCTATCCTGTATCTGCTGCTGATCGTACTGTTCAACTACTTCTATGTAGCGATCCAGTACAATCCCGTAGAGATGGCAAACAACCTGCAGAGAAATAACGGCGCAATCCCCGGCATCCGTCCCGGTAAACCCACCAGCGAGTTCATCACCAGAATCATCTCCAAGATCACTCTGGTCGGCGCTCTGTTCCTGGGCCTTATCGCGACTCTGCCCATCCTGCTGACTGCTGTTACCGGCATGAACATCTCTCTGGGTGGTACCTCCATCCTGATCGTTGTCGGTGTTGCACTCGACACCGTTCGTCAGCTGGAATCTGAAATGATGATGCGCCATTATAAAGGCTTCCTTGAATAATGAAAGGAGAACGAGTATGAATCTGATCCTGTTGGGCGCTCCTGGCGCCGGAAAAGGCACCCAGGCCGAGGTGATTTGCGAGAAACTGCAGATCCCTGCTATCAGCACCGGAAACATTATTCGTGAAGCCTTGAAAAACGGCACCGAGCTGGGCCAGAAAGCCAAATCCTACATGGATGCCGGCGCTCTGGTTCCGGACGAAGTAGTGATCGCCATCATCAAAGAGAGACTGGCGCAGGATGACTGTAAAAACGGCTTCATCCTCGACGGTTTCCCCAGAACGGTTCCCCAGGCCGAAGCGCTCGACGCCATGGGCGTAGAGATCCACAAGGTCCTGGATATCGAGGTTGCTGATGAAAAAATTCAGCAGCGTCTGGGCGGCAGACGCGTTTGTGAGAAATGCGGCGCAAGCTACCATGTCGACTTCAAGCCTTCTTCCAAAGGCGAGATGTGCGACAAGTGCGGCGGCAAGCTGATCATCCGGAAAGATGACCAGCCCGAGACCGTAAAAGAGCGCCTGAAAGTGTATCACGAATCCACCGAGCCACTGATCGATTACTACAGCAAAGCCGGAAAGCTTACCGTGGTCGAAGGCCAGGAAGAAGTGGCCGACACCAGCGCGCTGGTTCTCAAAGCGCTGGAGGCGTAAGCATGATTCAGCTAAAAAACAAATCGGAGCTGGAGAGGATGAGAAAAGCCTGCCAGATCTCCGCACAGGCATTACAGGTGGCCGGCGAAGCCATCAAGGTGGGAATGACCACCCTGGAGCTGGACCGGATCATCCACCGCTTCATTGTCAGCCAGGGAGCCAAGCCGTCCTTTCTGGGATACGGCGGCTTCCCCGGGACAGCCTGTATCTCCGTAAACAATGAAGTGATCCACGGAATTCCTTCCTCGGCGCGGGTGCTTAACGAAGGAGATATCGTCAGCGTTGACGTGGGCGCGTTTTACGACGGCTTCCACGGAGACAACGCAGCGACCTTCGCAGTCGGCACCGTCAGTCCCGAAGCGCAAAAGCTTTTGGACGTGACCCGCGACAGCCTGTACAAAGGTATCGAGGCGGCAATCGCCGGTAATCGTATCGGCGACATCGGCTGCGCCGTCCAGACCTATGTAGAGGAAAACGGTTTTGCGGTGGTTCGTCAGTACATCGGACACGGTGTCGGACACGAGCTGCACGAGGATCCGGAGGTTCCGAACTTTGGCCGGGCAGGACGAGGCGTAAGGCTTCTTCCCGGAATGACCATTGCCATCGAGCCTATGGTCAATGCCGTTGGAGAGGGCGTACGTGTCCTGGATGATGACTGGACAGTCGTTACCAAAAGCGGCAGCCTGTCGGCACACTTTGAGCATACCATCGCCATCACCGAGCATGGCCCGGCGATTCTGACGACGCCTTAAAGGGGGCCGAACATGGATATCATGAAAGGCTGTGTCGTAAAGTCCGTTTCCGGCAGAGACGCCGACCGGTTTTACCTGGTCCTTGCCGTTGACGGGGGGTTCGCCCTCATCGCCGACGGAAAGGTAAGACCCATCGAGCGGCCCAAGCGGAAGAATGTAAAGCATTTGAAAAAGACCAACACGGTCGCAGATGCCGATTCGTTTACGACGAACAAACAACTGAAAGCTCTGCTGCATCCCTTCAACTATCCGAAGGATTGATCAGCAGCCACTGCCGAACCAAAGGGAGGGTTACTCATGTCGAAAGAAGATGTTATTGAGATTGAGGGTACCGTGCTCGAAGCACTGCCCAACGCTCAGTTTCAGGTTGAACTGCCGAATAAACATGTTATTTTAGCACATATTTCCGGCAAATTAAGAATGAACTTCATCCGCATTCTGCCGGGTGATAAGGTCACCGTAGAGATGTCTCCCTACGATCTGACCAAAGGACGCATTACTTGGCGTTCTAAATAGTAGTTCCGTTTCGGAAAGGTACAAGGAGGATTTTGAAAATGAAAGTCAGACCTTCCGTTAAGCCCATTTGCGAAAAGTGCAAGATCATCCGCCGCAAAGGCCGCATCATGGTGATCTGCTCGAATCCCAAGCACAAACAGCGCCAGGGCTAATGGCGCGCAATCCGCACCGTCGACCATCGATAGTGGGTGCGGAGAACCGATATAATGGAGGTGCAACAATAGTATGGCTCGTATAGCTGGTGTTGACTTGCCGAGAGAAAAACGCGTAGAGATCGGACTGACCTATATCTTCGGTATCGGCCGTAAAACTGCTTCTGATATTCTGAAGGAGACCGGCGTTAATCCTGATACCAGAGTAAAAGATCTGACCGAGGATGACGTATCCAAACTGCGTGAATACATCGACAAAAACCTGCAGGTAGAAGGCGACCTGCGTCGTGCTGTCGCTCTCGACATCAAGAGATTGACTGAGATCGGATGCTACCGTGGTCTGCGTCACAGAAAAGGCCTGCCCGTAAGAGGTCAGCGCACCAAGACCAACGCAAGAACCCGCAAAGGTCCGAAGAAGACAATCGCGAATAAGAAGAAATAATTAGGGAGGGATAACTGAGATGGCAAAAGCTGTAACTAAAAAAGCCACCCGCAGACGCCGTGAGAAGAAAAACATCGAACGCGGTGCGGCTCATATCCAGTCCACTTTCAACAATACCATCGTTACCATTACCGATGTACAGGGTAATGCACTCAGCTGGGCAAGCGCCGGCGGTCTGGGCTTCAGAGGCTCCAGAAAATCCACCCCGTTTGCCGCACAGACTGCAGCAGAAACCGCTGCAAAAGCTGCGATGGAACATGGACTGAAAACCGTTGAGGTATACGTTAAGGGTCCCGGCTCCGGCCGTGAAGCAGCGATCCGTGCTCTGCAGGCAGCTGGCCTGGAAGTAAGCATGATCAAAGACGTGACCCCCATTCCCCACAACGGATGCCGCCCGCCTAAGAGAAGACGCGTCTAATCATCAAGGAGGTTAAAACCTATGGCAAGATATACTGGTGCTTCCTGCAGACTGTGCAGAAGAGAAGGCCAAAAGCTGTTCCTGAAGGGTGAAAGATGCTATTCCGATAAATGTGCACTGGTAACCCGCAAAGGCGCTGTTCCCGGCCAGCATGGCCAGGGCCGCAAAAAAGTTTCTGAATATGGTATTCAGCTGCGCGCAAAACAGAAAACCAAACGTTTCTACGGCGTATCTGAGAACCAGTTCTACCACTACTACGAAATGGCAGCAAGAAAATCCGGTATGGCCGGTGAGAACCTGCTGCGTTACCTGGAGAGCCGTCTGGACAACATCGTTTACAGAGCTGGCTTCGCAAACTCCAGAAAAGAAGCAAGACAGTTGGTCCTGCATCGTCACTTCACTGTAAACGGTAAAAAGGTCAACATTCCTTCTTACCTGTGCAAAGCCGGCGATGTGATTGCTGTTGCTGATAACTTCAAAAACAGCGAGAAACTGAAAGCCATCATCGAGGCTAACGGCGCTCGTCCGGTTCCTATGTGGATCGACAAGAACAACGACCAGATGGTAGCGTCCATCGTTCGTCTGCCCAACCGTGAGGACATCGACCTCGAGGTTGAGGAGCATCTGATCGTCGAGCTGTACTCCAAATAAGAACAGGTCTGCGCTGCCGGAAAGATCTTTTTTCCGGTGGCCATCCACCCGTTTTTACTTTGGAATGCTTGTTTTAGAGAATCGGCAAGGGAACGCGATCAACATGACAAACCCGATGTTTGTCCTTTAAGGAGGGTTTTACTTTGATTGAAATTGAAAAGCCAAGAATTGAGACGGCTGAAATCAAGCCGGATGGCACATACGGCAAATTCGTCGTTGAACCTCTCGAGCGCGGCTTCGGTACCACCCTGGGCAACGGTCTGCGGCGTGTACTCCTCTCCTCGCTCCCTGGCGTTGCTGTCACATCTATTAAGATTGACGGAGTCCAGCATGAATTCTCTACTGTTCCCGGTGTAAAAGAAGATGTAACCGAGATCGTTCTGAACATTAAAAAGCTGACCGCGAAACTGTATTGCGACGGCCCCAAAACCGTTGTGATCGATGCTGCCGGCGAGTGCGAAGTAACGGCCGATTCCATCGTAACCGACTCGGAAGTAGAGATTCTGAACCCCGGCATGCATATTGCCACTTTGGGCGCAGGTGCGAAACTGTATATGGAAATGACTCTCGACCGTGGCCGCGGCTACATTCCTGCAGAGAGAAACAAACAGATCCAGTCCGCAACCGGTCCTTCTGTCCTGGGCGTGATCCCCGTGGACAGCATCTACACCCCTGTGCTGAAGGTCAACTACACCGTAGAGAATACCCGTGTTGAGCAGATCACCGACTACGACAAACTGACTCTGGAAGTTTGGACCGACGGTACCATTTCTGCGAAAGAGGCGGTATCTCTGGGTGCCAAGGTCCTCAACGAACATCTCAACCTGTTTGTTGATCTTTCCGACGAGACCTATCATACCGAGATCATGGTAGAGAAGGACGACAACGATAAAGGAAAGGTCCTTGAGATGACCATTGAAGAACTTGATCTGTCTGTACGTTCTTTCAACTGTCTGAAACGTGCCGGCATCAACACCGTAGAGGATCTGATCAGCAAATCCGAGGAAGAGATGATGAAAGTCCGCAACCTCGGTAAAAAATCTTTGGAAGAGGTTATCTCCAAACTTCAGTCTTTGGGCTTTAACCTCACCCACGATGACGAATAATTCTTACTATTCCAGGTAAAGGAGTGAATTTCCATGCCAGGTGCAAGAAAGCTCGGCAGAACGAGCGACCATAGAAAAGCAATGCTCAGAGCAATGGTTACCTATCTGCTGGAAAACGGCAAGATCGAGACCACTGTTACCAGAGCGAAAGAAGTTCGTTCCATGGCCGAAAAGATCATTACCATCGGCAAGAACGAAGACCTGCACTCCAAGCGTCAGGTATACTCTTTCATCACCAAAGAGACTGTTGCGAAGAAAGTTTTCGATGAGATCTCTCCCAAATACAAAGAGAGAAACGGCGGTTACACCCGCATCATCAAAATCGGTCCTCGCCGCGGTGACGCAGCAGAGATGGCAATCATCGAGCTGGTATAATCACAGCTTAGAAAAAGGGATGCGAAAGCATCCCTTTTTTGTTTTGATTTGACTTTTTTCTTTCCGAGGAATAAAGTAGAAAAGGATAGAGAAAGGAGAGAGCAATATGAAAGGAAACGCCCGTTACAAAGGGATCCTGTGTATTTTGTCGGCGGCATTTTTCTTTGCGGTGATGAATGCCTGCGTCCGCGGGGCAGGGGAACTGCCTTCGATGCAGAAAGCCTTTTTCCGCAACATTGTGGCCCTTGTCTGTGCCGCCGCGGTGCTGAAAAAGAACCGCATCTCTTTTCGCTGGAAGAAGGAAAACTTTCCGCTGCTGCTGATCCGGGCGACTGCCGGGACCATTGGCATCATCTGTAATTTCTACGCGGTGGACCATCTGGTCCTGTCCGATGTGACCATGCTCAACAAGATGTCTCCCTTCTTCGCTATTTTGTTTTCCTTTTGGCTGCTGGGCGAAAAACTGAAGCTCTACCAGATCGTAGCGGTGGTGGGTTCTTTTATCGGCAGCCTGTTCATCATTAAACCCACCTTTGCCAATATGGATCTGATCCCGTCGCTGATCGGTCTGCTGGGCGGACTGGGTGCCGGCGTCGCCTACACCATGGTGCGAAAACTGGGCACAAAGGGAGAACGGGGCGAAAAAGGTCCGCTGATCGTATTCTTCTTCTCCGCTTTCTCCTGTCTGGCGACCTTGCCGTCTCTGCTGCTGGACTACCATCCCATGACCTTTCCCCAGCTGTTCTGGCTCATCATGGCCGGACTTGCCGGCGCCGGCGGACAGTTTTCGGTCACCGCCGCCTATACCTTTGCACCGGCGAGAGAGATCTCGGTCTACGACTATACCCAGGTCATCTTTTCCGCGCTGCTGGGCTTTGTCCTTTTTGGGCAGCTGCCGGACCGATACAGCGTGCTGGGCTACCTGCTCATCTGCGGCATGGGCGTGTATATGTTCCTAATGACCCGGCGGGAAGAGAAAAATCCGTAAAAGAAAAAGCCTTCGTCTTTTGACGAAGGCTTTTTTGATTGAAAAGATTATTTGAGGATCTGAATGTTGCCGATAAAGGGCAGGGGAGCCATTTCCTCTTTGATGGCATGGACCAGACCGAGAATGAACAGGACCACGGTGACCACGCCGCCAATGGAAGAAAGGAAACCGCCGATAAAGGGAACGATGTTCAAAAGTCCCACTACAACGTTGGCAATGAACAGCAGCAGACCCTGATTGGCATGGAATTTCGCATACTGAGAATCCGGCGTTAAAAAGATCGGAAGGATAAACAGAATGCTAAAGTAGGACAAAATGCCCATGAGTTTTTCTTTGGAAGTCATCTATAACACCCAGCTTTCTTTCAAAATCGTATCCTTATTATACTCCCTGCCGGCAAAGATGACAAGAATCGCCGCAGAAAAAAGTTATGACCCCGGTAAGGTAAACGTTTACCTTCTCTTTTTAATGCAGATTGCCCATTTCCATCCGGAATGTTTATGGATTAGTGCCATGTTCCAATAGAAGGATCTATGATAAAATGGCAGATAGTACCATCGAAAGGAAGATGATCTTGAAGGAGAAGAACGTGAGCCTGATCCGCGAGGACAAACATCCGGGCGTGATGATCCTGCTGCTGGCATGGCCTGTGCTGGTGGAAAACGTGCTGTTTTCGCTGGTCAACTATGTGGATACTGCCATGGTCGGTTCTATGGGAGCGGTCGCAACGGCCGCAGTCTCCATCAGCGGCGCACCCAACTGGCTGATCAACGGAACGGTCATGAGCGTAGGCGTTGGCTTTACGGCGCTGATCTCCCGTGCCGTTGGCGCGGAAGAAGTGCAGAAGGCCAAAGATCTGATCCGGCAGGCCCTTTTGGTGACGGTCGCGCTGGGCATTCCGGTCACCGGACTTTTGCTGGCGCTGGCCGGACTCATCCCCGCCTGGATGGGCGCGGAACCGCAGGTCCTGCCCGATGCCACCGTCTACAATCAGATCCTGGGCTCGGTTCTGGTATTCCGCATCCTGAGCATGATGCTCGGTGCCATCATGCGTGGCTGCGGCGATACCAAAACGCCGATGATCACCAATGTCTGCGTGAATTTTTTAAACGTCATCGGAAATTTTCTGCTCATCTATCCCACCCGTGAGATGCACCTGTTCGGAAGGACTGTGCAGATGCCCGGTGCCGGATGGGGCGTTGCCGGTGCCGCTGCCGCAACGGCAGGCTCCGCCGTGGTTGGATCGCTGGTCCTGTTGGCGGTGATCTTTTTGCAGAAGGGCCCCATGCGCCTCGAGGTGCGGGGCAGCTATCTGCCGGACTGGCAGCTTTTGAAAACGGTGTTTCGCATCAGCGTACCGGCGGCTCTGGAGCGGATCGCCCAGTCCACCGCCTCGATCATCACCGTCAGCACCATCGCTACCCTGGGAACGGTGGCCGTTGCCGCCGATACCCTTTACATCACCGCAGAGGACCTGTGCCTGATGCCGGGCTTTGCCTTTGCCACCGCCGCCACCACTTTTGTTGGACAGGCGCTGGGCGCAAACCGGTCCGATCTGGCGGAAAAATACACCAAAAGCGCCTGCCAGATCGCCAGTGTGCTGATGGTCGCCATGGGTGCGGGTCTGTTTTTCTTTGCCGAACCGATCCTCGGGGTCTTTACGCCGGACCGTGAGGTCATCGAGCTGGGCGCCCGCTGCCTGAAGATCGATGCGTTCATCCAGGTCCCGCAGATGCTTGCCATGATCTGGGGCGGCGCCATGCGCGGCGCGGGCGATACCAAAGCGCCCTTTGCCATCATCACCGCATCGATGTGGGGCGTGCGCATCCTCGGAACGGTCATCGGCGTTCGGGTGCTGGGCTTCGGTCTCGAAGCTGCCTGCATCGCCATGTGCGCGGACCAGTGTCTGCGCGGCGTGCTGTTCTTCTTCCGGTGGAAGAGCGGAAAATGGAAAAATGCGATTCAGGAATGATCAAATCCCTGCGCCGAACGGCGTAGGGATTTTTTTTGAAAAAACACCGTATCTTTGCCGGACGTAAACGTTTACCTTTGCTTTTTTATTCATAATACCCACAGGGAAGGGGATTTTTTATGAATTTGTACCATGTTCAAAGGGGCTTTCCTATGCTACAATGACAAAGGAAAAAAGAAATGTCATAGGACATTATAAAGAAAGAAGGATCCCTTTGAGCGCACAAAAAATCAAGATGAGCGTTGTGGATACCAACCGCAAGCCCATCGCCACTATCTTTATGCTGGCATGGCCGGTATTCTTAGAGCAGATCCTGGTCTCGCTGGTCAACTATGTTGACACCGCCATGGTAGGAAGTCTGGGTGCTTACGCCACCGCTTCGGTCAGCATCTCCAACTCCCCCAACATGCTGGTCAACGGACTGATCATGAGTCTGGGCGTTGGCTTTACCGCCATGATCTCCCGTGCCATCGGCGCCGAAGATCTGGAGCGGGCCAAAAACCTGATGCGTCAGGCGCTGACTATGGTCGTGATGCTGGGCGTCCCCCTGATGACGTTGCTGATCTGTCTGGCAGGCAAGATCCCCGAATGGATGGGCGCGGAACCGGACGTTCTGCCTTATGCCATGCTGTACAACCGCATTTTCGCCTGTTCGCTGATCTTCCGCTGTATGTCCATGCTGATCACCTCGATGATGCGCGGCTACGGCGACACCAAGACCCCCATGTTCGTCAATATGGGCGTCAACCTGGTCAACGTTGTGGGCAACTTTCTGATGATCTATCCGACCCGTGAGCTGTCGGTGTTCGGGTTTACCTTTACCATGTTCGGCTGCGGATGGGGCGTAGCCGGTGCGGCAGCTGCTTCCTCTCTGTCCTCTACCTGCGGCGCGCTGACCATGCTGTCGGTGCTGTTTTTCCGCAAAGGTCCGCTGCAGCTGAACTTGAAAGGCAACTTTTTGCCGGACAAAGAGCTTTTGCGCAACGTACTGCGCATCAGCCTGCCGGCAGCCTTTGAGCGAATCGCCATGAGTCTGGGCGGTATCATCAACACCAGCACCATTGCGACCCTCGGAACCGTTGCCATCGCCGCCAACTCTTTGTATCTGACCGCCGAATCCATGTGCTTTATGCCGGGCTTTGCCTTCGGTACCGCTGCCACCACGCTGGTGGGACAGTCGCTGGGCGCAAAACTGCCCAATATGGCGGAAAAATACGTCAAGACCACCGCGATCCTCGGCTCCTGCGTAATGGCTGTGCTGGGTACCGGACTGTACGTCTTTGCCAACCCCATTCTGCGGATGTTCACCCCTGACCCGGCGGTTATCGCCCTGGGAACGGTCTGCCTGCAGTACGATGCCTTTATTCAGGTGCCCCAGATGCTGGCGCAGATCTTCTCCGGTGCGCTGCGCGGTGCCGGCGATACCAAATGGACCTTTATCATCATCGCTTCGTGTCAGTGGACGCTGCGGATCATGGGTACCGTCATCTGCGTTCGGGTGCTGGGCTTTGGACTGGTATCCTCCTGTCTTGCCATGTGCGCCGATCAGTGCATGCGCTGCGTGCTCTTCTATCTGCGTTTCCGGACCGGAAAGTGGAAAACCGTTATCAAAGATTAACCTTCATCAAAAACCTCCCGGGATCCGTCCCGGGAGGTTTTTTGTGTCCTTTGGGACTTGTGCCGCATAGAATAGACCGATGCCTTTTGGCAACAGACACAGACAGGAGGTTATTCTTTGAGCACAGGTACTTTGCGGGTCGAAGTTTATGTAGCGCGGGAAGCAATGCCGCTGCCCGGCGCGGTGGTGCAGGTGTACGACCCTGCCGTATTCCCCGACGGTGAGCCCATTGCGGAACTGACCGCCGATGAGTCGGGGCGGACCGAAGCGGTCACCCTGGCGGCGCCGGATGCCGCCCTTTCGCAGGAACCCATCGACGGGATCATCCCCTACGGGGTCTACCATGTGGTCGTTCAGTCGGCAGGCTATCAAACGCAGGTCATTCGCGGGGTGCAGGTCTTTGCGGGGATCGAAGCGCTGCAGCAGGTGGAGATGCCGCCCCGGCAGGATCGCCTGCCGGAGGTGGAATTTTCCGATATCCCCGTCCACACCCTCGCTGCGCCGGGGGAACCCAACCAAACCGAGTACTCCACCGCCCGGATCTTAAATCGGGTGGTCATTCCCCAGTACATCACCGTTCATCTGGGACGTCCCCAGTCCAACGCCGCCAATGTAACGGTGTCTTTCCGCAACTATATCAAAAACGTCGCATCCAGCGAGATCTACCCCACGTGGCCGGAAAACGCGCTGCGGGCCAATATCTACTGCCAGATCTCGCTGACCCTCAATCGGGTCTTTACCGAATGGTACCGCAGCCGCGGATACGATTATGACATCACCAACTCCACTTCCTACGATCAGGCCTTTGTCAAGGGACGGGATATTTTCGCCAACATCAGCCGCATCGTGGATGAGATTTTCGACACCTATATTCAAAAACGTAATTTTACTGAGCCTTTCTACGCAGAGTATTGTGATGGGCGGCAGGTGACCTGTCCGGGGCTGAAACAGTGGGGGACTGTGACCCTTGCCAATCAGGGCTACACCCCCTTTGGGATCCTGCAGTATTACTACGGCTACGACATTTCCCTGACTGAGGCCTTTTCCATTTCGGGAACGCCCCGATCCTATCCCGGAACGCCTCTTCGGGAAGGGTCCCGGGGAACAGCGGTGCGGGTGATGCAGCAGCAGCTCAACCGCATCCGTAAAAACTATCCGGCGATCCCGGCGCTGACGGTGGACGGCGTGTTCGGAGCGGCCACCGAAAATGCGGTGCGGGTATTCCAAAGAGCCTTCAACCTGACTGCCGACGGCGTGGTAGGAAAAGCTACCTGGTACAAGATTTCCTACATCTACGTCTCGGTGACCAAGCTGGCAGAGCTGGGCAGCGAGGGAAGCACCATCCGACCCATTGCGGGGGAATACCCGGGCTACCCGCTGCGGCGGGGTTCCACCGGCGAGGCCGTCACCCAGATGCAGGTGTGGCTGCGGGCAGCGGGACTGTTCTACGACAGCATCCCGGTGATCTCTTCGGTGGACGGTATTTTCGGTCCCAACACCGAAAGCGCGGTGCGAGCCTTTCAGCGGACCTTTGGGCTTACCGCCGACGGCATCGTCGGTCCCGCTACATGGGCGCAGCTGTTTCGGGTCTACACCAATCTGCAGGGAGATATCGATGCCGGCGCCAGCGGACCGCCCTACTATCCGGGCAGCCTTTTGCGTATCGGATCGAGGGGCGAAAACGTCCGCACCATGCAAAGCTATCTCAATGCCATCGGGCGGGTCTACACCGACATTCCGCCGCTGACGGTAGACGGCATCTACGGCAGCTCGACCGCGGCGGCGGTGCGGGTGTTCCAGCTGCTGTTCGGTCTTTCCTCCGACGGGATCATCGGTCGGACCACCTGGGACCGGATCGTGGCGGTCTACCGTTCGCTGTAATAAAAAAAAGGAGGTTCCGGCGGAACCTCCTTTTGCTTTTGGATCAGGGCAGCATCTTCAGTTTTTGCGCCAGCCACACGATCCGTCCGCCCATGGGCAGATCGTACAGCTCCGACTTGGAGAAGCAGCGGAAACGCAGCAGACAGAATCCGTAGACCGCTACCGCCGCACCGATGGCGATGGCCACGCTGACGGCATTGCTCTTGCAGATCCAGAACAGCAACGTGTAGCTGAGATAGGCGGTCACACCCATAATGACCGAAGCGATGAGCGGGATCACAAAGGTCTTGGCGACCTCCTGCTTGTAGTGGAGATTTTTCCCCACCGCCCGCCAGTTGAGCGCGCAGATGATGACGGGGAAGGTGACATTGGCGATGATCAGTGCGTAAATACCGAGGTCGGTGTGCTTGAGCAGAAGATACAGCTGCACCACATGGATCGCCATGGAGATGGCGCCGTGGATCACCGGCAGCCGCATAAAGTTGAGACTCTGCAAAATCGCGCTGGTGATGGTGGACAGCGCATAGAAGATCACCGCCGAAGAGCCGAACCACAATAGGCTGGCGGACAGGTCCCGGTATTCGGGCAGGGAAGGGAACAGCAAGGTCAGGATCGGTTTGGCAAGCACCGCAAGTCCCACCGCGCAGGGGATGGCAACGGCCATATTGAATTTGATCACGCTGCGCACCTTCCGTTTGATGCTGCGGATGTCTCCGGCAGCGGTGGAAGCGGAGATGCTGGGGATGGTGGAAGAAGCCATGGCGGTGGCGATGGCGACCGGCGCGTTGATCAGGATATTATACTGCGTGTTAAAAACACCTTGCAATGAACTGATGGTAGTGTTATCAAATCCCTTCATCGCCATCAGATTGCCGAACATCAGATCATCCAGCGTAAAGCCGATCTGATACACCGTCTGACTGAGGATCACCGGGATCACCGTGACCCCAAGGGCTTTCAGGATATCCATCGTGGTCTCGGTCTCGCCGGTCACATCATGCCGCAGCTGACGGCGCAGATGCGGACGGCAGAGGGAAAAGACCAACAGCAAAAACAGCAGGGCGGTCAAGGCGCCGGCAAAGGTGCCCATGATACCGCCGGCAGCGCCGTAGGCGGATCGGTCCGCCTCCTGTGCGAAAGTTTTCATCATGTAAGAGATGGCAACGATCGAGATGATGGCGTTGACGATCTGTTCCAGCAGCTGCGAAACCGCCGTGGGGATCATGGTGTTCTTTCCCTGGAAATAGCCCCGCAGAACACCCAGCGCCGACATGACAAGCACCGTAGGCGCTACGATGCGCAAAGGCTTGGCCAGTCCTTCCCGGGCGTAGAGGACCTCGAGGAAATCGGCACCGAAAAACAGAAACAGTGCCGCCGCGGCGCCCACCGAAAGGGAAAGGACCAAAGCGGTCTTAAACAGCTTGTATGCGTTTTTGTGTTCCTTTAAGATCGAGCGCTGGGCGATCAGCTTGGAAACCGCCAGCGGCAGGCTGCTGGATGCCAGCGTCAGGGTCACGTTGTAGATGCCGAAGGCCACCGAATAGATGCCGTTTCCCGCGTCGCCCAACAGATTGGACATGGGGATCCGGTATAAGATGCCGATGACGCGGACCAGGATCCCCGCCACCGCCAAAATGCTGCCCTGCCGCAGCAGATCATTCTTTTTGCTTTGGGACATAAGCCATTCTCCCATCCGTGAAGTCTACCTTATAGTATAGCACGAACAGCCCCTTCGCAAAAGCTTTTTCCCGGAAAAAAGGGAAAAGACAGCCGCCTTTTTTCCCGTTCCGGAAAAGTGTATAAAAGAATGAAGCCGGGGCGCGCCACTCTGCCAATTATGCCGAATTTTTCGTTTTTGTCTTTACTTTTTGGCGATTTATGAGTATCATTAAAGTAGTGTGTAATGGGGTGGATGATGCCTTTTTTCCACACGAACCACGAAAAAAACAGGAGGAAGAAAAGCCATGGGTTTTACCGCTGCCCGTTTTCCTGAGAGAAAAAAGCAGGCCGGTTTCAAATGCGATTGTGTCATTTTCCGGATGTGTATGACCCCGTGCGCCCACCTGCCCGCAGTTAGCGGGAATGGTGCATCCTCTGTTGCAGAATAATTGCAGCCTGTGGCCTTCCGCAGGCTGTTTTTCATTTGGAAAGGATGGGTAAGATGAAAAAAGTTGCAGTCATCATGGGCAGCGACAGCGATTTTCCGGTGATGAAAAACGCGGTCAAAACCCTGAAAGAGCTGGGGATCCCGGTGGAGGCACACGTCCTCTCGGCGCACAGAACCCCCAAAGAGGCCGGCGAATTTGCCGCCAGCGCCCGGGAAAACGGCTTTGGCGTGATCATTGCCGCAGCCGGAAAAGCCGCCCATCTGGCAGGCGTTCTGGCCGGACACACCACCCTGCCGGTCATCGGTGTTCCGATGAAAGCATCGGTGCTTGACGGTATGGACGCTCTTTTGGCTACCGTTCAGATGCCCAAAGGCGTTCCGGTGGCAACTGTCGCCATCGACGGCGCCGACAACGCGGCGCTGCTGGCTGCCCAGATCCTGGCCGTATCCGAGCCGGAGCTGGCCCGGAAGCTGGAGAGCGAGAAAAAAGCCATGACCGAGCAGGTCCTGGCAAAAGATCTGGCCCTGCAGGAGCAGGTAGCCGCCCTGTAACGATTTTTTGGACCGACGGTCCTGACACAAGGTGAAAGAGACGAGCGCCGCATCCGCGGCAGAAATGGAGAGACGATCATGGAAAAGAGTTTCAGCGAAAGCTACAAAGCGGCCGGTGTTGACGTTACCGCCGGTTACAAAGCGGTAGAACTGATGAAAGCCCATGTTGCCCGCACCAAAACCTCCGGATGCATTTCCGGTATCGGCGGCTTCGGTGGTCTGTTCGGTCTGGATCTGACCGGAATGGAGGAGCCTGTTCTGGTTTCCGGCACCGATGGCTGCGGCACCAAAGTAAAACTGGCCATTCTGATGGACAAGCACGACACCATCGGCATCGACGCGGTGGCGATGTGCGTGAACGATATCATCTGCACCGGTGCAAAACCCCTGTTCTTCCTTGACTACATCGCCTGCGGTAAAAACGTGCCCGAAAAGATCGCCGAGATCGTTTCCGGTGTAGCCGAAGGCTGTGTTCAGTCCGGAGCGGCACTGATCGGCGGCGAGACCGCTGAGCATCCCGGCATGATGCCTGAAGAGGACTACGACCTGGCAGGCTTTTCGGTGGGCATCGTGGACAAAAAAGATATTTTCGATATGAACGCCATCCAGGAAGGCGATGTGATTATCGGTCTGGCTTCTTCCGGTGTTCATTCCAACGGCTTCAGCCTGGTGAGAAAAGTATTCGACATTGAAAACGCCGATCTTGGCGCGTATGCCGACCGCCTGGGCGCGACCCTTGGCGAGACCCTGCTGACCCCCACCCGGATCTATGTCAAATCCATCCTCAAACTGATGGAGGAAGTGACCATCAAATCCATTTCCCACATCACCGGCGGCGGCTTCTACGAGAACATCCCGCGCGCTCTGCCCGACGGCTTTGAGGCAGTCATCGACCGCGATAAAGTGGACGTTCTCCCCATTTTCCAGCTGATCCAGGAAGTGGGCAACATCCCCGAGCGTGATATGTTCAACACCTTTAACATGGGCGTTGGCATGATGGTCGTGGTGAAGAAGGAAGAAGCAGACAAAGCGGTAGAGATCCTGACCGCCTGCGGCGAAAAAGCCAAAGTCATCGGCGAAGTGAAAAAAGGCGAGCATACCGTTTCCTTTCGCTAAGGAGGTATAGATATGATCAACATTGCGGTACTGGTTTCCGGCGGCGGCACCAACCTGCAGGCGCTGATCGATGCGCAGAACGCCGGTGCTTTCCCGAAAGGAAAGATCACGCTGGTCCTGGCCTCCAACGCCAAGGCGTACGCCCTGGAGCGGGCAAAGAACCACGGCATCGAGTCGGTGGTGGTCTCCCGCAAAAGCTTTGCCGACCCGGCGGACTACGATCAGGCGATCATCGATACCCTGAAAAGCCACAACATCGACCTTGTGGTGCTGGCAGGATTTTTAAGCATCCTGGGCAAGCCGGTCATCGATGCCTACCCGGAACGGATCGTCAACATCCACCCGTCTTTGATCCCCTCCTTCTGCGGAGCGGGCTTTTACGGACTGAAAGTGCATGAGGCGGCTTTGTCCTACGGGGTCAAGGTCACCGGCGCAACGGTCCATCTGGTCAACGAGATCCCCGACGGCGGACGGATCCTGCTGCAGAAAGCAGTGGACATCCTGCCGCAGGACACTCCCGAGACTTTGCAGCGCAGAGTCATGGAAGAAGCGGAGTGGAAGCTGCTGCCCCAGGCAGTGGCCATGCTGACCGAACAACTGAGCGAAGAATAAACGGTTTTCTGACAGAAAGGAGCAAACTGGGATGAAAAAGGTTAACCTCTATGAATATCTTTCCGCAAACGAATATCCCGGCCGCGGCATCGTGCTGGGCCGCAGCGCCGATGGCGAAAAAATGATGATCGGCTACTTCATCATGGGAAGAAGCGAAAACAGCCGCAACCGTGTGTTTGTCACCGAGGGCGAAGGCATCCGCACCGAGGCGTTCGATCCTTCCAAGCTGCAGGATCCCTCCCTCATCATCTATGCCCCCGTTCGTGTGCTCGGTGAAAACACCATCGTGACCAACGGCGACCAGACCGACACCATCTACGATTTCATGGCCGAAGGCAAATCCTTCGAGGATGCGCTGCGCACCCGTGAGTTTGAGCCGGACGGTCCCAACTATACCCCCCGCATCTCCGGCGTGGTACACGGCGACAGCTACCAGCTGTCCATCCTCAAAAGCGCCGACGGTGATCCCGCCGCATCCCACCGCTACTTCTTCGATTACAGCGGTGCGCTGGCAGGCGAGGGTCATGTGATCCACACCTACCGCGAAAACGGCAATCCCATTCCTTCCTTCGAGGGTGAGCCGGTCCGTGTAGAGATGACCGACGATTTCGATGCGTTCGGCGAAAAGCTGTGGAACGCGCTCAACGAAGACAATAAGGTTTCCCTCTTTGTCCGTGCCATCTCTTTGGCCGACGGCAAGACCGAGACCCGTATCTATAACAAAAACAAATAGGAGGACGGCAAGATGAAAGAACTGGAACTGAAATATGGCTGTAACCCCAATCAGAAACCTTCCCGCATCTTTATGAAAGAAGGCGAGCTGCCCATCGAAGTGCTCAGCGGCAGACCCGGCTATATCAACTTTATGGATGCGTTCAACAGCTGGCAGCTGGTCAAAGAGCTGAAAGAGGCTACCGGACTGCCCGCCGCCGCTTCCTTTAAGCATGTTTCTCCCGCCGGCGCTGCCGTAGGTCTGCCCCTCACCGACGTGATGAGAAAGATCTACTTCACCGGCGATCAGCCCCTGTCCGCACTGGCCTGCGCCTACGCAAGAGCCCGCGGCGCTGACCGTATGAGCTCCTACGGCGACTGGATCGCGCTGTCCGACACCTGCGATAAGGATACCGCCGAGCTGATCAAAAAAGAGGTTTCCGACGGCGTTATCGCCCCCGGCTACACCGACGAAGCGCTGGAGATCCTCAGATCCAAACGCAAAGGCTCTTACAACGTGATCAAGATCGACCCCAACTACGTTCCCGAAGAGGTAGAGCACAAACAGGTATTCGGCATCACCTTTGAGCAGGGCAGAAACAATCTGAAGATCGACGCTGAGATGCTCACCAACCTGGTCACCGAGAACAAAGAGCTGCCCGAGCAGGCCAAGATCGACCTGATCATCTCCCTGATCACCCTCAAATACACCCAGTCCAACTCGGTTTGCTACGCAAAAGACGGTCAGGCCATCGGTATCGGCGCCGGACAGCAGTCCCGCGTACACTGCACCCGTCTGGCAGGCAACAAAGCGGACTTCTGGTATCTGCGCCAGCACAAAAAAGTTCTGGAGCTGCCCTTTAAACCCGGCATCCGCCGTGCCGACCGTGACAACACCATCGACGTTTACATCTCCGACGATTACATGGATGTTCTGGCCGACGGTATGTGGGAGCAGTTCTTCACCGAGAAACCCGAAGTGCTGACCCGCGAAGAGAAACGCGCATGGCTCGACACCATGGACGGCGTTGCCCTCGGCTCCGATGCTTTCTTCCCCTTTGGCGACAACATCGAGCGCGCCCATAAGAGCGGCGTAAAATATATCGCACAGCCCGGCGGCTCCATCCGTGACGACAATGTCATCGAGACCTGCAACAAATACGGCATCGCCATGGCATTCACCGGCATCCGTCTGTTCCACCACTAATCGATGGGAGGAAGCGGAATGAAAGTATTGGTAGTCGGTTCCGGCGGAAGAGAGCATGCGGTCATCCGCAAGCTGGCCGAGAACCGTGAGATCACAAAGCTGTACTGTGCCCCCGGCAACGGCGGCATCAGCGTACAGGCTGAAAACGTGGACATCAAAGCCACCGATGTGGAAGGCATGGTCGCCTTCGCGAAAAACGAGGGCATCGACTTTGCGGTAGTCACTCCCGACGATCCGCTGGTGCTGGGCATGGCCGACGCTATGGAAGAAGCGGGCATCCCCGCCTTTGGACCCAGCAAAAAAGCTGCCCAGATCGAGGGCAGCAAAGTCTTTTCCAAAAACCTGATGAAAAAATACGGCATCCCCACCGCCCGCTATGAGGTGTTTGAGGATCCGGCAAAGGTCATCGCCTATATCGAAGAGCAGAACAGCTTTCCCGCCGTCATCAAGGCCGACGGTCTGGCGCTGGGCAAAGGTGTTGTGATCGCTCAGAACTTAGAAGAGGCAAAGGACGCGGTCCGCTCCATCATGGAGGATAAGATCTTTGGCAAAAGCGGCAACAAGGTTGTGGTCGAAGAGTTCTTGACCGGCAAGGAAGTTTCTGTCCTGGCCTTTACCGATTCCCACACCGTGGTCCCGATGGTCTCTTCCATGGACCACAAACGGGCCTACGATAATGACGAAGGTCCCAACACCGGCGGCATGGGAACCATTTCTCCCAGCCCCTACTACACCGCCGAGATCGCCGACCGCTGCATGAAGGAGATCTTCCTGCCTACCGTTGAGGCGATGAAAGCGGAAGGGTGTCCCTTTAAAGGCTGCCTGTACTTTGGCCTTATCCTCACTGCCGACGGTCCCAAGGTCATCGAGTACAACTGTCGCTTTGGCGACCCCGAGACCCAGGTGGTCCTGCCGCGGCTGAAAACTGACCTGTTCACCATCATGCGTGCGGTCCGCGACGAAAAGCTGTCCGATCTGACCATCGAATGGGATGACGGCGCCGCAGCCTGTGTAGTCCTGGCCAGCGGCGGCTACCCCAAAAAGTATGAAAGCGGCTTTGCGATCGAGGGTCTGGATGAGACCGGCTCCCACGAGGGCGTAACGGTTTATCATGCGGGCACCAAAAAGCAGAACGGTGCCTTTGTCACCGCCGGCGGAAGAGTCCTGGGCATTACCGGTCAGGGGAAAAACCTGGCCGAAGCGCTGGAAAAAGCCTACGCCGCAGTCAAAGAGATCACCTTCCCGAAGGTCCACTACCGCACCGACATCGGCAAAAAATAGGAGGAAATACAGAAAAAATGGCAGTTTATCGTTGTTTTGTGGAAAAGAAAACGCCCTTTGCTGTTGAGGCAGCAGGCGTTCTCGGCGATTTGAAAACCGCCCTGCGCACCGAAAAGATCACCGGCGTGCGGGTGCTGAATCGCTACGACATTGAAAATATCGAAGAGGCTGACTACAAGATGGCTGTTAAGACCATCCTGTCCGAGCCGCAGGCCGATGACGTTTACGAAGAGCTGGCGCCGGCTCCCGCAGCGGACGAGTTCGTTCTGGCGGTAGAGTTTTTGCCCGGTCAGTTCGACCAGCGTGCCGACTCCTGCGCTCAGTGCATCCAGCTGTCCACCTGCAAAGAGCGTCCCGAGGTAAAAACCGCCCGCGTTTACTACATCAAAGGTGATTTGACCGCCGCCGAGCAGCTCAAGATCAAAGAGACCCTCATCAACCCCGTTGAGGCGAGAGAGGCTGCGCTGGAAAAACCCGAGACCATCCGTCAGACCTATGCAAAACCCGAGCCGGTCGCGGTCCTCGAGGGCTTTAACGGTCTGGACGAGGCCGGTCTTGCCAAATTCATCGCCGACTACGGTCTGGCAATGGATCTGGACGATATCAAATTCTGTCAGCTCTACTTTAAAGACGAAGAAAAGCGCGATCCCACCATCACCGAGATCCGCATGATCGACACCTACTGGTCGGATCACTGCCGCCACACCACCTTCGGTACCGTGATCGAAGAGGCGGACATCCAGCCGGAGTACATCAAAGAGACCTACAAAAACTACCTCGAGCTGCGCAAAAAGCTTTACGCCGGACGCAGCGACAAGCCCGTTACCCTGATGGATCTTGCCACCATCGGCACCAAGGTGCTGAAAGCTGCCGGCAAGATGCATGAT
>JAFQTW010000119.1 GCA_017408855.1 Oscillospiraceae bacterium | reverse complement strand
CTTAATACTGCGTCAAAGAGCCGTGGTAGGCGTCAGCCTTACCACGGCTCTTTTTCTTGTCTTATGAAAAAATCTATCGCTTTCGGGTGCTTTGCAGTTTTGGGCAATGGGTTTTTCTTCACAGCGGTTTTCGGCGGTTGCTGCAATACTGGCGTATTGCAAAACCGGCGGGAATCGTTGTGGTGGAAAAGATTTGTCCAAAACCGTGTAAATCCCTGAGTGAGTCCGCCCAAGGGCGGCTTTTCGTTATTTCTGTGTAAGATACTCCAAAATCTCGGCGGCGTTGGTGTCCGGTTTTACTTTGGGCATCACCTTTTCTACGCGGCCTTCCTGGTCGAGGATGAAGGTGGAGCGGACTACGCCCATGGAGACCTTTCCGTAGAGCTTCTTTTCCTGCCAGACGCCAAAGCCTTCGATGGCGATCCGTTCCGGGTCGGCCAGCAGGATGAAGGGCAGCTCGTACTTCTGGGCAAACTTCAGATGGGAAGCCACAGAATCTTTGCTGATGCCGATGACCGGCACATCCAGCTGACGGAAGCCGTCGAAGTTTTGGGCGAAGGCACAGGCCTGACGGGTGCATCCGGGGGTGTTGTCTTTGGGGTAAAAGTAGACCACGACCTTTTTGCCGCGAAAATCGGACAGGGAAACGGCATTGCCGTTTTGATCGTTGAGGGTAAAATCCGGGGCGAGAGCGCCAACTTCCAGCATGAAAAAACCTCCTTGAGGGAATTTTCTTCAGTATAGCACGAAGAAGAAAAAAGAAAAAGCACGGAAAACCGTGCTTTTTCGAAAATCTTGATTTTACAGACCCATTTCCTTTTTGACTTCGCCAAAGGCTTTGACGGCGAAATCAATGTCCTCTTTGCTGTGACCGGCAGAGATCTGGGTACGGATGCGGTCTTTGCCCTTGGGAACGACCGGATAGCAGAAGGCGACAACGTAAACGCCTTTTTCCAGCATACGGCGGGCAAACTCGTGGGCGATGTGGGGATCGTACAGCATTACGGGAACGATGGGATGTTCGCCGGGCAGCAGGTCGAAGCCCAGTTTCTCCATCTCAGAGCGGAAGTAGCGGGCGTTCTCGTGAACTTTGTCACGCAGCGCGGTGGACTCTTCCAGCAGCTCGATGGTGCGGATGGTAGCGGCGCAGATGGCGGGCGCTACGGTGTTGGAGAACAGGTAGGGACGGGAGCGCTGGCGCAGCAGGTCCACGATGGGCTGGCGGGCAGCGGTGTAGCCGCCGGAAGCGCCGCCCAAAGCTTTGCCGAAGGTGCCGGTGATGATGTCCACACGGTCCATTACGCCGCAGAACTCGGGGGTGCCTTTGCCGTGGTCGCCCATAAAGCCCACGGCGTGGCTGTCGTCTACCATGACCAGTGCGTCGAACTCGTCGGCCAGATCACAGATGGCGGGCAGGTTGGCGATGTAGCCGTCCATGGAGAATACGCCGTCGGTGGCGATGAGCATCTTTTTGGCACCGGCTTCGCGGGCAGCGGTCAGCTGGGCTCTCAGATCTTCCATATCGTTGTTTTTGTAGCGGAAGCGTTTTGCTTTGCAAAGACGCACGCCGTCGATGATGGAAGCGTGGTTCAGCTCGTCGGAGATGATGGCATCCTCGGCGGAGAGCAGGGTCTCGAAGAGACCGCCGTTGGCATCGAAGCAGGAAGAGTACAGGATGGTGTCATCCATGCCCAAAAAGTTGGAGATCTTTTTCTCCAGATCCTTGTGGATCTGCTGGGTGCCGCAGATGAAGCGGACGGAAGAAAGACCGAAGCCCCATCTGTCGTAGCTTTCTTTTGCGGCTTTGATCAGCTCGCCGTTGGCGGAAAGTCCCAGATAGTTGTTGGCGCAGAAGTTGACTACGCCGTTTTTGGCGGTGGTGTCGATGCGGGAATACTGCGGAGTGGTAATGACTCTCTCTTCCCGCCAGGTGCCGGCTTCGCGGATGGCGTCAAGCTCGGCGGAAATGGCAGTCAATGCGGATTTCATGGATCAGTCCTCCTTTTTCTCGGTCCAGTCGAGGATGACTTTACCGGACATACCGCTGTTCATGGCCTCGAAGCCTTTTTCGAACTCGGTGTAGTGGAAGCGGTGGGTGATAACGGGGGTCACATCCAGACCGCCCTGTACCATGTAGGACATCTGATGCCAGTTGTCCAGATGGCGGCCGTAGATACCCTGCAGGGTGAGGCCTTTGGTGATCAGGGTGTTCATATCCATGGGGATGGGCTCGTTGCTGATGCCCAGCAGAGCGATCTTACCGCCGTTGCGCATAACGCCGATCATCTGTGCCAGCGCTTTGCCGTTGCCGGACATCTCAAGACCTACATCGAAGCCTTCGGTGAGACCCTGCTCTTTCATAACAGAGGTCAGATCCTCTTTCGCGGTGTTGACCGCGGCATCGACACCCATTTTGCGGGCCAGATCCAGACGGTAGTCGTTGATATCGGTGATGATCACGCGGCGGGCGCCTGCGAATTTACAGATGCCGGCGGCGATGATGCCGATGGGACCTGCGCCGGTGATGAGCACGTCCTCGCCGACCAGCGGGAACATCAGAGCGGTGTGGGTGGCGTTGCCGAAAGCATCGAAGAAGGCAACCACGTCCTCGGGCAGGCTCTCGTCGATGAGGATAACGTTGGTTTCGGGGATGCAGACATATTCCGCAAATGCGCCGTCACGGTCCACGCCGACCGAAACGGTGTCTTTGCACCACTGGATGTTGCCGTTGTGGCAGTTGCGGCAGTGATGGCAGGTCAGGTGACCCTCGCCGGAAACGCGCTGACCGATCTTAAGTCCGGTAACGCCGGCGCCGAGGGCGGCAACTTCGCCCACATATTCGTGACCGATGGTCATAGGGGGCTTAATGTGCAGCTGTGCCCAGGGATCCCAGTTGAAGATATGCACATCGGTTCCGCAGATAGCGGTTTTGTGTACTTTGATCAGCACCTCACCGGGACCCGGCTGCGGTACCGGTACCTTGCGCAGTTCCAGTCCGGGACCTGCGACGGGTTTCACGATAGCATCCATAAATTGCTTCATCTTTTTCCCTCCATGTGGTCAAATTGATTCTGTTTCAGCAAAAAGAGGTGGATTCGTCCTGTTTTTGCGTACAAATAAATTATAAACTGTCCATGTGAGAAAAACAAGAGTCAAAGACCTTCGGAGAAAAATTTTCCCCGAAGGTCTTTGACAGAGACTTGTGAAAATGAAAACGAGGTCGGATCAGCGGGGATTGGCGAAGGCGGCAAGCAGCGCAAAGGGCAGGGCGACGGCGGCGAAAGAGAAAAAGGGCCAGAGCATCGGAAAACCTCCTTAGTATCGTTTAACCAGATTGAAGAGGATGGACAGCGGAAGGTAAATGAAAATCAAAAACGCGACGAACATAACGGACTCTCCTTTTCGAACGGGTTCTTTCTGTGGCTTTAGAATAACACAGGAAAAGTACCATAAACAGGACATTAAAAGAAGATCCGATCGGCAACAGGTTTTTCTTTGTTGAAAAGAAAGATTGTGAAAAGTTGATAGAATTGTTGAAAACAAGCAGTTCTAATTTGACTTTCCGCACAATTTATGGTATGGTACAGTTACGAAAAAGAATCCAACGCCGCCTATCGCTTTGCAT
>JAFQTW010000118.1 GCA_017408855.1 Oscillospiraceae bacterium | reverse complement strand
TGCCGTCGGGCTGGGTGTTCCAGCCGAGCAGCAGATATCCCTCGCAGGAAAGACCTTGATCGTCGATGAGCCACTCAGTCCAATTGTCATCATAGTCCACCTCTGCCTGGCCGGTGACCGAAACACCGTCGGGCAGGTTGTAGTCGATTTGAACGTTGGGACGGGTCGCAGCAGCAGCCGCAGCTTCGATACCGGCGAGGGGGACCAGTCCGATCATCAGCAAAATCGCAAGAAAAGCACTGAAAAGCCGTTTTGTTTGTTTCATTTTCATTCCTCCATATCAAAAAGGATGTCGACCCTCCGGCAAGCAGGATCTTTGTGGCGGGCTGTGCCCGTCACAGAAAAGAGCGCTCTTTTCTGTTTGGCGCCGATCCTGTTTGTGTTTTTTATTATAGCATACCATCCTGTCGGCTGCACAGTTTTTTAAAAAATTTTTTCGGATCGGTTTACCAATTTCCTCCTGTCTGGTATGATAAAGAAAAGCTTATCTGGGAGGGTTTTCTATGTTTTATAAAGAATTTCGCGGTCTGCAGCTTTCCGCTTTGGGCATGGGCTGCATGCGTCTGCCGGTGATCGACGGTGACGACAAAAAGATCGATCAGCCCGCGGTCGAAGAGATGGTCGACTGGGCGATGGCAAACGGCATCAACTATTACGACACCGCATGGGGCTACCACGGCGGCACTTCCGAGACTGCCATGGGCAAGGCGCTGGCAAAGCATCCCCGTGAGTCCTTTTATCTGGCGGACAAGTTCCCCGGCTACAATCTGAACAATATGGACAAGGTCGAGGAGATCTTTCCGGAACAGCTGCGCAAATGCGGCGTGGACTATTTTGACTTTTACCTGTTCCACAACGTTTGCGATATGAATGTGGATGCTTATCTGGATCCCAAGTACGGCATCATGGATTATCTGAAAAAGCAGAAAGAGGAAGGACGCATCCGTTTTCTGGGCTTTTCCATCCACGGCGATCTGGAATGTACCAAAAAGTTTCTCGACGCCTACGGCAAAGAGATGGACTTCTGCCAGATCCAGCTGAACTGGCTGGACTACCACTTCCAGAAAGCCTGCGACAAGCTGGAGCTGCTGAAAGAATGGAACATCCCTGTTTGGGTCATGGAACCGCTGCGCGGCGGCAAGCTGGCAAAATTGGAGCCGGCTTACGAAGCAAGACTTAAAGAGGTCCGTCCCAAAGAGTCGGTCGTTGGCTGGGCTTTCCGCTTTTTGCAGTCGGTGGATTCTGTGGTGGTCACCCTGTCGGGCATGTCCGATTTTGAGCAGCTGAAGCAGAACGCCGCCACCTACGGCGAAAACAAGCCTACTTCCGATGTGGAAAACGGCATCCTTTTTGATATCGCGGAGAAGATGACCTCCAAGATCGCCGTTCCCTGCACCGCCTGCCGCTACTGCGTGGATCACTGCCCCCAGGGGCTGGATATCCCCCATCTGCTGAACCTGTACAACGAGCACGCCTTTACCGGCGAGAGCGGCTTTATCGCGCCGATGGCTCTGCGGGCGGTAGACGGCGACAAGCAGCCTTCTTCCTGCATCGGCTGCGGCGCCTGTGAGCAGGTCTGCCCCCAGAAGATCAAAATTTCCGAAGCTATGGCAGACTTTGCGGAAAAACTCAAATAGTTCCCATCAAAAAAGCCATCCCAGACGCAGGTTTGGGATGGCTTTTCTTTTTGTGTTTATTCGATGCCGCTCCAGCAGTAGGTGCATAATTTGCAGGGCTCGATGCCAACGGCTTTGATCATATCGTCCAGACGGTGGTATTCCAGCGAGGTGAATTTCAGTTCCTGCCCGATGGCGTTGGTCATCTCGCGGTATTCGCCGCTGTTGGGGTCAGCGTACCGGCGCAGCTGGTCGTAATCGACCTTGCCCTCACGCTCCTGGATGACCCGGCGGGCGATCAGCTCCAGCTCAGAGTTGGAGCGGGAGAAGTTGAGGTATTTGCATCCGAACAAAAGGGGCGGGCACGCGGGGCGGATGTGTACCTCTTTGGCGCCGGACTGATACAGCAGCTCGGCCGATTCCCGCAGCTGGGTACCGCGGACGATGGAATCGTCGATAAGTATCATACGGCGGTCTTTGATCTGGTCATAGACCGGCAGCAGCTTCATCCGCGCGATCAGGTTGCGCTGCTTTTGGTTGGGCGGCATAAAGGAGCGGGGCCAGGTGGGGGTATATTTGATGAAGGGGCGCGCGAAGGGGATCCCGGAATGGTTGGCGTAGCCCACCGCATGGGCGATGCCGGAATCGGGCACGCCGGCTACGATATCCGCCTCGATGCCTCGGTCACGCTCGGCCAGCTCGGCGCCGCAGCGGTAGCGCATGGTCTCTACGTTGATCCCTTCATAGGTGGAGGTGGGATAGCCGTAATACACCCACATAAAGGTGCAGAATTTCATTTCACTGCCGGGCTGCACAAGGGTCTCGGCACCGTCGGGAGTCATGAACACGATCTCGCCGGGTCCCAGCTCTTTGTAGTCCTCATACCCCAGATTGATGTAGGCGGAGCTTTCAAAGCTGACACAGGTGGCATCGGGCTTTTTGCCCAGGGCCAGCGGCGTTCTGCCCAGTCTGTCACGGGCAACGTAGATGCCCTCGGGGGTCATGACCAAAATGGACATGGAGCCTTTGATCACGTTCTGGGCAAAACGAATGCCCTCTGTGATGGTGTTTTGCTGATTGATCAGCGCCGCTACCAGCTCGGTGGCATTGAGGTTGCCGCCGCTCATCTCCAGATAGTGGACGTGACCTTTCTGAAAGGTCAGCTTTTCCAGTTCCTCCGCATTGGTCACACGGCCAACGGTGGCGATGGCATAGGTGCCCAGATGCGAGCGGATCAGAAGGGGCTGCGGCTCATTGTCCGAGATACAGCCAATGCCAAAGTAGCCTTCCATTTCGACCGATTCTTTTTCGAATTTGGTACGAAACGGCGAGTTTTCGATATTATGAATGGAACGGTCAAAGCCTTTTTTTCCGTACACAGCCATGCCGCCGCGGCGGGTCCCCAGATGGGAATGATAGTCCGTTCCAAAGAACAGGTCAAACACGCAATCGTCGCGGGAAGCGACGCCAAACAGTCCTCCCATAGATCTTCTCCTTCAACATTTTTCTGTTGGATCTTTTAACAGTATTATTATAAAAGCCGCACCAATAGATTGCAAGAAAAGATTCCGTCAACGGTGGAAATTCTCTTTTTCTACCAAAAGGTGCAGCATCGGCGGGAATTTTTTTTGAAAAAAGCCTTGACTTTTCCAATTCATCTGCTATAATAAATCCTGTTGCTGGTCTTGCTGGTGTAGCTCAGTTGGTAGAGCAGCTGATTTGTAATCAGCAGGTCGGGGGTTCGAGTCCGTCCACCAGCTCCATTTATAGAGGAATTGAATATGGGAGATTTCCCGAGTGGCCAAAGGGGGCAGACTGTAAATCTGTTGCGATTCGCTTCGGTGGTTCGAATCCACCATCTCCCACCAAAAAGGAAAAGACATCGTCGAAAGACGGTGTCTTTTTTCTTTTTCCAATGGTGGATTCGAACCAACAATGGGAGCGACTCTGAGCGGCAGCGATGGAGGAGCGACAGAGAAACAGTCCGGGGGACTGTTTTGACATTGTTCCAAGGGCGCGCAGCGACCGCGAGAATATCCACCATCTTCCGGTAAAAAAGCCCCC
>JAFQTW010000117.1 GCA_017408855.1 Oscillospiraceae bacterium | reverse complement strand
GCCGACCTCTTCATCGGGGGTAAAGCCCAGCTTGATGGTACCATGTTTGACCTCGGGATGCTCCAGCAGGTACTCTGCCATGCTGATGATGGCGGCGATACCCGCCTTGTCGTCAGCGCCCAGCAGGGTGGTGCCGTCGGTGGTGATCAGATCTTTGCCCAGATAGTTGAGCATTTTGGGAAAGTTTTTGGGGCTGAGCACGATGCCTTTTTCCTCGTTGAGAACGATATCGCCGCCGTCGTAATTTTTCACGATCTGGGGCTTGATGTTAGCGCCGGAAGCATCGGGAGAGGTATCCATATGAGAGATAAAGCCGAAAACAGGAACATCAAAATCCACGTTGGAAGGAACGGTACCGGTCACATAACCAAATTCGTCCATCTCAGCGTCGGCGATGCCGATGCCTTTCATCTCTTCGACCAGATAAGCGCCCAGAACTTTCTGTTTCTCGGTGCTGGGAAAACATTTTGCGCCGGGCTGCGACTGGGTATCAAAGCTGACATACTTTAAAAATCTGTCTACGATAGGGGTCATACTGTTCATCCTCCTTTGATTTCGTCCGTTCCGGACGGACGTGTCTGTATTCAGTATACCATTTATTGGGCGGCGAGGAAAGACCGTTGCCAAATTTTCTTTTTGGCGGTATGATAAAGGCAGAGATTATTCGGTAAGGAGACAAAACGGATGAGATACGACCCCAAAGCGGCAAAACGGGACCCCCGTCCCAAATCGGTGCGCAAGACCATCGTGATCAACGGCTTCACCGGCGAAGAGTGGGAGGTGGACCCCCGCCGCACCAAGATCATCGACGGCATGGAGATCGGTGAGACCCGTGTGGATCTGGACAACGGGACCAAGCTGACCATCGTGGCTGACGGCAAATACACCACCATGGGCAAACCCCAGGAGCGTTGGGGCGAAGTGGTGCAGGTCCGGGTCCGTCCCGACGGCGACTACGAGGACGGCGAGCTGATGGGCTGGACGCCCCTGTTCACCAGTCAGCCCAAGCCGGCGAAAAAGCCCGAAGCGCCCAAAGTAAAACCGTCCAGGCCGGTCCAAAAGTCCGCGCCCAAAAAGGACGGCAAGCCCCACCCCGCAAAGGCCGCGGCAAAGCCCGAAGGAAAAGGAAAAACCGCTTCCAAAGCACCTTCGTCCGGAAAGCTGCCGCCCCGCCCCAAAAAGACCAGATAAACGAAGAAAACCCCGATGGCTGTGCCATCGGGGTTTTTGTTTTATCAGGGTTTATCCAATTTGAAATCCGGGAGGCGTCACAGGAGGATCTTCAGCCTCTGTGTCTGTGTCTGCGCCTTCACCGTCCTCATTCTCTTCGGAAGAAGCCTGATCGGAAGAGCTTTCGTCTTCTTCGGAGGAAGAGGGATCTGCGGCAGAGCTGCTATCCTCAGCAGAGGAGGAAGAAGGTCCGGGAACGCTGGAAGTCTGTCCCGGTTTTACGGTGATCATAATGCTCACCGGGCTGCTGCCGTCGGCAAAGGCACCGGTGATCTCAACGGTACCGGCGGTCATGCCCACTACCCGCAGGTAGGTGCGTCCGTCCTCTTCGACCACTTCGATCTGAACGGTACCGCCGTCGTAGGAGTTGGTGGCCCATTTTACGATCTCGCCGTTGGATGCGGCAAACTCGATCTTTTTGCCGTTGGTGCCGGCGGTCACGGTCACGCTGTTGGCGGCAACCTCGATGGTAGCGCTGCCTACGGTCACTTGCTGATAGGCGCTGATGGGACCTTTCACGCTGTCAATGACCGTCGCTTTGATGGTGACCGATCCGGGTTCCCGTCCGGCAGTGACTTTACCGTTGGAATCGACCGTTGCGGCATCGCCTTCCACCACTTCCCAGATGACCTGTTTCGCGGTGGCGTTCTCGGGGGTGATCACCGCCCGAAGCTGGATGGATTGTTTGGGAACGACCTTGCTGGGGCCGGTGATGTCGATGCTTTCGACCGCAACATACTCGCCGCCTACGATCACGCCGATGGAGGCTTTGATCAGACCGTCCTTGGTCTCAACGGTGATGGTAGCGGTTCCGGCCTTTTTACCGGTTACAACGCCGCCGGTGACCGATGCGATGGAATCATTGCTGGAATACCACACCAGCTCAGAAAGATCGGCACCCTGAGGCTCGTAGATCAAAAGATTCAGAAGATCCGCCGTTTTGTTGAGCGGAACGGTCACAGATTCGGCGCCGAAATACATATCGGTGATGGCGCCGGCGGTTACCGTTACATTACAGGTGGCGGTAAAGGCGCTTTCCTCGGTGGTGACGGTGATCACCGCCTTGCCCAGTTTACGGGCGGTCAGATTACCGTACTGGTCCACCGATACCACATCCTCGTTGGAAGAGGACCAGCTTACATTGCGGTTTTTGGCGGTGGTGGGCAGAACGGTGGCAGTCAGCGCGGCAGACTCGCCGGTCTTCATGGTAAGTTCGGTCACATCCAGTTTTACGCCGGCTACGATGGCAGCGATCTTCTTGGCCTCGTACCATGCGTTGGGCATAACGGGGTTGGGATTCACATACGCGCCGGAAGTATCGATGGAAGCGGGGGTCTCGCCTTCGCGCAGCTTTCTGGCTACGATGGCGTAGCGTGCCTCTTTGAAATCGTAAGTACAGGTGGAAAGGGTGATCAGCTCATCGCCGGGCTGGATATCGAAGCCGGTCACGATCAGCGAACGGGACAGCACCTCTTCGGCAAAGGCCATCAGCTCCGCGTCGTCTTTGGCATTGATGAACTGATGATAGTTGAAGTTGGGTGCGTGTTCCGGCAGGGTCGATGCCAAAAACATTCCCACGATCACATACTGATCCTCTTCATACAGGGTGTCGAAATGGATCAGCGGATGGGCTTTGTAGTATTCCAGATTCTGATAGTTGATGAGCTCACCGAACATCTGACCGTCTTTCATGTTGTGGCTGTAGATCGGGATGTTGGTGGAGCGGGTATCGGGATGGATGTCCACCTGATAGTCCGCGAAGGGAATACCGTGTTTGTTGTCTGCTTTGGAAAAGTCCTTGTGCAGATAGTAGTCGTTGTCGGTGGTCTGAACGACCGGGTAGTTGACCTTGGTATCCTCGATCATCAGCCAGCCGACGATATCCTCGTTCATGCCCATCAGATCGGAGAATTTGGTCAGGATGCCATGCACATCGCGCGAAGGCTCCTCACCCTCCTGCGTGGATGCGCCCAGCATGTCCGCAACGCCGTTATAGAAGTTTTCGTTGTGATTGGATTTTCCGTAGTAGTCCACCAGATAGGTGCAGCTGCAGATGAACACCACGATGGCAACGTCAAAAATGATCTTGCGGATCTTGTCGTTGGTGGAATCCTTTTTGGTCGGGATCATCATCCACAAAAGCTTTTTGTACCAGGGCATTTTTTTCTTTCTGCGGGTCCCGGTTTTTGCAGAAGCGGCAGAAGAAACACTCTGCTCGGAAGAAGCGGTGCTTTTCTTCGCAGCGGTGGTTTTTCTGCTGTACGGTTTTCTATTGTTCGGAAGCATCTTTGCGTCCCCTTCTCAAATATTCCCCGCCTTTTGGCAGGTCCTCATAATAAGTACCCCGCTTCTGCTGATTTGTTGCAGTTTTTACGGGATTTTCACCGATTTGTCATCAAATGTAAGGCGATGACAGTCCAAGATATATTGTAGCACCCGCAAAAGAAAAAGAAAAGAGGGAAGTGAAATATTTCCTT
>JAFQTW010000116.1 GCA_017408855.1 Oscillospiraceae bacterium | reverse complement strand
GGTGGGTATAGCTCAGTTGGTTAGAGCGCCAGGTTGTGGCCCTGGAGGCCATCGGTTCGAATCCGATTATCCACCCCACTTTATAAAAAAAGGCAGTTTGCCTTTTTTTTATATCCAAAATCGCCGAAAGGCGAAAAGATTGGGCTGTCGCCAAGCGGTAAGGCAACGGACTTTGACTCCGTCATCTCGCTGGTCCGAATCCAGCCAGCCCAGCCACGTCGCAGCGAACTTCGCTGTGTTCAAAATGCCCGGCTTATAGCCGGGCATTTTTCTTTCGCTTCGTTGCTGCTCCTTTTCCGCAAAAGGTCACGCTCGGCTTACCTGCTCGGTTGTAAACGCCCTCGCGACGGTTCGCTGTCGCTACCAACCTTTTGCGGTTTAACTGCCGCTATTATCGAAAGTGAGCGTGCTTTTTGTTTGGGTAAGGAACTACAAAAGCTGGATTCGGACCAGGAATGGGAGCGACCCCGAGCAACGCGAGAGGGGAGCGACAGAGAAACAGTCCGGTGGACTGTTTCGACATTCCTCCAAGGGAGCGAAGCGACCGCGCTAAAATCCAGCCAGCTTAAAAAACGGACGGCCATTTAGCCGTCCGTTATTGGTTTATCTCGGGATTGTTTGTACGAAATAGAATATAGTCGATGCTGACGTGGTAAAAATCTGCCAGACGAAGCAGCGTTTCTGTTGGCGGTGTTCGTTCGTCATTTTCAAATTTAGATAAAAGCGCCTGCTCAATGCCGGTCTGCATTTGGACGGCAACTTGCGTATACCCACGTTTTATCCGCAGCTCTTTCAGCCTGTTTTTCATAGTATCACCTAATGACAGTATGTCATAATCAAGCTTGACAATTATGACGATTTGTCATATGATACTGATGAAATACATTATCAAACAGGGGAGGAACTTTCAGATGGCTCTTAACGTGAAATGTCCGAAATGCGGCAGTACAAAAGTGCAGCTTTCCAACGAATCCAGCAAGCATGGTTGCTTGTTTACCATTTTGTTTGGATTTTATTACTTGGGTTGGCTGATGATCCGCTGGATGATCGGCTTTATGATTCTGGTATGTTTTGATTGGTGGATGGCAATCATCCAGGCGGTGAGAGGAAACGGCTATGTTTGGCAGGGTTTGCGTTGGTTTTCCAATCGTCGAAAAGTTTATTTTTGTCACGAGTGTGGTACCAATTTCCGCGCATAAAGATACTCAGAAAAGGATCCGCAAGGGTCCTTTTTCTTTTCCCGCTCCTTGACGGTGCCGTTTCCGGTCGGTACAATAAAGGGGAACCATCCACTGCAAAGGAGCATTACCATGACTGAAAGCGTTTCTATCCGGCAGCCGCAGCTGCTTCTGCTGAAAACCGAAGAGCAGAGTTCCTTCGGCGGCAGACAAAGCTGGTATCCCACCCGATACAGCCGCAAGCGGGGATGCGGTCCCACCACCGCGTCGAACCTCTTTTGGTATCTGGGTCACACCCGCCCCGAATGCGAGGCGCTTTTGCCGGCGAAAAAGACCGTTAAAGCCCGGATGACCGAATTGATGTACCGGGTCTATTCCTTTGTAAAACCCTCTCTGGCGGGCATTTACCGCCCTGACAGGTTCGCTTGGGGCGCCTCGCAGTATGGAGCCGCCTGCGGCGTCTATCTGCGTGCGAGAGTGCTGCCTGTGGCGCTGCGGAAAAGCCGCCGTCCCGATGCAGATGTTCTGCGGGACTTTCTCTTCTCGGCCTTTGAGCAGGACCTGCCGGTGGCCTTTCTCAGCCGTTCCAATGGGAAAACCGATCGGCTGAACCGTTGGCACTGGGTCACCCTGGTGGGGGTGGATGCCTCCCTTCAGGCCCAGATGTTCGATCAGGCGGACCGTGGCACGGTGGACCTGAAGCAGTGGCTGGAACACACCCTCTTGGGCGGGGCCTTTGTGGTGCTGCAGCCCATGGAGCTGGAAGGAACTGACCTTGTTTCTCTGACAGAAACAGAGTAGAATAGACGTAACAAAATGAAAGGGATGATTCCGTGAATATCTGGCATGAAATTGATCCGCGGCGCGTTCAGAAAGATGATTTTATCGCCGTCATCGAGATCCCCAAAGGCTCGAAAAACAAATACGAGATGGATAAGGAGACCGGTCTGATCATTCTCGACCGTGTGCTGTACACCTCCACGGTCTATCCTTCCAACTACGGATTTATTCCCCACACCTACGGTGACGACCACGACCCGCTGGACGTTCTGGTCCTTTGCTCCCAGCCGATTTACCCCCTGACGCTGGTCCGCTGCCGCCCCATCGGTGTGATCCAGATGCTGGACGACGGACGGGGCGATGAAAAGATCATCGCGGTGCCCATGGGCGACCCGCACTACGCCAGCTACGAAAGCATCTTCGACCTGCCGCAGCATATTTACGATGAGATGCGCCACTTCTTCACCGTTTACAAAGCGCTGGAGAATAAGGAAACGGTGGTGGATGAGGTGCTGGGTCCGGAAGACGCCCGCCGCATCGTGCAGAAAGCCATCGATTTCTACGAGGAAAAGTTCGAAGGAAAAGCCAAAAGACAGTAGATTTTATTGTAAAATATACGATTTGTATAATAACTCCCCAGAAGAAATGCCATCCGGTTTTGCGGATGGCGTTTTTGTTTTAAAACCTTATTTCACTTCAGAAGTGCAGTGCGGGCAGCGGGTGGCTTCGATGGCGATCTCGCTGCAACAGAAGGGGCATTTCTTGGTGGTGGGCGCAGCAGGCGCTTCTTCCACAGCCGGTTTTTTGCCCAGATCCATCAGCTTGTTGACGAATCTCACCAGCAGGAACACCACAAACGCCATGACGAAGAAGTTTAAGATGGCAGTGAGAAACGCGCCGTAGCGGATCTCAGCCTGACCGACCATAAAGGTCCAGCCGCTCATGTCGGTGGGGGTGAACAGCCCCAGGAAGGGAGAGATGATGTCGTTGACCAGCGAGGTGGTGATCGCCTGGAAAGCGGCACCGATGATCACGCCGACGGCCAGATTCATTACGTTGCCTTTGGCGATAAATGCCTTAAATTCGTTCATAAAACCTTTCATAACATCGTCTCCTTTACTTGTGATACAGTTTTTTGGTCTGATAGGCGGGCTCGCAGGTCAGATGAACACCCAGCTTTTTAAAGACCGAATTATCCACCTGCGAGAGGATGACGGAGGAATGGCACTCGCAGTCCCGCAGCTTGGGCAGCTGCTCCATGGCGATGGCTGCGGTGGGGTTGGTGGCGGCACTGATGGAAAGGGCGATGAGGATCTCATCGGTGTGCAGCCGCGGGTTATGTCCGCCCAGATGCTGGGTCTTGAGCTTTTGAATGGGTTCGATAACGATGGGGGAGATCAGGTGGATGTCGTGGTGGATGCCGCCCAGCACCTTCAGCGCGTTGAGCAGCAGGGCAGCGGAACAGCCCAGCAGGTTGGAGGTCTTGCCGGTGACGATCTGTCCGTCGGGCAGCTGAATGGCCGATGCGGGCATGCCGGTCAGCTCGGCACGGTCGATGGCAGCTTTGACCACCGGACGGTCCGCCGGGGAAACGCCGGCCTGATTCATCAAAAGTTCCTGCTTGTAGACCACATCCTCCTCCAGCAGACCCTGCCGTTTTTCGCACAGACTGTTGTAGTAGCGGCGGATGATCTCCTGCTTGGAGGCTTCGCGGCAGACTTCGTCATCGCAGATGGCGTTGCCCGCCATGTTAACACCCATGTCGGTGGGGGATTTGTAGGGACATTCGCCCATGATCTTTTCGAACATGGCCCGCAGAACGGGGAAGATCTCCACGTCGCGGTTATAGTTTACGGTGGTCTCACCGTAGGCTTCGAGATGGAAGGGGTCGATCATGTTTACGTCGTTGAGGTCCGCGGTGGCAGCCTCGTACGCAAGGTTGACCGGATGCTTGAGAGGAATGTTCCAAATGGGGAAGGTCTCGAATTTGGCGTAGCCGGCTTTTACGCCCCGCTTAAATTCATGGTACAGCTGCGACAGGCAGGTAGCCATTTTGCCGGAACCGGGTCCGGGCGCGGTGACCACCACCAGCGGACGGCTGGTCTCGATAAATTCGTTGCGGCCAAAGCCCTGCTCGCTTACGATATAGGGAATGTTGGAGGGGTAGCCTTCGATGGAATAGCTGCGGTAGACCCGAACGCCCAAACGTTCCAGACGTTTGACGAAAGCATCCGCCGCAGCCTGTCCCGCATAGCGGGTCAGCACCACCGAGCCCACATACAGCCCAATGCCGCGGAAGGCGTCGATGAGGCGAAGCACGTCCAGATCGTAGGTGATGCCCAGATCACCGCGGATCTTGTTTTTCTCAATGTCCGAAGCGTTGATCACGATCACGATCTCGGCCTGGTCCTTCAGCTGGAGCAGAAGCTTTACCTTGCTGTCCGGCTCAAAGCCCGGCAAAACGCGGGATGCGTGGTAATCGTCAAACAGCTTGCCGCCAAACTGAGCGATGCGTTTCTTGATGT
>JAFQTW010000115.1 GCA_017408855.1 Oscillospiraceae bacterium | reverse complement strand
GCTTATCAGAAAGGGCAGCCCACTCGGCATCGTATAAGCTTGCGGGAAGTTGTTTTTCAATACCGCTGATGATTTTCATTTTACAGCTGTTCAAGTTACCGTAGGCAACAAGCATTTTAATCCATGCTGCAGAAAGAACGATGCCCACGGCTGAGAAGATTATGCCGGACAAAGCGCGTACATCGCTACTAAGATCAAAGGCGAACAAAGCACTAAAAATTGCGATAATAGCAGAGTTTATGGAAATATAAAAGTTGTTGACATTCTGCCGGCGGGAAACAAGATCTTCCGATGTCTGCAGAAATGTTTTGTACTGCTCTAAAAGCAGGGTTTTATCAATTTGCTCTAGTGGCTGGTTAAAAATGTGATAATCTCCATTTTCGTAGCCACAAACAATGCTTTCAACCTCTTCGCAGGTTTTTAACTTGTCATAATAGTCAGGTTTTCCGGAAAAATCATCACTCACCAGGAGTGCATCGTGTCGTTTGTTGCTGGGATCCAGCAGTATTGTATAAATTGGTTTGTCAACTTTTTGCGCTTGCTTGAGTTCCCATGCAATATAGGGACTTTTATGGGAATTCTTGCCCACAAAGAAAAGTACCAACTGGGCTTTTTTGATTTTTCTGGCAGCGTCGATTTTCCAAAACTTACCGCCATTGACCAGCATTAGGGGATTAAGCGCTAAGTCTTTGCGTTTGAGCTTAGCCAGTTCAGCAGAAACAGCGTCACGATCACCATAGGAATGAATCACAAAAACATTCATATTCTTTCTCCCGCCATTTTTAATTCTATATCGACATTATAGCATCGGAAGAATTTGGTTTCAATACTGTATGTCGCGCGTACTACTGAAAATTGCATTTGAGGACTGCAAGTTACAATTTGTAGAGGGGCACAAGGACTTGTTTGCATTTTCTCCCCGATGGGGAGAAAATTATGGTTCGGCTCGGTCCAGCCCTCGCCGGCAACGCTCGCCCGCGTTGCATTTGATTTTTCAACTCCAGTACCCAACAGAAAAAGTCCAACACCGAATGGTGTTGGACTTTTTCTGGCAGGGGCACAAGGACTTGAACCCTGAGCCTACGGTTTTGGAGACCGCCGCTCTACCAATTGAGCTATACCCCTATGTAAATATAAAGGGCGGGAACCGCCCGTGTTTTAGGTGGTGGGCCCTCAGGGATTCGAACCCGGGACTATCCGGTTATGAGCCGGAGGCTCTAACCAACTGAGCTAAGGGCCCATTTAGTCACAGGTGCCTGAGCACCATCGCCGAATTATTATATCACCCGTGTGCCGTTCTGTCAAGGCTTTTTCTGCGCTATTTTTCCGGAAAAACGCCCTGCGGCTATACCGCAGGGCATATTTTAAAACATTCACTGCTGAGAAGGGGGCGGCAGCTTGCTTCTTCTGCGGCGGCGGGTGGAGCTGCTGCGGCGAACCTCCGGTTCTGCCTTCTCGGCGCGGCGGGCATAGGCTTCTGCTGCTTCGGAGGTGGCTTCGTAAGTCAGGCGGCTGACCCGAACGGTGCCGTCCGGCTGATCGGACAGACGAACACGGATCAAAAACTTACCGTGCTCGGGGCAGGTGGCCAGATCCATATACCGTTTGCCGGGCTGGGCAAACCAGCGGGAGCCCAGCATCTGACGGGAGCATATAGGGCAGAGGTTTTCTTCACCGGTCATGGCGGCCAATGCGGCACGCTTGTCGGCATAGTCATAGAATACTTTACGGCTGATGCAGCCGGGAAGCTCCGCACCGTGGAAACCGTTGACATGGCTCTTCAGCGCTTCGGCATATTCCTGGGTGCCTTTTTTCAGATCCAGCTTGGCGCAGATCAGGGCGGTGTGATAGGCATCGCCCAATGCATCGTGGGCAGGGCGGGTGGCTTCAATACCGAAAATTTCCATGGCGGTTTTTAGTGCCTTTTGGGCATTGGAACCGTCGGTCTGGGCATTGAAGATCATCTGGGCATTATACCAGCGACCGACCCAGCTGTCGTCAATGCCGTACAGCAGCAGGTTTTCCCGTAAAATGGTGATATCATCAAAGCCCCAAGTCAGGAAGATCACATTTTCGCCGCACCAGGCGCGGAAAGCATCCATGGCCTCTGCCATAGGCAGACCCTCATCCCGCAATTGGGATTCTTTGATGCCGGTGAGCTTACCCACACGCTTATTTAACCGGCGGTAATACTTGGGCTTGATCAGCACCTGAAATTCATCTGCCACGCGCTGGTTTTCCGTCACCCGCACGGCACCGATCTGAATGATCTCGCCACGGATCTGTACCGGCAGAACCTTACGGGAGGAGGGAGAGCCGGGCCAGGGCTGATTCCATTCCATATCAAATACGATATAGTCCATTACACTAACCTCAGTTCATAATACTACACTCTATCATACCACACGCAGCCATACTCTGTAAACCACAACTTCGCCGGTTTTTGCCGGAAAAAAGCACCGTGGAGTGTTCCACGGTGCTTGTGTTTTTACAGTTCGCAGTTGCCGACGGTTCTGGGGAAGGGGATGGAGTCTCGGATGTTGCCGATACCGGTCATGTACATCACGATACGCTCAAAGCCCAGACCGAAGCCTGCGTGGCGGGTAGAGCCGTACTTACGCAGATCCATGTAGAAGTCGTAGTCGGCGGGGTTCATACCCAGCTCTTCGATGCGGCCCTTCAGCAGGTCGTAGTTATCCTCACGCTGGCTGCCGCCGGTGATCTCGCCGACACCGGGAACCAGGCAGTCCACAGCGGCAACGGTCTTGCCGTCGGGGTTCAGCTTCATGTAGAAGGCCTTGATCTCCTTGGGATAGTCGGTGACGAAAACGGGCTTTTTGAAGACCACTTCGGTCAGGTAGCGCTCGTGCTCAGTCTGCAGGTCAGC
>JAFQTW010000114.1 GCA_017408855.1 Oscillospiraceae bacterium | reverse complement strand
GATGGTATCGCAGGGCACTACCCCCCGCCGCCTCACCGACCTGATCGGCTCGCTGTGCGATCTGACCTCCGGTTCCGGCGACAAAGGTACCCCCATCGTATTCGTACAGGGATACTTTGACAACTACACCAAATAATAAAAAGCCCCGCAAGGGCGGACTCACTTAGGGCTTTATACGCCCGAAAACGCATCTTTTTCCCTAATACTGCGTCAAAGAGCCGTGGTAGGCGTCAGCCTTACCACGGCTCTTTTTCTTGTCTTATGAAAAAATCTATCGCTTTCGGGTGCTTTGCAGTTTTGGGCAATGGTTTTTTCTTCACAGCGGTTTTCGGCGGTTGCAGCAATACTGGCGTATTGCAAAACCGACGGGAATCGTTGTGGTGGAAAAGATTTGTCCAAAACCGTGTAAATCCCTGAGTGAGTCCGCCCAAAGAGTCGGTCTTTTTTGATCGTCTTTTTAATCGTCCAAAGCCCAGTCTCGGGATTTTTCCACCGCCTTGTTCCATTTGCGCAAAAGCTTGCGGCGGGCCTCCTCCTCCATCTGGGGCTCATAGCGGTTTTTGGCGACCCAGGTGGCGCGGATCTCTTCTTTGTCCTTCCAGACGCCCACCGCCAGACCGGCTAAAAACGCCGCGCCCAGCGCGGTGGTCTCGGCAATGGCGGGACGAAGCACCGTCCGTCCCATAATATCCGACTGGAACTGCATCAAAAAGCGGTTGGCCGAAGCGCCGCCGTCTACCCTCAGGTTTTCCAGCCGGATACCGGTGTCCTCCTCCATAGCGAACAGAACATCCGAGCTTTGATAGGCGATGGATTCCAACGCCGCGCGGATGATGTGTTCCCGGGTGGTGCCGCGGGTGATGCCCAAAACGGCGCCGCGGGCGTACATATCCCAATGGGGGGCGCCCAGTCCCGTAAAGGCGGGCACGATGTAAACGCCGCCGTTATCCGGCACTTTCTGAGCGAAATACTCGGTGTCGCCGGCTTCGGTGACAAAGCGCAGCTGATCCCGAACCCACTGGATCACCGCGCCGCCCACGAAAACGCTTCCCTCGAGGGCGTATTCCACCTTGCCGTCAAGACCCACGGCGATGGTGGTCAAAAGCCCGTTTTTGCTGCGGACCATCCGTTCGCCGGTGTTCATCAAAAGAAAGCATCCGGTGCCGTAGGTGTTTTTGGCGTCGCCCTTGGCAAAGCAGGTCTGCCCGAACAGTGCCGCCTGCTGGTCGCCGGCGATACCCGCGATGGGCACCTGCACGCCCTGGATGTTCATGGTCCCGTACACTTCGCTGGAGTTTTTCACCTGCGGCAGAATGTTCATGGGGATGTCCAGCTCCCGGCAGATGCGCTCGTCCCAGCAAAGATCCTTGATGTTGTACAGCATGGTGCGGGAAGCATTGGTGTAGTCGGTCACATGCACTTTGCCGCCGGTCAGCTTCCAGATGAGCCAGGAGTCCACCGTGCCAAAGAGGATGTCGCCCTTTTCCGCCTTTTCCCGGACCCCTTCCACATGATCGAGGATCCATTTGATCTTGGTGGCGGAAAAATAGGCGTCGATCAAAAGACCGGTGGTTTCTTTGATGTACTCGGTCAGCTCTTCGTTTTTCATCAAGGCTTCGCACAGTCCGGCGGTGCGGCGGCACTGCCACACGATGGCGTTGTACACCGGACGGCCGGTGTTTTTGTCCCAGAGGAGGGTGGTTTCCCGCTGGTTGGTGATGCCGATGGCGGCTATTTCCTGCGGGTCGATGCCGGACTGGGCCAGCACCTCCATCAGCACGCCGTACTGAGAGGAGTAGATCTCCATGGGGTCGTGCTCTACCCAGCCGGGCTGGGGATACAGCTGGGTGTATTCCTTTTGGGAAACGCCCACAACGTTCTGTTCCTTATCGAAAATGATGCACCGGGAACTGGTGGTACCCTGATCCAGTGCTGCAATATATTTCTGCATAACGGCACCTCGCTGTCAGATGGGATAAAGGTCTTTTCCTCAGTATAGCCCGCCGGAAAGGGAAAGTCCAGCCCGCAGAGGAACGAAGCGGGTTTTTGCCGGTTATCCGTTGACTTTTTTGGCGGGGAAGAGTATAATGCTATCGGTAACAATGCGCTGAAAAGAAGAGTGCCGATCCCGGTTGGATCAGAGAGGAGAGCCTTTGGCTGTGAGCTTTCCCGAAAACCGACGGCATACGCCATCTTGGAGCAGCGGTGCGATGAGCGCCGACGGTTGGTCCCGTTACAGACTATAAGAGTGACACGGCTTTTGCCGTGTAATACGGGTGGTACCACGGAGCTTTCGCTTCGTCCCAGAAAATGCTGGGGCGGGGCGTATTTTATTTTCCGCCCAAATTTGAGAAAAAGAAAGCAGGATGAAACAACATGAAATGGACCGGACTCAACGAGCTGCGAGAGAAATACCTCTCCTTCTTCGAAAGCAAAAGCCATACCCGTCTGCCCAGCTTCCCGCTGGTGCCCATCGATGACAAGAGCCTTCTGCTCATCAATTCCGGTATGGCGCCGATGAAAAAATTCTTCCTCGGCACCGAGACCCCTCCCAACAAGCGGGTCACCACCTGCCAGAAGTGCATCCGTACTCCTGACATCGACAACATCGGACACACCGCCCGTCACGGCACCTATTTCGAGATGCTGGGCAACTTCTCCTTCGGCGACTACTTCAAAAAAGAAGCCACCGCTTGGGCCTGGGAATTTCTGACCAAAGTGCTGGAGATCCCGGAAGAGAAACTGTGGGTCTCCATCTATGTGGATGACGACGAGGCCTTTGAGATCTGGACCCGCCAGAACGGCGTGAACCCCGACCGCATCGTCCGTCTGGGCAAAGAGGACAACTTCTGGGAGCACGGCACCGGTCCCTGCGGCCCCTGCTCCGAGATCCATTTTGACCGCGGTCCCGAGTACGGCTGCGGCAACGACACCTGCGGCGTTGGCTGTGACTGCGACCGCTACATGGAGATCTGGAACCTGGTATTCACCCAGTTCGACTCCGACGGCGAAGGTCACTACGAGCCTCTGGCGTTCCCCAACATCGATACCGGTATGGGTCTGGAACGTCTGGCCTGCGTGATGCAGGGCGTTGGCAACCTGTTCGAGGTCGACACCGTTCAGAACATCATGAAGCACATCAGCTCCATCGCCGGCGTCAGCTACGGTGAGGACAAGATCAAGGATATCTCCCTGCGCGTGATCACCGACCACATCCGTTCCACCACCTTTATGGTAGGCGACGGTGTGGTACCCTCCAACGAGGGACGCGGCTATGTTCTGCGCCGCCTTCTGAGAAGAGCTGCCCGTCACGGAAGACTTTTGGGCATCGAGAGACCCTTCCTGTACGAAGTATGCGAGACCGTCATCCGTGAGAACGCCTACGCATATCCCGAGCTGGAAGAGAAGAAAGACTACATCATCAAGGTCCTGACCGTTGAGGAGGAGCGTTTCTCCAAAACCATCGACCAGGGCATGGAGATCTTAAACGGCATTATGGCCAACATGGGCGAGAACAAGGTGTTCTCCGGCGAGGATGCCTTCCGTCTGTACGATACCTTCGGCTTCCCCATCGATCTGACCAAAGAGATCGTTGCCGAAGAGGGCTTTACCATCGACGAGGAAGAGTTCTACCGTCTGATGGGCGAGCAGAAAAAACGTGCCCGCGACGCCAGAAAAGACGTTTCCGGCTGGGATACCAACGAGGAACTGCTGGTCGAGGGCAAGGTAGACTTCATCGGCTACGAGTATATGGAGGGCGAAGCCTCTGTTCTGGCTGTATTCGATGAGGACGGTCAGTCTGTCGAGGCTGCCACCGAGGGCATGAAAGCCACCGTCGTACTGGACCGCACCCCCTTCTACGCAGAGAGCGGCGGTCAGGTGGGCGACAGCGGCGAGATCCGCGTGGGCGAAGCTGTCTTTTCGGTAAAAGACTGTAAAAAATCCCCCACCGGACAGTTCCTGCATCTGGGCGTGATGAAATCCGGCGAGCTGGCGGTTGGTTCCGCGGTCGAGGCGATCGTGGACAAAGAGCGCCGCGCCGCCATCATGCGCAACCATACCGCCTGTCATCTGCTGCAGGCCGCGCTGCGCCAGGTGCTGGGCACCCACGTTCAGCAGGCAGGCTCGATGGTAGACGAGCATCGCTGCCGCTTTGACTTTACCCACTTCTCCGCTATGACCGCCGAAGAGATCGCCGAGACCGAGCGCAAGGTCAACGAGCTGGTCCTGGGCGCTTACGATGTAGCGGTCAGCGAAATGAACATCAACGACGCGAAAAAACTGGGCGCAATGGCTCTGTTCGGCGAGAAATACGGCGAGACCGTCCGTGTCTGCAACGTTTCCGGCAAATCCGTTGAGCTGTGCGGCGGTACCCACATTTCCAACACCGCGCGCATCGGTCTGTTCAAGATCGTTTCCGAGTCCTCCGTAGCTGCCGGCGTTCGCCGTATCGAGGCTGCTACCGGCGCCAATGTTCTGGATATCATCCACCAGAACGAGCAGCTGTTAAACACCGTCTGCGAGAACCTGAGAGCGGGCAGCCCCTCCGAGCTGGCACAGAAATCCGCTGCCGTTACCGCAGAGCTGAAAGAAAAAGAAAAAGAGATCGAAACTCTGCAGCACAAGATCGCCGATATGCGTCTGGAGAGCCTGATGGACGGCGCCTGCGAAGCTTGCGGCTGCAAGATCATCACCGCCTGCTTTAAAGGAACCGAGCCTTCTACCGTAAAAGCCATGTGCGATCAGATCCGCGAGAACGCCGATATGGCAGCTGTTTTCGTATCCGTGATGGGCGAAAAAGCCACCGTATTCGCAGCCTGCGGCGACGGCGCCGTGAAGAAGGGTGCCCACGCCGGCAACATCATCCGCCAGATCACCGCGAAACTGGGCGGCAAAGGCGGCGGCAGACCCGAGCAGGCACAGGGCGGTGTGACCGCCATCGACAAGATCGATGAGGTGCTGGCCGAGGTTCCCGCGATCATGGAGTCCATGAAGAAATAAGGAGGATACGAGGATGGATTGTCTGTTTTGTAAAATCGCCGCCGGCGAGATCCCCAGCAACAAAGTCTACGAGGATGCCGAGATCCTCGCTTTCCATGATATTGCGCCCCAGGCACCGGTCCATGTACTGGTGATCCCCAAAGAGCACATCCCGTCGGTGGACGGCGTGAACGCCGAAAATGCCGATTTGGTGGCACACATCTTCACTAAGATCCCCAAGATCGCCGCTTCCTTGGGTCTGACCGGCGGCTACCGTGTCATTTCCAACTGCGGTGACGATGCGGGACAGACCGTAAAACACCTGCATTTCCACATCCTCGGCGGCAAACCGCTGAGCCTGACCATGGCCTAAACCGGCCGAAAGGAGAATCTTTATGGAACAGAAAACCTATGAGCTGAAGGTTGCCGGACTGACCCGCCATCTTCCCCTGTGCCCCATCAACGAAAAGGTGGACATCGCCGCCTTTATCATGTTCTCCGACGTAGAGCTGACCGTTGCCTGTGCTGAGGAGCTTTTGAAAAAAGTTCCCGAGCACGACGTGATCCTCACCGCCGAGTCCAAAGGCATCCCGCTGGCATATGAGATGTCCCGTCAGAGCGGCATCAAGTATCTGCTGGCAAGAAAAAGCGCCAAGCTGTATATGTCCAACCCTGTTGGCGTAGACGTAAAATCCATCACCACCGCCCGTCTGCAGACCCTGTACATGGATCAGCACGATCTGGAGTATCTGCACGGCAAACGGGTGCTGATCGTGGACGATGTGATCAGCACCGGCGAGAGCCTCAATGCACTGGAGGCACTGGTAGGCAAAGCCGGCGGCAACATCGTGGGCAAAGCCACCGTTCTGGCCGAGGGCGACGCCGCTGACCGCGACGATATCATCTTCCTCGAGCCCCTGCCTGTTTTCGTAAAAGAATAAGGCGACCCCAAAAAAGAAAAGCGGCATCTTGGGCGGTCTCACTCAGGGATTTACACGGTTTTGGACAAATCTTTTC
>JAFQTW010000013.1 GCA_017408855.1 Oscillospiraceae bacterium | reverse complement strand
TACCGGATTGATACCAATTTGATACCGGAGTGGATTTGCGTATCTGAGACGTGTGGGATTACCCCCGGAAAAACGGCATTTTGAGGGACCTGAAGCCCTCTGATGGACTGATTTTTATTCCGATTTGCCGAGTGGGAATAAGTTAAAATGTTTCAGAAGCTCCTGTTTTACAGGGGCTTCTTTTTGTTTTGATGGGTTAACGTTGACGATTGACAGTACAAAGGAGAAATGCTATGGTGGATATGGAAAAGCGGTTTGTCGGATCAAAGATAAAACCGCAAACAAGGAGGGAAGAACTTGGAGTACGAAGGTCGGATCTGCCGTTCTCCGATGGAACGGGCAGCATTTATGCTTCCCATCTCGGTGGGATGCTCGTATAATGCCTGCAAGTTCTGCACGCTGTTTAAACATCTGAGATACAGAGAACTGCCGATGGAAGCCATCGAAGCTGAGCTGGAGCGGGTGAAAAAGGTTGGAGGGAATCCCAGCCGCGTTTTTCTGGGCGACGGAAACGCTTTCGGCGTAAATACAGAGAAGCTCCTGCAGATCCTGAAAAGGATCCGGGAGAGCTTTCCTGCCTTCCAAGGAGCCAACATGGATGCTACGGTGACCAACATCCGGCAGAAAAGCGATGAAGAGCTCAAGTCCCTCAAAGAAGCGGGGATCGACCAGCTTTATCTGGGCATCGAGACCGGACTGGACGATGTGCTGACCTTTATGAAAAAAGATCATTCCCTGCAGGAGGCGTACGAAGCCATCCTGCGCCTGCACAAAGCAGGTATGGACTATGCCGCGCACATGATGACCGGCGTTGCCGGCAAGGGTCGGGGGATCGAAAATGCCGAAGCCATCGCTGCCTTTTTCAACCGGACCCATCCCCGTAAGATCGTAAACTTTTCCCTTTTTGTCAGCACCAGAGCACCTCTTTGGCAGGATGTGGAGAGCGGTCTTTTTGAGCCGGCCGACGAGCTGGAAAATCTTCTGGAAGAGCGGCGGCTGATCGAGCTGCTGGATCTTTCCGATGTTTCATACGACGGACTGCACGATGGGATCGAGGTCCGTATCCGCGGAACATTGCCGCAGGATCGGGAAAAAATGTTGTCCAAGCTAGATCAGACCATCGAAGCGTATCGGGCGAAAGCGCCTGTTTACGCACTCACCGGAAAAGAGCAGCAAGCCTGTGATCCCCATCGGACACAGAAGACGGAATAGAAAGCGCAGTGAAATAAATTGCAAATTGAGAAGAAAACAGCGCTTTTTCGATAAAAATCCGCAGTTTGCAATGAAATATATTTCAAAGTATGCTATGATAATAGGGACCTTCCTTGAGAAGGGGCGAAATAAGCAGAAAGATCGGCCGCGGTCACGCAGGCTTTCCCCTTCGCCGTGCCGCCCATAGAATATCGGTGTGTCTGCTGCCGGGATCAATTGCGGAGGAATCGAACATGAACTTTTTGGAAGAGAGAATTTTAAAAGATGGTATCGTAAAACCCAACAATGTGCTGAAGGTTGACAGCTTTCTCAACCATCAGATGGATATTTCTTTGATGGAGCAGATCGGTCAGGAATTTCACCGCCGCTTTGCGGATAAAACGGTCACCAAAGTTTTGACCATCGAGGCTTCCGGCATTGGCATCGCCTGCTTTGTGGCAAAAGAATTCGGTGTTCCCATGGTGTTTGCGAAAAAATCCAAATCCATCAACATCGACAACGAAGTGTATGTTGCCGAGGTCGAGTCCTTTACCCACAAAAACAAGAATAACGTGATCGTTTCCAAGAAATTTCTCGGCGAAGAGGACCATGTTTTGCTGATCGACGATTTCCTCGCCAACGGCTGTGCTCTGCAGGGTCTGGTAGGGATCGCACAGTCTGCCGGTGCCACTGTGGAAGGCATTGGCATCGTGATCGAAAAAGGCTTTCAGATCGGCGGACAGATCATCCGCAATCTGGGCATCCCCCTGGAATCTCTGGCGATCATCGATGCGATGGACGCCGAGACCGGGACCATCACTTTCCGTGCGCAGTAAACAGAATCGGTACAGAAAAACCCCCGACCGCCGGTCGGGGGTTTTCTTATTCTTCCCAAAGATAGACACGGGATTCGTAGGGCAAAAGGGTAGAAGACGTATTGTCCACATTCTGCAGGATCAGCTTAGCCTTTGCAAGGTCAAATCCGGCAGGAACTTTCATCTTTTCCGCCCGATCCGAGAAGGAGCAGATCACCAGAAGTTTCTGCCCTTTCATCACGCGGGAATAAACATACAGCTTGCGGCTGAGCGGGAAATGCTCTTTGTAAACGCCGTCCCGTACCACCGAAAGGCTCTTTCGCAGGGCGATGGCCTTGCGGTAAAACTGCAGGATGGAATCAGGGTCCTCTTCCTGCTGCGCCACATTGATCTGCGGGTAGTTTTCGTTAACGTAAAACCAGGGAGTGCCGGTGGTAAAGCCGGCGTTCTCGCTGCCGTCCCACTGAACAGGGGTGCGTGCCGAGTCGCGGGAGGAGCGCCACATTTTTCTAAGGCGCTCTTCGGGGGACTTTTTGAGATTGCTGTGAGCGTAGTTGTAGCGGGTCTGCACATCCTCGTACATTTCAGGATCGGCGGGCTTCCAGTTGAGCATACCGATCTCCTGTCCCTGATACAAAAAGGGTGTTCCCTGCTGAAACAGATAGCTCACCGCAAGGGTTTTTCCGCTTTCCTTCCAGAATTTCTCGCTGCCGTAGCGGGAGATGATGCGGGGATGATCGTGGTTTTCGATGTACAAAACGTTCCATGCTTTTCCCGCCAGCTTATTCTGCCAGTTGGAAAAGGCCTTTTTCATCCGGCGCAAAGAAAACTTGGTGGGCAGATAGTCGGTGAACAGACAGTCGGCGCACTGACACTGAAACTGGATCATCATGTCGATCTGCCCGTCTTTTTCGTCGATGTAGGAAAGGGCCTGTCCGGGCCAGACCAGCGGCGCCTCGGCCAGCGTGAAACAGTCGTAGTGGTCCAGCACGTCCTTTTTGAATTCCGCCAGATACTGATGGATGCGCGGTCCGTGATTGTAGTGGGGCATACCCTTGTAGATGGGGAACAGATAATCGTTAGGCAGCCCGTCCTTTTTGGAAATGTAGGTGATCACGTCCTCGCGGAAACCGTCTACCCCCATGTCCAGCCAAAAGCGCAGGATGTTTTTGACCTCTTCCCGCACGAGGGGATTGTCCATATTAAGATCCGGCTGCTTGACCGCAAACAGATGCAGATAGTATTCGCCCCGCACTTCGTCGTAGGTCCATGCTTTGCCCTCAAAGTTGGAATCCCAGTTGTTGGGCAGCTTTCCGTCGGGGCGGGCAGGACGCCAGATGTAATAATCGGTGTAGGGGTCGATCATTTGACGGCTCTTCTGGAACCACTCATGCTCGTCGCTGGTGTGGTTGACCACCAGATCCATGATCAGCTTCATGCCCCGCTGATGCAGTCCGTCCAGTACCTGCCGAAAGGCTTCTATGCCGCCGAACTCCGGTGCGATGTCCGTGTAGTCGGCAATGTCGTAGCCGCAGTCGGCGCCGGGAGAAGGGTAGATGGGAGAAAACCAGATGGCATCG
>JAFQTW010000113.1 GCA_017408855.1 Oscillospiraceae bacterium | reverse complement strand
TAGGCGTCAGCCTTACCACGGCTCTTTTTCTTGTCTTATGAAAAAATCTATCGCTTTCGGGTGCTTTGCAGTTTTGGGCAATGGGTTTTTCTTCACAGCGGTTTTCGGCGGTTGCAGCAATACTGGCGTATTGCAAAACCGCCGGGAATCGTTGTGGTGGAAAAGATTTGTCCAAAACCGTGTAAATCCCTGAGTGAGTCCGCCCAAGGCGGTCCTTTTTTACCTTTTTACATATAGATGATAAACAGTCCCACGAACATGCCAATGATGACCGAAAAGGCCGGGAGCTTGCTGCGGTACATCAAGATCGACTGGGGGATGATCTCGCCAAAGACCACATACAGCATGGCGCCGCTGGCAAAGCCAAGGCTGAGCGCCAGTCCCAGTACGCTCATGTCGCCGATGAGGTAGCCCAGCAGCGCACCGAGGATGGTGGGCGCGCCGGACAAAGCCGTCAGCACCACCGCTTTGAGCTTGTTCATGCCGCCGCCGATCAGCGGGACCGACACGGCCATGCCCTCGGGAATATTGTGCAGACCGATGATCACTGCCAGAATCAGCGCGGAAGAGCCCATCACGCCGCCCTCGTTGGCGTAGGAAGCGCCGATGGTCATGCCTTCGGGCACGTTGTGCAGGGCGATGGCGCAGGCCATTACGGTACCGGCGATGATCAGAGACAGCCGGTTGTCGTTTTTGGCATAGTGCGCTTCCAGATGGTCGCTGTGGATCAGCTCGTCCAGATCGTCTGCCGTTTTGGGGTGGCTGTCGTTGATATGCCCCACCTCGGGGTTGGTTTTGCGGTCGATGAGATAGTTGAGCAGATAGGTCACCGCAACGCCGGCAGCAATGGCGGCGATGACCGTTAAAATACCCACCTCGGTTTCAATCGCCTCGGTGACCAGATCGAAACAGACCACGCTGAGCATTACGCCGCCGGCAAAGCTCAAAAGCAGGCTGACCGCCCTGTTGGAGTCTTTCTGCAGCAGCGCACCGATGAGTCCGCCCAGTCCGGTACCGGCAACGCCGGCAATGGCGGTGGTCACGATCAAAGTAAACAGAACGTCCGTAAGGATCCCTCCCGTCTTTTCCTGTTAAAAACAGGCTCCGATGGAAATGCTACCACAGATCGACAAAAAACGCAACAAAAAGTTGTTCCGGGCTAACCGACGGAAGAACTTTCCTCCCGCCGCAAAAAAGGACCGCGAAGCGGTCCTTTTTTTACGTTTTACGAAGCTTTTTTGGTCAGGCGCTTGTCTGCCTTTGCCGCCAGACGGGTGCCGGTGTTCTGGAACAGCTGCACCAGCAGCACCAGCAGGATCACCGCCGCGACCATGATCAGATATTTATAGCGGTAATAGCCGTAGTTGATGGCGATCTTGCCCAGTCCGCCGCCGCCCACGATGCCGCTCATGGCGGTGTAGCCCAAAATGGTGGTGATGGCGGTGGTCCCGTTGGAAAGAAGGGACGGCACGCTTTCGGGGATCAGCACCTTGCAGATGATCTGCAAGGGCGATGCGCCCATGCTCTGGGCCATCTCGATGGTGTTGGGGCTCACTTCCCGAAAGCTGGTCTCGGTCAGCCGCGCCACAAAGGGAAAGGCGGCGATCACCAGCGGCACGATGGAAGCGACCGTTCCCACCGCGGTGCCAACGATCAGGCGGGTAAAGGGGAACAGCAGGATCATCAAAATCAGAAAGGGGACCGACCGCAGCAGGTTGATCATGATATTGATGCCCCGCAGCAGCCATTTGGGCAGGGGGAACACGCCGTCCTTTTCGCCGACCACCAAAAGAACGCCCAAAGGCAGTCCGATCAGCACCGCAAAAGCGGTGGAAAGCACGGTGACGTACACCGTTTCCCAGATGGAAAGGAGAAATTCCGCCTGGATAATGGTCCATGTTTCTGCCCATGCTTCGGGCGAGAAGATCTCATCCAACATTGCCTTTCACCTCCTGTGCCATTACGTCCGCCGTCCGGGTCAGATAGTCGATGGCGGTTTTCACCCGGATGTCGCCGCCGGATATGCCAAGCAGCATCGATCCGTAGATCTTGCCGCCGATGTTTTTGGTCGATGCGTAGGCGATGTTCGCCTCGATGCCCTTTTCCACCGCCATCCGCGCGATCAGCGGGGATGCGGCTGCCGCCGCGCCGTTAAAGACCACCCGGATCAGCCGTTCCGAGCCGGTGCCGACCACCAGCGCATCGGAATCGCCTTCGGGAAAGACCAGCCGGCGGGCTGCCTGCGACCGGGGATGGGAGAACACCTGCGCCACTTCGCCCTGCTCTGCCACCTCGCCCTGATCCATGATCGCCACATGCTTGCAGATCTTTTCCACCACGCTCATCTGGTGGGTGATGATGATCACCGTGATGCCCAGCTTTTCGTTGATGCTGCGGATCAGCTCCAGAATGGAATTGGTTGTGGCGGGATCCAGCGCGCTGGTGGCTTCGTCACAAAGCAGCACCTTCGGGTCGGCAGCCAGCGCCCGGGCGATGGCCACCCGCTGCTGCTGTCCGCCGGAAAGCTGCGCCGGATACGCCTGGGCCTTGTCGCCCAGACCCACCAGCTCCAGCAGCTGCAAGGCCCGTTTTTTCGCCTGCTGCCGGCTGACCCCTGCCAGTTCCATCGGAAAGCAGACGTTTTTCAGACAGCTGCGCTGGGAAAGCAGGTTAAAGCCCTGAAAGATCATGGAGATCTGCCGCCGCTGCCGGCGCAGCTGCTGCTCGCTCAGCCGGCACAGGTCCACGCCGTCGATCACCACGCTGCCCTCGGTGGGGCGTTCCAGCAGGTTGATGCAGCGCACCAGCGTGCTTTTTCCGGCACCGCTCATGCCGATGATGCCGAAAATGTCGCCGTCGGCAACGGTCAAAGATACGTTTTTCACCGCTTCCACCGACCCGTCGGCGGCGGCAAAGCGTTTGGATACGTTTTTCAGTTCTATCATGTTGGCCTCCTGTGCCTTTTGGGAGAAAGACCCTTCGCCGGGGCGGCTATTTGATGGCGTCCAGCGAGGTCTGTCTGCCGCCGTAGATGCCCAAAGGCTCTACATGGATGGCTGCGACCGATACGATGTGGGTGTTGTTCTCGGCGTTAAAGTCGTCCAGATAGGGAACATGCTGGAAGTAGTTGGCGTCGATCTCGCCGCTTTCCACCACGTTGTTGGGCTGGATGTAATCGGTAAACTCCTTGATCTCCAAAGTGATGTCCTTTTCTGCCAGGATGGATTTCGCCACTGCCAAAATCTCCGCGTGGGGGGTGGGAGAAGCGGCGACCGATACGGTCTGACCGGCCAGCGCGCCGTAGTCCACCTCGGGATCATAGCCGTCGCCGGGGTTATCCACCACCGAGACCACCGCGCCGTCGTACTGCTCGGCGATCAAGTCGGCGACCTGCTGGCTTTCGAGGGCGGCTTTCAGCGCTTTGATCAGATCGCTGTTCTCATTTCCTTCTTTCACCGCCAGAATGTTGCTGTAAGCGGAAGAGGAGCCTTCGAGACCCAGCGCGTCTTTGGTGGGGTTGAGCTTGGCTTCGATGGCGTAGTTGGAGTTGATCACCGCAAAGTCCACGTCGGGCAGGATGTTGGGGATCTGTGCCGCCTCGACCTCTTTAAACTGGATGCCGTGGGGGTTTTCCGCAATGTCCAGCGGGGTGGCGGTGATGCCGGCGCCTTCTTTGAGCTTGATGTAGCCCAGATCTTCCAGCAAAAGCAGTGCTCTGGCTTCGTTGGTGGTGTCATTGGGGATGGCGATGCTGATGCCCTTGGACTGGGCGCATCCGGTGAGAGAAAGGGTGAGCAAAAGGGCGAGAGCTGCGGAAAGAATACGGGAAAAAGTCTTTTTCATGTGTAGGATCTCCTTTTTATTCAAATAATACGAACAGCGCTTCGGCGCCGTCCTGCGGTCGTGGGCGGATGTTGTCCTTCACATTCGCTCGAAGCGGAAGTTTGCCCGTACGAGCTGTTCAAAATAATGTCCCATCGTTGATACCTGCCTTACAAAAATAAAAAACCGGAAGGCTCCTCAGAGTCTCCCGGTCGTAAGCAATTTGTGGTCTGCCGCGGTTTCGCGATCAGCTTTTTGCCTTTAAAATGGAGATCCCTTTGGAAAAAGAAGCACGGGAAAGCATGCACATGTTGTCAGTCCACATGCACATCTCCATCATCATCATGTTGGTTTTTCCGGTCAGCTTTTTCATTCGGACGATCTCCTTTCCTCGCAATTTCCTGTTTCAGGATGGTCTGATTATAGTCCCGCCTGCCGGTCTTGTCAAGGCGTTTTCTGGAAATTTCTTAAAATTCTCCCGATTTTTCGGTAAAAAGCGTTAAATCGCTGCTGTTTTCCGGAAGATCCGTCCCCATCGCGGGTGCAGGACCCTGCCCGGCAAAGAAAAAGAAGCACCATCCAAAGACGGTGCTTTTTTTGCCTAAGAGTAACCAAACGGAGCAGAATCGAGGTAAAAGTAAGCAAAAGTAGTGTACCGATTGTATTTGACAAATTGGGATTTAGCAAAAAGTTTTATTTTAATTCTCTGACATACAAACGGTCAATTCCATTTCCGTAGTTTACTATGTCTTTTACATAGCAATAGCCATATTTCTCATACAACCCAATGTATTCTGTTGGGATATAGGTCTTGTCGAAGCCAATGCTTTTGGCATATTGATTGGCAATATCGATAAGTTTTCCGCTGATTCTGTTGCCACGGTAATCTTCACTTACAAACAAAGTAGATATCCAAGGAAAAATCTCTGGCAATGGGTAATAGTCAGATTTCATGATGGTCACGATTCCAACAATTTGCCCATTCACTATTGCTACGAATGGAGTTTCCCATTCTTCGAATTCCCAATTTTCAAGCACTCTCACCGTATGCTCTTTTACATCCAGCCAAGAGAAGTTCTTTACAAAGTTCAGCAAGTCCTCTGCCAAAGGAGTGCCTTTATCAACTTTTTGAAGTTCAATCGCTTCCATTTTCCGACCTCTCGTGTTTGTAAAGCTCTTGTTTTCCAAACTGATTATACCACAAAACGATTATTTTTTCTAACAAACGCAAAACCGCCTCGACAACCGTTCCGGCTGACAAGGTCGACATGCGCACCAAAAAAAGAAACACCATCGAAAGATGGTGCTCTTTTCTGGTGCGGAAGATGGGACTTGAACCCACACACCGAAGTACCGGCTCCTCAGACCGGCGCGTCTGCCATTCCGCCACTTCCGCAGATGAGAGGCGCCCGAAAACGCCTCTTTTTCTTTTTACGATAGCACAAACCCCATCGGTTTGCAACCGCCTTACAGCTTGAGGACGCCGTCGTCCAGCATGGTCTGTGCCGCCAGCATCATGCCCATCTTGCCGGTGTAGTAGGTCAGACCGCCCTGCATCCAAACCGCGTAGGGCTCACGGATGGGACCGTCTGCCGACAGCTCGATGGATGCGCCCAGATGGAACGCACCGGCTGCCATGATGACCGGATCATCGTAGCCGGGCATATCAGAAGGCATGGGGGTAACGAAAGAATCCACCGGCGCGCCGGCCTGTACGCCCTTGCAGAAGGCGATCATGCCTTCGGGGGAGCCCAGCTCGATGGACTGGATGATATCGGTGCGCAGTTCGGTGTGGGGCGGATTGACCGCAAAGCCCAGTCCGCCGAAGAGCGCCGCCGCAAAGATGGCGGTTTTCACAGCCGAGCAGACGGTATTGGGCGCTAAAAACAGTCCCAGGAACATATTTTTCAGCTCGTCCAGGGTGCAGCCGACCTCTTTTCCCTGGGCGGGGGTGGTCAGACGGTAGGAGCACAGCTCGATCAGATCGCGGCGCCCGGCGATGTAACCGCCGGTACGGGCGATGCCGCCGCCTGCGTTTTTGATGAGCGAGCCGATGACCATATCGGCACCCAGCTGGGTAGGCTCTACCTTTTCGGTGAAGATGCCGTAGCAGTTGTCCACCATGAAGATGGCCTTGGGATTATTCTCTTTTACGGTTTTGACGAGTTTCTCCATCACTTCCATATTGATGGAGGGACGCAGGCTGTATCCTCTCGAGCGCTGCACATACGCCACTTTGATGCGGGGATCCTTGACCGCCTCGGCGATGGCATCGAAATCGGGGGTGCCGTCGGGCAGAAGGTCCACCTGACGGTACTCAACGCCCCAGTCCTTTAAAGAGCCGCAGCCGGGGTCGCCGTTGATGCCGATGACCGGCTGGATGGTGTCGTAGGGCATACCGGTGATGGACAGCATCACATCGCCGGGACGCAGCACGCCAAAGAGCGCGGTGGTCAGGGTGTGGGTGCCGGATACGAAGTTGTGGCGCATGAGGGAATCCTCGGCGCCGCAGATCTCGGCCATGACCGCCTCGATGGTGTCACGTCCGCGGTCGTCGTAGCCGTAGCCGGTGGAGCCGGCGAAATGGCTCTCGCTGACTCCGTTATGGATAAACGCCGCCAGAACTTTGCGGCTGTTGTATTCTGCGATTTCTTCGGTGCGGGCGAATGCTTCGGCGCACACTTTTTCTGCATCTTTTGCAAGGGCTTCGATGCGGGGATCGATGTTGAAAAACTTCTGTTCCATTGGAATTCCTCCGTCCTAGATAATAAAACCGAAAACCGGTCCTTTCGGTGACCGGTTTTCAGCATAGCACATCATTTACTTTTTCGCAAGGACCCATTCTTCGCCCCACGGCACAAATCCCACCCGCCTGTAGACCCGGATGGCGGCAGGCTCGCGGCAGATGACGAAGGCGCATCTGCCCTGGGCGATGGCTTTTTCCGCCAGAAAGCGGCACAGCTGCGCGGCATAGCCCTTTCCCCGGCAGTCGGGGTGGGTCGCCACCGAGCTGATCAGCGCCGCCCGCTCATTTTGGTGGTAGATGCCCGCCGTCGCAGCGACGGTTTCCGCTTCTTCGATGGCGGCGATGCAGCCCAGTTTGTGGCGGACCTTGTGGGAGCTTTCGCAGTACCAGGCGGGAAAGCGGCGGTCCGGCAAGGAAAAGACGGTCTGCAAAAGGGGGAACACCTTAGCCGGCGAGGGAAAGACGATCTTTCCCTCGCCGGGGATATCCGACAGCTGCCCGATGCGGTCCGCCGACAGAATCCAGCGGATCTGCGGCTCTTTTTGCAGATACTGCGCCAGCGGCGCCACATCTTCTTTTTTGCCCCGAAGCGTTTCGGCGCCGGTGATGACCCACAGGGAAACAAGATCCTCCATCGAGGAAAACCTTCCGCTGAGGATCAGTCCGTCCCCCGAAAGGGCGCACAGGGCACCGGATCCTTCTTCCCGCCAAAAGCGGGGCTGCGCCTCATCGCCGTAGATGGCGTGGGCGGTGTGCAGCATGGCGGAGTAGGGGTCGAG
>JAFQTW010000012.1 GCA_017408855.1 Oscillospiraceae bacterium | reverse complement strand
TTCGTTTTCGTCCAGCGCCACCATCACCAGCTTTGCCCGGTTGATGTGTACCCGCTCTCCGGGACGTTCCACAAAGGTGTCCACCTGCACCTCCATCGAGGTGTTGCCCACCCGCAGGATGCGGCCTTCCAGCACCACCACGTCGTTGCCATGCGCCGCTGCGTGAAACTGCAGCTCGCTGACCGCCGCGGTGGTCACGTTGCACCCGCTGTGACGGCGGGCGGTGACCCCCGCCACCTCGTCGATCCATTGCATCAGCCGTCCGCCAAACAAACGTCCGTAGCCGTTAAGGTTCTCCGGCATCAGAATATGGACCTGCTCGGTGATGGAATCCTGTACGGTTTTTTCGATCATACGGCACCTCTTTTCTATACTATTCGTAATATTTTATCCGATTATTCCTATTTTATCCGGTTCCGGATGGCATCTGCCACCTGTTTCGGGCTTTGCGACGCATCTACCGTCAGCTGTGCGCGGCTGCGGTAAACCGGCGCCCGGGACAGAAAGATCTGTTCCAGCGTCTCTTTGGAGTTGTTTCGTACCAGCGGACGGTCGCTGCCGCAGATGCGTGCGTAAGCCGCCGCAAAGGGGATGTCCAGAAAAACCATCGTCCCGCCCTGGGACAGGATTGCGGCGTTTTCTTCCCGCAAAACCGTTCCGCCGCCGCAGCAAAGGATCAGCCCCCTGCGGTCGGAAAGCTCACGGCAGACCGCCGTCTCCATGGCACGAAAGGCGTCCTCCCCGTCCTCGGCAAAGATGTCGGCGATCCTGCGCCCGTACTTTTGCTCCAGAAAGCTGTCGGTATCCAGCAAAGTCCGTCCGGTCTGCTGCGCTAAAAGCTGACCGACGGTGGATTTTCCGCAGCCCATAAATCCAAACAGAACGATGTTTTTCATCGGTTTTCCTCCATCATCCGCTCCATCTCTTCGATGAGACGGTCCATGTCCTCCCTTTTAAACTGCGCCCCGTACCAGTGGGTGTGAGCCTGCGCCGCCTGCCAGACCAGCATCCCCATGCCGCCGATGACCCGGCAGCCAAGACGCTCGCCCTCCTGCATCAGACGGGTGCGGACGGGATTGTAGATGGCATCGAAAATGTTTTCTACCCGCTCCAGCACCTTCTGCGAGACCACCATGGCATCGCAGTTGGGGAACATTCCCACCGGGGTGGCGTTGATCAGCCAGCGATAGCGGGTGTCCTCTTTTTCCAGCTGCGGATAGGTCAGCACCCGAACCGCCGCGCCCGGCACCTTTTCGCCGATCTCCCGTGCCAGCTCCTGTGCGCCGGAGACAGAGCCTTCCCGCACCGCGAGGGTCACCGCAGCGCCGTGCAGCGCCGCCTCCACCGCGAACATTCTGCCCACCCCGCCGGCACCGCAGACCAGGACCTCCCCTTCCAGCCCAATGCCCTGCAGCGACTGCAGAAAGCCCACGCAGTCGGTGTTGTACCCGATGCCGGTGCGGCAGTCCAGCACGTTGACCGCCCCGTAGCGGGCGGCGGTCTCATGCAGTTTTTTGCAGTGGGGGATGATCTTCTGCTTATAGGGGATGGTGATATTAAAGCCGTCCAGCTGCATCAGCTGCGGCAAAGCTTCTTCAAAACGCTCCGGTTCGATGGCAACGGCCTCGTAGCTGCCCTTTACCCCCGAAAGGGCGAACAGCTTTTTGTGGATGGGAGGGCTCATGGTATGACCCAAAGGATACCCGATCAGGGCAAACCGTTTCATTCTTCCGCCTTCTTTCTGTCAAATCGGGGTATTTTATTCTATTTTACCGCTTTTGTCAAGGAAATTTGGATAATTTTGTAAGTTCCTCTATTTTTCTTTTTTTCCCATCCGATACTGTTGACAACCGATGGAAATGCGAATATGATAATTTCAAAGAACACATTTTTTAGGAGGAATCACCACATGGTATTCGAAAAGGTTAGAGAAATCATCTGCGAGCAGCTGGATATTGCAGAAGAGGATGTAACCATGGAGTCTAACATCAACGAAGATCTGGGCGCCGATTCTCTGGATGTAGTGGATCTGGTCATGAGCCTGGAAGAGGAGTTCGATGCTGAGTTCCCGGATGAGAACATCGAGTCCATCAAAACCGTTGGCGATGTTGTAAAATACATCGAAGAGCGCATCTAAAAGGCGTGATCCCCGGACCGTTTGCTTTGTGCAAACGGTCTTTTTTCGTGTTTTTGTTGAAATTTGCGGGGATGTATATTATAATGAACATTCAGGGTCGGACCTCCGACCGATCAAACCGATTGGGAGTGAAAAAGCAATGGCAGAAAACAAAAAAATGGTCGAAGCCATCACCTCTATGGATGAAGACTTTGCCAAATGGTACACCGACGTTGTAAAAAAAGCGGAACTGGTCGATTACTCCAGCGTGCGCGGATGTATGATCCTGCGACCTTATGGCTACGCCATCTGGGAATACATTCAGAAATGGCTGGACGATGCCTTTAAAAAGACCGGACACGAGAACGTCTACATGCCAATGCTGATCCCCGAGAGCCTTTTGCAGAAGGAAAAAGACCATGTAGAGGGCTTTGCCCCCGAGGTGGCATGGGTCACCCACGGCGGCAACGAAAAGCTGGCGGAACGCCTGTGCGTCCGTCCCACTTCTGAGACTTTGTTCTGTGAGCATTATTCTCACATCATCAAATCCTACCGCGACCTGCCCAAACTGTACAACCAGTGGTGCTCGGTCCTGCGCTGGGAAAAAACCACCCGCCCCTTCCTGCGTACCATGGAGTTTCTGTGGCAGGAGGGTCACACCATGCACGAGACCCCCGAGGAAGCTGTCGCTGAAACCGAGCAGATGCTGAACATCTACGCCGCTCTGTGCGAAGAAGCGCTGGCCATCCCGGTCGTTAAGGGCAAAAAGACCGACAAAGAGAAATTCGCCGGCGCCGAGGCGACCTACACCATCGAGGCAATGATGCACGACGGCAAATCCCTGCAGGCCGGTACTTCCCACTATTTTGGCGACGGCTTCGCAAAAGCCTTCGACATCCAGTTCACCGGACGTGACAACAAGCTGCAGTATCCGCACCAGACTTCCTGGGGCGTTACCACCCGTCTCATCGGCGCCATCATCATGACCCACGGCGATGACAACGGTCTGGTCCTGCCGCCCGCTGTTGCCCCCATCCAGGTGGTCATCGTTCCCGTTGCCCAGCACAAAGAGGGCGTTCTGGACAAAGCCGCCGAGATCCGCGACCGTCTGCAGAACATCTGCCGCGTGAAGATGGACGACTCCAACAACAGCCCCGGCTGGAAATACGCCGAGTACGAGATGAAGGGTGTTCCGCTGCGTCTCGAGATCGGTCCGAGAGACATCGAGCAGAATCAGTGCGTACTGGTCCGCCGCGACAACCGTGAAAAGACCGTCGTCAGCCTGGATGAGCTGGAGACCGCGATCCCCGCTCTGCTGGCCGACCTGCACAAGGGTCTGTTCGAAAAAGCGAAAGCCAACCGTGAGAAACACACCTACGTTGCCCACGATCTGGACGAGATGATCGAAGTTGCCAACGGCGAAAACGGCTTCATCAAGACCATGTGGTGCGGCGACCCCGAGTGCGAGGCCAAGTTCAAAGAGATGGCGGGCGTTACCTCCCGCTGTATGCCCTTCGAGCAGGAAGAGCTGGGCGAAGTTTGCGCCTGCTGCGGAAAGCCTGCCAAAGCCATGGTCTACTGGGGCAAAGCATACTAAGAAATCACAAAAAGGGAACCGCTCGGTTCCCTTTTTTCGTAAACAAAGGAGCTTTATCATGGATCTGCCCGTCTCCCTGCGCCTTGCCATCGAAGAAAAGGCCGCCGACTATTCTACCGCCGAGCTTGCCAAAGAAGCTGCCGCCATCTCCCGGCGCTACCGGGACGAGGTCGGTGCCGGAAAACGTCTGGTCACCACCGACCTGTCGGCGTTGACCTATGCCATCATGCGGATGCCCGCCACCTTCGGCGCCGTTTCCTCCGCTTTGGGCTACACCCTCGCCCTTTCCGGCTTCGAGCCTTCCACCCTGCTGGACGTGGGTGCCGGCACCGGGGCTGCCGCCTTTGCCGCCGATGAAGCGCTGTTTCTCGAAGAGGTCACCTGTCTGGAACGGGAAAAAGCCATGGCAAAGCTGGGTCAGGAATGGATGAAGTCCGGCAGCGACGCGCTGGAAAACGCCCGCTGGATCGACGGGGACATCACCGCTGACGCCGCGCTTCCCAAGGCGCAGCTGGTCACCGCCTCTTACGTTCTGGGCGAGCTGAGCGACACCGCCCGGCAGCAGGCGGTGGCTCGTTTGTGGAACGCCTGCGAAGGCATCCTGCTCATCGTGGAACCGGGCACCCCCGCCGGCTACACACAGCTGCAAAAGGTCCGCCGGCAGCTTCTGGATCTGGGCGCCCACCTGATCGCCCCCTGTCCCCACGAAAAGGACTGTCCCCTTCCCGCCGATGACTGGTGCCACTTTACCTGCCGTGTTTCCCGCACCCGTCTGCACAAGCAGGTCAAGGGGGGCGATGCGCCGTATGAGGACGAAAAATACTGCTATCTGGCGGTATCCCGCATCCCGACGGAACAAGCCGCCGCCCGGGTCCTGCGCCATCCCCGCATCGAAAGCGGCAACATCACCCTGCAGCTTTGCACCGAAGATGGACTGGTGACCCGCAAGGTCACCAAAAAAGAGGGCGCCGCCTTTAAAGCCGCCCGCAAGGCCGACAGCGGCGATGTGTATCCCTATTAACGAAAAAGCCCATCCAAACGGATGGGCTTTTGTTGTTGCATAATGCCGCGGGTGCAGCAGTTTCTTTTCGAAGAGGGTGTGTTCCCGTCAAAGGCTGTGGCACTGCCCACGATGGGCTTTTGTTATTCCAGATGATCTTCCAGCGCCGTCAGCAGCTCCCGATAGAGCGCCTGACCCTTTTCTTTTCCGAACCAGCCGATGCGGCACCGACGGTTATTCAGCAGGACCGTTCCGTTTTCCGTCACCGTCAAAGAGGAAGACTCCTCGTCCAGAAAGTAAACGGTCAGCAGCCCGCCGCCGGGGTTGAGAGATGGTCCGGAATCGTCAAACCACCCGCGGATGCTGTCCGCCGCCGTTTCAAACGTAGGGCGCCAGCGGTATTTCTGCAGGACGGCGTCCACCAGCAAAGCCTCTTCGCTGTTTGCCGGCAAATTCGCCGACTGCGATTCGTTGACCGGCTCGCCCTCTTCCACACCAAGGCGGATGACCCCTGCCAACAGCCCTTCTTTCGCCGAAAGAGGCAGCGGGCGGGGAAAAACGACTGCCAAAACCACTGCAAAAAGCAGAAAAAATGCCAAAAATCCGATCTTTTTCATCCTTTTTCGCCCTCCTTTTCTTTGATGATACCATCTTTTGGGTCCGGCTGACAAGCCGCTTGCCAGATTTAGCGCCGTCTGCTATAATGATTCTTAATATGGTGGCATTGGAAAAAAACGATGCATAATATGAACCATCCCCACCGGGACGATATTACAAAAAGGAGGGCAGACAGGGGGATCATCACCATAAGCGCCACAGCCATCACCCGGACGGTCGACGAGGCGGGAGGAGTATCGAACACTCGGCGGATGCCTCCCCGCAGCAAAGCCCCTGTGAGAGAACGCAGAAAAACCGCAGGCAACTGACGGCACAAAGCAGCGTTCAGGGCAAAATCGACAACTGCATTGAATGGAGAATTGAATATGTGTGGTATTGTAGGTTATTCCGGCAAACAGCAGGCTGTGCGCATTTTGCTGGAAGGACTCAGTGCGCTGGAATACCGCGGATATGATTCCGCGGGTGTTTCCGTTTTTACCGACCACGGTCTTTGCACCACCAAATCGGCCGGACGTCTGGCCTTTTTGGCAGAACGTCTCGGCGAGCGTCCCCTGCCCGGATTTTGCGGCATTGGACACACCCGCTGGGCGACCCATGGCGAGCCATCGGACCGCAACGCCCATCCCCACGGGACCGAGCGTGTTTCGCTGGTGCATAACGGCATCATCGAAAACTATGCCGAGCTGAAGGCGATGCTTTCCGGCAAGGGCTACCTTTTCGAGACCCAGACCGATACCGAGGTCGCTGCCAAAACCGTTGACTATTGTTACGATGGTGATCCCATCGCCGCCATCCGCAAAGCCTGCGGGATGATGGAAGGCTCCTACGCCTTCGGCGTTCTGTTCGCCGACCATCCCGGCAAAGTATACGGCACCCGTCTCAACAGCCCGCTGCTGGCGGCTGTGGGCGAGGGCGAAGGCTTTTTGGCATCGGATATTTCCGCTGTCCTTTCTTACACCAAAAACTACTACGCGCTGGAACACGGCGAGATCGTAACGATCGACGCCGACGGCAAGATCACCGTCACCGACATGGAAGGCTGCCCCATCGAAAAAGAGCTGCTCACCGCCCAGTGGGATGTGGAGCAGGCGCAGAAAAACGGCTTTGACCACTTTATGCGCAAAGAGATCTTCGAGCAGCCCACCGCTTTGTACAACACGGTCCATCCCCGCATCATCGGCGGCGTGCCCGACTTTTCCCACGACGGCATCGCCCCGGGATTTTTCAAAGACATCACCCGCATCCAGATGGTGGCCTGCGGCACCGCAAGCTACGCCGGATGCATCGGCAAAAACATCATCGAAAAGCTGGCGAGAGTTCCCGCCGAAGTGGACATCGCTTCGGAATTCCGCTACCGGGATCCCATCCTCGACCCCACCCAGCTGGTGGTGGTCATCTCCCAGTCCGGCGAGACGGCGGACACCTTAGCCGCTTTGCGCCTTGCCAAAAAGCAGGGCGTCAAGACCCTTGCCATCGTCAACGTAGCCGGCTCCACCATCGCCCGTGAAGCAGACATCGTTCTGTACACCTATGCGGGACCGGAGATCGCCGTTGCCAGCACCAAGGCCTACTCGGTGCAGACCGGCGTACTGTATCTGCTGGCCATCCGTGTTGCCCTGGAAAAGGGACGGATCGGCGAAGAAAAGGCCAAAGAGCTGGTATCGGGGCTTTTGGATGCCATCGAAAAAACCAACGCCGCCCTTCTCACCGACGAGGCCGCCAAGGCCATGGCGGCGATCATGAAGGACGTGGAGGACTGCTTCTTTATCGGACGCGGCGCCGACTTTGCTTTGTGCCGTGAAGGATCTCTCAAACTCAAAGAGATCAGCTACATCCATTCCGAAGCCTACGAAGCGGGCGAACTCAAGCACGGCACCATTTCCCTCATCACCGACGGCGTGCCGGTCATCGCGCTGGCGACCCAGACGGCACTTTTGCCCAAGACCATCAGCAACATCAAAGAGACCCGCGCCCGCGGCGCACAGGTCCTTTTGATCTGCAAAGAGTCTGACGAGATCGGCGAGGACGTATACGATCACATCATCCGTCTGCCCGATCTGGATGATCTGTTCGCTCCCATCACCGGCGTCATCCCGCTGCAGCTGATGGCTTATCACACCGCTGTTGCCCGCGGATGCGACGTGGATAAACCCCGCAATCTGGCAAAATCCGTTACCGTAGAATAATTTTTAGGAAAAACGCCCGAATTTCGGGCGTTTTCTTTTTCTTTACCGCCTCTCTTTTTTGTCGTATAATAAGCTTACAAGCTTGGATTTTCAGAAAAGAGGTTTTGACAATGATCATCAATAAAGTCACCGCCGCTTACTTCAGCCCCACCGACACCACCCGCAAAACGGTACAGGCCATCGCCGGCGGCATTCTGCCCGAGATCGAAAATCTCGACCTGACCCGTCCCGAAGTACGTGCTGAGCACTACACCTTCGAAGCGGACGAGATGGTCGTGGTCGGCGCTCCCGTTTACGGCGGACGCATCCCGCTGGTTTCTTACGAAGCCATCCGTCATCTGCACGGAAAATGCACCCCCGTTGTCATCGCCGCTGTTTACGGCAACCGTGATTTCGACGATGCGCTCCTGGAGATGCGTGATCTGCTGTCCGCGCAGGGCTTTATTCCCGTAGCGGCAGGCGCCTTTATCGGCGAGCACTCCTTCGGCAACACCGTAGCTGCCGGCAGACCCGACCGCATCGACCTGTACAAATGCGCTGACTTCGGCCGTCAGATCTACTTCTGGTGCAAAGACGTGACCGTTGGTCAGTTTGCGCTGAAGGTTCCCGGCAGCTATCCTTACAAAGCCCGCGGACCCCAGTCCGGTCTGGTACACGAAATTTCCGCCGACTGCATCCACTGCATGCACTGCGTTGACGTTTGCCCCACCGCTGCCATCAGCCCCAAGAGCCCTGCCATCAAGGACATGAGCCTGTGCATCAAATGTCAGGCCTGTGCGAAGAAATGTCCCAAGGGCGCAAGAATCGTTCCCGACAATTTTGTGGAGAACATGTCTGCCCGCCTGATGGAGATGTGCGGCGAAGCCAGAAAAGATGCAAAACTCTATTTTGGCAGATAAGCACCATAATTAAAAAGGCAAAGAGCCATCCTTCGTGATGGCTCTTTTTCCTTTTTTCATAGCCCAATTTCACCAATTCTCAGACGTATTTTCATCGTTCCGCACAAAATTACACAGATGAATCAAACCGGCATTGACGAAATCGGCAGAAAAGAGTACGATAGAATGGAGAAAACACGAGCAAACCCCTTCGAAAAAGGTTTCTTAACGTGTAAACAGGAGGTTATTATGGGTAAGTACAATTTTGACGAAATTATCGATCGTATCCACGAAGAAGGAAGCCTTTCTTCCAAATGGAGCAGCAATGAGCGTATGGCCACCATGTTCCTCACCGACAAACTGCCGGAGGACAGACTGTGCTTCTTTGTAGCAGATATGGATTTCCGCTGCGCTCCTCCCATCATCGAGGCGATCAAAAAAGTTGCCAACCACGGTATTTTCGGCTACTCCGTTGTTCCGGATGCGTACTACAACGCTGTTTGCCGCTGGATGAAAGACCGCTTCTCTCTCGAAGTAAAAGCCGAGCAGATCCGTTGTTACAGCGGTGCGCACTCCGCTGTTGTTGCCGCCATCCAGAAGCTGACCAAACCCGGCGACGGCATCATCATCCCCCATCCCACCTACTACTACACCAACGACGTTATCCCCCAGGGCAGATATTACGCCAGCTTCCAGATGAAAAACGACAACGGTTACTACACCTTTGACTGGGAAGCTTTCGAAGCTCTGTGTAAAAATCCCCAGAACACCGCTGTTATCCTGCAGCAGCCCCACAACCCCACCGGTCGTATCTGGACCGAAGAAGAGATCAAAAAGATCACCAAGATCTGCCGTGACAACAATGTCCTGATGATCTGTGACGACGTACATATGGACTTCCCCAGAAACGGCAACAAGATCGTTCCCTTCATCAACGTTGTTGGTCCCGAGGGTATCGTTCTCATCACCGGTCTGGGCAAAACCTTCAACCTGGCAGGCCTGCACATCACCAACATGATCGTTCAGGACGAGGCTCTGCTGGAGAAGATCGGTCCGGTTCGCGCCGCTCTGTCTCCCTTCTCCACCGCTGCTTGTATCGCTGCTTACACCGAGTGTGACGAGTGGGTCGATGAGCTGAATGCTTACCTCGACGAGTCTGTCAACTACGTGGTAGACAGACTGCACAACGAGCTGCCCAAGCTGAAAGTATTCCGTCCCGAAGGCACTTACATTCTGTGGATGGATTTCACCGACTTTGGCATGACCGCCGAAGAGATCAACCAGAAGATCGCCGGTGAAGCGCACATCGGTCTGTCCGACGGCGCCGGCATGTTCCCGCCCGAAGGCACCATCTTCAGAAGAATGTGCGTAACCTCTCCCAAGAGCGTTATGAAAGAAGCTGTTGACCGTCTGGTCAAAGCTTTTAATGCATAATTGCACAAAGCACAATGAAAAAAGCCCATCCAACCGGATGGGCTTTTTGTTTTAAGATTTTATGGAATAAGGCTCCAACCTCGCGCCCCGCGCGCAGTGTAAGGTCTGCATAGCAGCTGCGTTATCGGGCATTGCACGGTGCGAACGGAAGCGGAGATCGTGCGTATGCCTGCCCGGGCTCCGGG
>JAFQTW010000112.1 GCA_017408855.1 Oscillospiraceae bacterium | reverse complement strand
TGCAATGCGTCAACAGGAATTTAAGCGATTGGAACGGTTTGTAGAAAATGGTACTCGCCGCATTGCTGAATTAGACAAACTGTTTGAAACTGCTTTTGAAAGAAATGTACTTGGTAAATTAGAAGATGACCGTTATGAGCGTATGGTACTCAGTTATGAAAAGGAGCAAAAGGAACTGATTACAGAGGTTGCAGAAAGTCAGCGGATTTTAGAGAAAGCCGAACAACAGGTAGTTGATTTACGACTTTTGCTCCGTACTTTACGGGAAATGACCGATGTTAAGGAATTGACACCTACTCTTGTTAATTCACTGATAGAGCGTATCGAGGTTCACAACAACGATAAATCCAGCGGTCATTGCTATGTAAAGGTAGATATTTATTTTACCGCAGCAGGTATGATAGATATTCCAGCCGAAGAAGAAATACTCGCTATGATGGCGGAAATACGGGAAAACCCGCAAGAATTCCGTTTTGTGGCGTAAAGAGAAAACGGTGCAACCCCTTTTTCGGGGTTACACCGTATCCTACATGAATTACTTCCTTACGAAGCCGTCCCAAGGGACGGTCTTTTTTGTTTTTCTTATTTTTTCAGCTGATGGGTGAGACACCAGTTTTTCGCGGTCTCAGCCACATCCTTGATGCAGCCATCCTCGAAGGGGGTCATCAGCCCTGCCGCTTTGACCACGTCCACAAAGGTGCCGGTGCCGGCCATATTGACCAGATCCAGATAGCGCTTCCACGCATCTTTGGGATCTTTGAGGAACTCGGCCCAGAACTGCAGCGCAACGGTCTGCGCCAGACAGTAGTCGATGTAGTAGAAGGGGCTGGTGTAGATGTGCATTTTATACTGCCAGCCGCCGCCCCGTCCGTAGAAGGGCAGACCGCCCATCTCCATGTAGGGACGGTATTTTTTCTCCAGACCCAGCCAAGCCTGATTGCGCTCTTCGGGAGTCAGGTCGGGATTTTCGTACACGATGTGCTGGAACTCATCCACCATGCAGCCGTATGCCAAAAAGTAGATGGCAGCTTCGGCGTGGAACAGCTGATATTTCTCAGTCTGATCGCCGAAGAACAGGTGGTGGAAATCGGAGGTCATAAACTCCATACCCATGGAATGAACTTCGCAGGCTTCGAGGGTGTTGTCCTCGTACTCGGGCAGAACGTTCAGCTTAGCAGCCTGATAAGCGGCAAAAGCGTGACCTGCCTCGTGGGTCAGAACATCCACATCGCCGGCGGTGCCGTTAAAGTTAGAGAAGATGAAGGGGCTTTTGCGGTTGGCGATGTAGGTGCAGTAGCCGCCGGGGGCTTTGCCCTCCTTGGCGAGAACGTCGAACAGCTCCGACTCAAACATAAAGTCGATGAATTCGGCGGTTTCGGGGGACAGTTCCCGATACATTTTAAGACCTGCCGCCAGGATCTCTTCGGAAGTACCCTGAGGTTTGGGGTTGCCGTCGAGGAACAGGAAGTTGTCATCGCAGTATTCCATCTGCTCCACGCCGATGCGCTGCTGCTGAACTTTTTTCAGCTCGCAGATGGCGGGGACCATGTATTCCACGATCTGCTTGCGGTAGTTTTCCACCTCGGGAACGCCGTAGCCGTTGCGGTGCATCCGGATGTAGCCTAGAGGGGTAAAGGTCTCGTAGCCCAGCGCTTTCGCCTGTGCGGTACGGTTTTTGACCAGCTTATCGTAGAGTTCGTCGAACTTCTCGCGGTTTTCGTCAAAGAAGTTGCCCTCGGCAGTGAAAGCGGCTTTGCGGACAGTCCGGTCTGCGCTCTGTTTGTAAGGTCCCAGCTGCGCAACCGTAAGGATCTTGCCGTCGAAGGGGATCTGTGCGGAAGCGTAAAGGTTCTCATACTCGGTGCAAAGGGCGTTTTCTTCCTGCATCAGCGGGATGATGGAAGGATCGGCGGATTTGACATCGATCTCCATTTTGGTGAACAGCAGCTTGCCCAGCGCTTCTTCCAGCTCAGGGCGCAGGGGAGAGGAGACCATCGCGCGGTAGATGTCCAGATATTTGTCGTTCAGGATGGGGGAATTCTCGTCCCAAAAGGCGTTTTCTTCGTTGTAAAACGCGTCCTTGGTGTTGACGGTGTGACGGACCGAGCTGATGGCACGGGCGGAGCCTACCTCTTTTGCGATCTCTTCGTAGGCGAGAAACGCATCTTTGGCAGCAGCGGCGTCCTGGGCTTCGCGGATGGTCTTTGCCAGCTCATCCAGCTTTGCCATGGCAGCGGTCAGATCAGGGCGGACATAGGGGAATTCGGTGAATTTCATAGGGATCCCTCTTTTCCAGATTTTGATAGATTCAGTATAGCACGTTCCGGGCAAAAGAGAAAGTATTTTTTCACATTAGCGTGATAAATGGTCAAAAAAGACGGAAAATCCGATCGATCCCCGAGAAGAGGAGGGGAAATCGACTCTTGTCATCAGAAGAAAAAGTAGTATAATAAAAAGAAAATTTTTTTAAAAGGATGTGAAAAAGATGTATGACACCCGAAAAACTGTCCTGCTGAAAGACGGAACACAGGCGGTCCTGCGCGGTCTTCGGCCGGGGGACGGCGAGGCGATGCTGCGGTTTATGAAAAAGACCCGCGGCGAAAGTGAATTTCTGATGCTTTATCCCGAAGAGATCACCCAGACGGTCGAGCAGGAGGAAAACTGGATCCGGCGCAAGCTGGAGGATCCCAACGCATGGATGATCATCTGCGAAGTAAACGGCGAGATGGTCGGCGTCTGCGAGATTTTTCGAAATCGAGGCATCAAGGTGCGGCATCGGGGCATCCTTGCGGTGGCTGTGGTGAAAGACTTTTGGCATAAGGGCATCGGCACCGTCTTTTTCGAAGAGATGGAAGCGGTCGCGCGGCAAAACGGCATCACCCAGATGGAACTGGAAGTGGTCGAGGGCAACGAGCGGGCAATGGCTCTTTATGAAAAACAGGGCTTTGCGGTGACCGGAACGATCCCGGGCGCAATACGTTACAAGGATGGCAGGGAGCGCTGCTACTATTACATGGTCAAAAAATTATAAAAATTTTTTGGAAAAGAAGCGAGAAATCGCTTCTTTTTTTCATTTTTTTTCGTGAAAAAAGGAAAAATCCCCGAAAAACCGGTTTTTATTCCATTTTTTTGTGTTGACAGCCGAATATGCCTTTGCTATAATCCCGTTCATAGCCACAACGGCTATCAAACAGAATACTGAAATTGTTTTTGGCTGAGCCTGAAACAATGGTAGAGGCGCGAAAGCGATGAGTACAGCAAAGCGATAACGGGCAGGCTTCCCGGTTTTGCAGGAAAGGTTCTTTCGCCGAAGTGAATGGAAAATGCCGTTTCCGTTTGCTGGTTCAAGGGAGAATATCTTTTGGACTGTCACCTACGGTGGAGAGCTATCATTGGTTATCGCGGCCGCAGTTTGTCTGCGGCGGCAAAACATGTCTATGCATGAAAGTACCATGAATCTTCTCCGAAGTATTCATGGCTTTTTTTTTCCGTAAAAAAGCCGACAAAATGAAAACTTTGAGAAAGAAGGAACCCAAAATGACAAGAAGAATCCTCGCAATCGTACTCGTGATCATCACCTGTTTCACCATGACCGCCTGCGGCGGCAAATCTGAACAGGACAATACCCTGCGTGTGGCAATGGAATGTGCCTATGCTCCCTACAACTGGGCGCAGACCGACGACAGCAACGGCGCTGTTCCCATTTCCGGCACCGGCGACTATGCCTTTGGCTACGACGTGATGATGGCAAAGAAAGTTGCCGAGCATCTGGGAAAAGAACTGGAGATCGTGAAACTGGATTGGGACAGCCTGGTCCCCGCCGTTTCTTCCGGTGATGTGGATATGGTCATCGCCGGTCAGTCCATCACCGCTGAGCGAATGGAAGTGGTGGACTTCTCCGAGCCGTACTACTACGCATCCATCGTGACCCTGACCAAAGCCGATTCCGCTTATGCCGATGCCAAAGCGGTAGCTGATCTGGCAGGCGCCACCTGCACCTCGCAGCTGGGTACCATCTGGTACGACATCTGCCTGCCGCAGATTCCCGAAGCTGACATTCTGCCGGCGCAGGAGACCGCACCCGCCATGCTGGTAGCGCTGGAATCCGACGCGGTGGATCTGGTGGTCACCGATATGCCCACCGCAATGGCGGCGGTCGAGGTTTACGACGATATGGTCCTGCTGGACTTTTCCGGTACCGAAGGCGAATTTGCAGTATCCGACGAAGAGATCAATCTGGGCATCTCGGTTCAGAAAGGAAACACCGAGCTTTTGGCTGCCGTTAACGAAGTGCTGGCGCAGATGACCGTAGCGGATTACGAAGCCATGATGGCCGAAGCGATCGCGGTACAGCCGCTCAGCGAATAGGAAAGGACGGATCGTTTTGGCAGAGTTTATCAGCGGGATCCGCCTGGTGTGGCAAAGCTATGCACCCTCTTTTCTGCAGGGTGCGGTCAACACCCTGATCGTTTCCTTTATCGGAACGGTGTTCGGATGCCTCATCGGATTTGCGGTCGGTGTTGTTCAAACCATTCCGGTGGAAAAGAAAGATCCCCTTTGGAAAAAGGTACTGCTTTTCTCGGTCAACCTTATCCTGAAAGGCTATGTGGAACTGTTCCGGGGCACCCCGATGATCGTTCAGTCGGTGTTCATCTTCTACGGTGTGCGGATGCTGTTTGACTATCACATGGAGATCTGGCCGGCGGCGCTGTTCATCGTTTCGATCAACACCGGCGCCTATATGGCAGAGACGGTCCGCGGCGGAATCCTTTCCATCGACCCGGGACAGACCGAAGGGGCGAAAGCCATCGGCATGACCCATCTGCAGACGATGGTCAGCGTGATCATCCCGCAGGCGTTCCGGAACATCATCCCGCAGATCGGAAACAACTTTATCATCAACATCAAAGACACTTCGGTGCTGTCGGTCATCAGTTTTTCGGACCTGTTCTTTACCCACAAAAGTGCGGTGGGTGCTTTGTACCGCTACTTTGAGTCGGCGACCATCACCATGATCATCTACCTTGTGATGACGGTGACCGCATCCTTCCTGCTGAGAAAGCTGGAAAGCCGCATCGACGGCGACGACAACTACGATCTGGCTACCACCGATACACTGGCACACACCAGCGGACTGTACAGCTACCGTCCGAAAAAGAAAAAACAAAGCTGGGAAGAGGAGGGTGTGTCTCGATGAATCCCATCATTCAAGTCAATCATCTGGAAAAGACCTTCGGCAATCACAGAGTTCTTTCGGACATCGATTTCTCGGTGGAAAAAGGTGATGTGACCACCATCATCGGCGCATCGGGATCGGGAAAATCCACCCTGCTTCGCTGCATCAACCAGCTGGAAGAAGCCACCGGCGGACAGATCCTGTTCCACGGAGAAGATATCGCGGCAAAGGGGTTTTCGCTTACCGCTTACCGGGCAAAGGTCGGGATGGTATTTCAAAGCTTTAACCTCTTTTCCAACATGACGGTGCTGGAAAACTGCATCGTCGGTCAGCGCAAGGTCATGGGAAAAAGCCGGGAAGAAGCGGAAGAGACCGCCCGGTATTTTCTCGAAAAGGTTGGGATGCTCCCTTACATCCATGCCAAACCGAAGCAGCTTTCGGGCGGCATGAAGCAGCGGGTCGCCATCGCCCGGGCCCTTGCGATGGAACCGGAGGTCCTGCTGTTCGATGAACCCACCTCCGCACTGGATCCCCAGATGGTGGGGGAGGTGCTTGCCGTCATGCGGCACCTGGCAGACGAGGGTCTGACCATGATCGTGGTCACCCACGAAATGGCCTTCGCCCGGGATGTTTCCAATCGGGTGGTCTTTATGAAGGACGGGGTCATCTGTGAAGAGGGAACGCCGCAGGAGATCTTTAAAAATCCTCAAAAAGAAGAGACCCGTGAGTTCCTGGCAAGATTTATTCAGTAAACAAAGGAAAAGCCGTGGTAGGCGTCAGCCTTACCACGGCTTTTGTTATTGATCTGCAAAGATCCGGACCCAGTAGCGTTTGGTCAGCGAGCCATCCACCGGAACGGTGGTTTCGTAGACGCCGCCGTTGGCAAGGATGGTCCTTTCGCTGGCGAGATTGTCGGCGTCACAGGTGATCAGCACCCGATCCAGTCCACGGCTTTGGGCGTACAGCAGGTTTTGACGGAGCATTTCTTTGCCGTAGCCTTTTCCTCGCTCAGATGCCCGTACGATGTAGCCGATGTGTCCGCCCCAAAGAGCCAAAATCGGATGATCGATGTGGTGGCGCAGGTCGATGACACCAACGATCCGCCCGTCGGACTGACGGATGGCAAGGTGGGTGCTGGAAGGGACCCGGTCGGCAGGACAGGTCTTTTCATCGGACAGTTTTTCGATGGTCGCCAGCCACTCTTCGGCGGTTTCACAGTGCTCCAGATTGCCGCATCCGGCAAACCGGTCGCCGCCTTTGTCGCCCAAAAGCTCCTGCCGCAACTGCATGATGGCTTCGGCGTGTTCGGCGGTGGGTTTGACTAAACGGATCTCGTCCATAAAAAGACCTCCTTTTGAAAAATTGCTCCCAGTATAGCATGGGGAAAAAGGTCTGTCAATGTAAGTGTGCCGGTTACAGCTTTTTATTATAGTAGGCTCGCCAGATTGCGGAACAAACAGCAATAATCAGGGTTACTGCGGCTAAAATGAGGGTGATATTATAGTCGATGTAGGCGGTGACCAGCATGGCGATGGAAAGCAGAACCAGCATAGTCAGAATGGTTGCTTTGGCGGTGCGGTAGCCGATGATCTGCTCGCGCTCGTCGTTTTCCTTGATGTAGATGGCGCGGGCTTTTTCCTCGTCCTTGAGCGCACGGGCAGACTGAATGACATAGTACAGCGCCACGCCGGCCAGTCCGCTGGCAAAGCCGGAGGTAAAGCCGGCGGCTCGGGTAGAACCGATGATCCAATGCAGAAGGATCGTTAAAACGGGAATGGAAAGGCAATAGATCGTGCCAAACAGAACGCGTTTTTTGAGGGTTTTCTTAAAGTTCTCCATAATTATTCCTCCACTTGCGAAAAATCGAATACTTCCTCGATGGTCAGACCGAAGAATCGGGCGATCTTATAGGCCAAAACCAGCGAGGCGGTGTATTTTTCCACTTCCAGCGAGGTGATGGTCTGCCGCGTTACTCCAACGGCAGCGGCAAGCTGTTCCTGCGAGATGCGGCGTTCCTTTCTCAACTGGGCAATTTTGCTTTTCAAGTAATGACCTCCTTAAAAATGCAATGTCGACTTTGCATTTTTAGTATAGCAAGCTTTGCAAAATATGTCAAGTACACTTTGCAAAATTTCTGCTGCAGAAAAGGAGAGCGAAAAGATCCCGCAAAAATATTTGCAAAACCTCTGTACGGCTCCGGAAGTTTTTGGTATACTGAAAGCAAATCATCTTAGGAGGTCATAGCGATGAATTTAACCCAGGAACAGAAAATCAAGCTGGATGCAGCCATCGACAAATGGCTGGATGCACACCGTGATGAATACATCGAGGACGTGAAAAAGGTCTGCCGTGTACGCAGCGTATCCGGCGAGGCTGTGGGCGATCTGCCCTTTGGCGAAGGCTGTAAAGAAATGCTGGACATGGCTTTGCAGATGAGCGAAGAGTATGGCTTTAAAACCAAAAACTACGACAACTGGGCCGGTTCCGCCACCTACGGCGACAATCCCAACGGCGATTCCATCGGCATCGTAGCGCATATGGACATCGTTCCCGAGGGCAACGGCTGGACCCATGATCCCTATGATCCTTACGTAAGCGACTGCGGCAAATACATCTTTGGACGCGGTACCGCCGACAACAAAGGTCCCGCAATGGTTGGTCTGTACGCCATGCGCTTCCTTAAGGACCACGATATCAAACTGAAAAACAACGTGATGCTGGTTTACGGTCTCAACGAGGAAAAGGGCAGCGCTGACATGCCTCAGTTCCTCAAGAGAGAAAAAGCACCTAAATGGAGCCTGGTTCCCGACTCCAAATTCCCCGTAGGCTATGCGGAGATCGGCTTTATCCGTGCGGAATTCGCCATCCCCGAAGTGGGCGATGAGCTGGTGGAGATCGTAGGCGGCGAGGCGACCAACTCGGTTCCCGACAGAGCGTATGCCATCGTTTCCGGCTGCAAGCTGGAGGATGTGAAAGCTAAGTTGGGCGACATGGAGCGCATCACCGTGGAAGAGGATGAAAAAGGTGTCCGCTTTAACGCCACCGGAAACAGCCAGCACGCATCCCGCCCCGAAGGTGCGGTAAACGCCAATAATGTTCTGGCAAAAGCCATCCTGAAAGCGGAAGTGCTGACCGGCAAGACCCTCAAAGCCATGGAGCTGTTCGAGGAGCTGACCTCCTACTACTGGGGCGAGCCTTTCGGCATCGGCTGTGAGGACGACATCTCCGGCAAGCTGACCTGCGTATTCACCTGGGTGCGCAAAGTGGGCGACAAGCTGATGCTGAAACCGGACGTTCGTTACCCGGTAAAAGCGGATCAGGAATATCTGATGAAGAAATTCCCTGAAGCTGCCGCCGAAAAAGGTCTGGAGATCCTGGCAATGTCCAATAACCCCGCATTCTGCTTCCCGCTGGATCATCCGGTGGTGGAGAAACTGATCGAGATCCCCCGCGAAGTGCTGGGTATGCCCGACATTCCCCCCATCTGTCTGGCCGGCGGTACCTACGCCCGCAGCCTGCCCAACGCAGTATCCTACGGCGTGACCGTTCCGGACCGCGTAAGACTGTTCGGATTTGAAAAGGGCGGTGCTCATCAGGCGGATGAGTACGGCGATATCCCCAATCTGATGCGCTCGATCCGTGTGTTCATCCACACCCTCATCGAGATCGACGATCTGGTGGCAGAACTGTAAAAACCAAAAGCCCCGTCCTGTGACGGGGCTTTTTCCATCTGCTTCCTTGCGGAAAGAGGAAGCAGATGGTATACTGAAAAAAAGAGGGGAGAGATAGGATGCTGGAACAACTGATTCATGATTATCTTCCGCACATTGTTTCCGCTATTGAGATCATGGGTATTTTCGTCGTGGCGATTTCTGCCTTGCAGAGTTTTTTTCACTACCTGAAAAAGCTGCTGGGACGGGACGATGCCCACAATATTAAGGTCGATCTGGGAAGAGGCATGGCAACCGGTCTGGAATTTAAAATGGCTGCCGAGATCCTCAAGACGGTGCTGGTGCAGGACATGAGCGAGCTGATCGTGCTGGGCGCGGTCATTATTCTCCGTGCGCTTTTGGCGTTTATGATCCATTTTGAAATGAAGCATGACGTAGACATCTAAGAGGTGAAAACATGAACGGGCAATCCTCTGCAAAAATAGTGGCCAAATCGGGCATCAGTTTTGGATGTGCGCTGGCTATGGTCATCAGCTATGTCAATTGGCACTCGGTGGGATGGGCCATTTTTCACGGGCTGCTCAGCTGGGTGTATGTGATCTATTATTTGATTCGGTATTAAAAAAGGACCTGCCGCCGGCAGGTCCTTTTTCTTATTGTTGCGTGGGCTGCCACGCCGCCCCTGCGGCCGGTTCGAAAACATATCAGGCAGTAGGGAGATCGGGCATTGCAGCAGAAACAGGAAGAGGAGATCCTGCGTTATGCCTGCGTGGGCTTCCACGCCGCCCCTGCGACCGG
>JAFQTW010000111.1 GCA_017408855.1 Oscillospiraceae bacterium | reverse complement strand
GGTGGCACCGCGGATAAGATTTATTCGTCCTTGACAGAAAGCGAAACTTCTGTCAGGGGCGTTTTCTTTTTCAAAAGCAATCAGAAACTGTATTGGAGGAATCAACTATGAAATATCAGTTTTCCCAGAAGATAGATTCTCTTCAGCCCTCGGCCATCCGTGAGATCTTAAAAGCGACCGCGGATCCCAGTGTGATCTCCTTCGCTGCCGGAAACCCCGCACCCGAAGCGTTCCCGGTAGAGACGGTGCAGAAGATCGCCGCCGAGATCCTGCAGGAAAATCCCGTTCTGGCGCTGCAGTATTCGGTAACCGAAGGCTACACCCCCCTGCGTGACAGACTGGCAGTCCATGTGAAAGAGCGTTACGGCATCGGTCAGGACTTTGATCAGGTGCTGGTCGTTTCCGGCGCGCAGCAGGGTATCTGCCTGACCGCCCACTGTCTGGTGGACGACGGCGACACCATCATCTGCGAAAGCCCCAGCTTTATCGGATCTCTCAACGCCTTCCGTTCCTTCCGCTCGCAGCTGGTGGGCGTGGAGATGGACGATGACGGCATCAACATCGAAAAGCTCGAGGCGGCGCTGAAGGCAAATCCCAGAACCAAATTTATCTACACCATCCCCAATTTCCAGAACCCCACCGGTATTACCATGAGCCTGGAAAAACGCAGGGAAGTATACCGTCTGGCCCTTCAGTACGGTGTGATGATCCTGGAGGACAACCCCTACGGCGAGCTGCGGATCAAAGGCGAGCCGGTCCCCACCATCAAATCTCTCGATACCGAAGGCATCGTCATCTACTGCGGATCCTTCTCCAAAGTGCTGTCGCCCGGTCTGCGTGTAGGCTATGTGGTGGCACCCCGTGAGATCGTGGCGAAGCTGACTGTGGCAAAACAGTGCGCCGACGTACATACCACCATCCTGTCCCAGCTGATCTGCGACAAGTTTCTTGCCGAATATGATTTCGACGCGCACATCAAAGGTCTGCAGGACATCTACCGTAAAAAAGCAAATCTGATGATCGGCGAGATCGACAAGAAGTTTAATCCCGCCGTTTCCCACACCGATCCCGAGGGCGGACTGTTCTTGTGGTGCACCCTGCCCGAAGGCGCCGACATGATGGCATTTTGTCAGGCGGCGGTGGAAAACCACGTTGCAGTGGTCCCCGGCACCGCATTTCTGACCGACGAGTCGGAGCCGACCCGCTCGGTCCGCCTCAACTATTCCACCCCCACCGACGAGCAGATCGTAAAAGGCATCGATATCCTGGGCGGTCTGACCTATAAACTGTTTTAAGAAAGGACGGAACACTCATGGAAAATCAGGCAGCAGAACGTAAAAAGATCGTGTTCTCGGGTATTCAGCCCAGCGGACAGATCACTCTCGGCAACTATTTGGGGGCCGTCCGCAACTGGAAGCAGCTGCAGGAAGAATATAACTGCATCTACTCCATCGTAAATATGCACGCCATCACCGTCCGTCAGGACCCGGCGGAGCTGAAAAAACGTACTCTCGAGGCCTATGCGCTGATCCTGGCCTGCGGCATCGATCCGGAAAAATCCATCGCGTTCATCCAGAGCCATGTAAAAGAGCACGCAGAGATCAACTGGGTGCTGGCCTGCTATACCCAGTTCGGCGAGCTGAGCCGCATGACCCAGTTCAAAGACAAATCCCAGAAGAACCCCGACAACATCAATGCGGGTCTGTTTACCTATCCCGTGCTGATGGCAGGCGACATCCTGCTGTACCAGACCGATCTGGTACCGGTCGGCATCGATCAGAAACAGCATCTGGAGCTGGCGCGCGATATCGCCATCCGCTTTAACGGTCAGCGGGGCAACACCTTTGTTGTGCCGGACGGCTACATCCCCAAAGCAGGCGCCAAGATCATGAGCCTTGCGGATCCCACCAAGAAGATGAGCAAGTCTGATCCCAACCCCCGCGGCTGCGTATACATTCTGGATCCCCCCGAGACCATCATCAAAAAGTTCAAGAGCGCTGTTACCGACTCCGATATGGAAGTTTGCTACCGCGAAGGCAAGGACGGCATCAACAACCTGATGACCATCTACTCCTGCGTGACCGGCAAAACCTACGAGGAGATCGAGGAAGAGTTTAAAGGCAAAGGCTACGGTGACTTTAAACTGGCTGTCGGTACTGCGGTCGCCGAGCATCTGGCTCCCATCCGTGAGAAGTATAACGCGCTGATGGCAGATAAGGCATATCTGGAAAAATGCTATACCGAAGGCGCGGAAAAAGCTTCGCGCATTGCCCGCAGAACCCTTGAGAAGGTTTATAAAAAAGTCGGCTTCCTGCCCAAATAACAGCAATTTAAAAGCCCCGTCCCGTTCGGACGGGGCTTTTTGCGTCTATTTTTCCATTGCCTCTCATATAGTGTGTTAGCCAAGGGCATGGACGAGAGGCGCTGTCCCCGAAAATGCCCGGAAAACAAAAGGGCATCGGCAAGGAGGGCTTTTTAGTGGAAAACCGCAGCATTTATCAGGACATTGCCATGCGGACCGGCGGGGACATTTATCTGGGGCTTGTGGGTCCGGTCCGGACGGGAAAGTCGACCTTTATCAAAAAGTTTATGGAAACGCTGGTCATCCCTCATATGGAAGGGGAGGCCAGACGGGATCGGGCGGTGGATGAGCTGCCCCAGTCGGCGGCGGGGCGGACCATCATGACCACCGAACCCAAATTCATCCCCGAAGAAGCGGTGCAGATCCAGCTGGACGATCAGGCCAGCTTTCGGGTGCGGCTCATCGACTGCGTGGGATATGTGGTCCCCAGCGCGCTGGGCTATGTGGAGGACGACGGTCCCCGTATGGTGGTAACGCCCTGGTTCGACGAAGAGGTCCCCTTTAATATGGCGGCCGAGATCGGCACCCGCAAGGTCATTCAGGAACATTCCACCATCGGGCTGGTGGTCACCACCGACGGCTCCATCAGCGACATCCCCCGGCAGGAGTACGAAGAAGCGGAAGAGCGGGTCATCGAAGAGCTGAAAGCCATTCAAAAGCCTTTTGTGGTGCTGCTCAATGCCACCGATCCCGCATCTGCCCGGGTGCGGGAAATGACAGAGCAGCTGCAGGAAAAATACGGCGTTCCGGTGATGCCGGTCAACTGCCTGCAGCTGACACAAACGGATATCCGCAGCATCCTGTCCGCGGTGCTGTATCAGTTCCCGGTCCGGCAGATCGGAGTGGATCTGCCCCGGTGGATCCTGACGCTGGAAAAAGAGCATCCGCTGCGGCAGAGCCTTGTTTGTGCAGTGATGGAAAAGGCGCGGCAGATCGCCTGCATCCGGGATGTAGAGCCGAATCTGAAAGCGCTTTCCCAGCTGGAGCAGGTGGAAAGCTGCGGGGTCAGCGGCATCGATCTGGGCAGAGGAAGTGTCAAAGTCAAGCTGCAGGTGCCGCCGGAGCTTTTGTATCGGATCATTTCCCAGCAGACGGGGATCTCCATCGAAAACGAGGCACAGCTGATGCCCTGTATGCAGCAGCTGGCGCAGATCAAGCGGGAATATGAAAAGATCAAAGGCGCCCTCGAGCAGGTGGAGGCGGTGGGCTACGGCATCGTAATGCCCTCGCTGGAAGAGCTGCGTCTCGAGCAGCCGGAGATCGTAAAGCAGGGCAGCCGCTATGGGGTGCGCCTTAAAGCTTCGGCGCCGTCGATCCATATGATGAAGGCGGATATCACCACCGAGATCTCGCCCATCGTCGGTTCGGAAAAACAGTCTCAGGAGCTGGTGATGTATCTTTTGCAGGAGTTCGAGGACAGCCCCGAAAAGATCTGGGAATCCAACATTTTTGGCAAAAGCCTGCATAGCCTTGTGAACGAAGGACTGCACAACAAGCTGTACCGGATGCCGCAGGAAGCCCGGCTCAAGCTGCAGGAGACCATCGAGCGGATCATCAACGAAGGCTGCTCGGGACTCATCTGCGTGATCATCTGAACAAAAGCGTCGGGAAACCGGCGCTTTTTTGCTGCGGAAAAAGTTCTTTTTCTTGGCGGAGAAATGTGATATACTGTAATGGATTGGATGAAAACATCCTGTTTTCTGCCCGAAAGGAGCAAAAAAATGTCGAAAAAAGAGCTGTTTACCACCGTGTTGCGGGGGTTTCATAAAGCAGAGGTCACCCGGTATCTGACCGAAGTGATCCAGAAATACGAAAAAGAAAAAGCCGAGATCGACCGCCGGTACGCAGGGAGGGAATCTGCCCGCTCCCAGAAAGCGGCGGAGGAAAAAGCCGAGCTGCAGAGCCGTTTGCAGAAAGCGGACGAGCGCATCGCCCTTTTGGAAGCGGAGCTTGCCGAGCGAACTGCCGATCCGGACCGGGAAAAGCTTTTGGAAGCGGCCCGTCAGATCAAAGGGCGGATGGAAGAGGCCCGTCAGCTGGAACAGCACGCGCGGGACGAAAGCGAAAAGACCATGGCTGCCGCCCGTCAGGAGGCGCAGACCATTTTGTCCAAGGCGAAGGAGTCTTCTTCGCAGCGGCAGAGCCTGCTGGAAGCGCTGAAAGAAAAGCTGGACCGTCAGTCTGCCGAGCTGATGGAGCAGAAGATCGAAGCTTCACAGATCCTGGCCAACGCCAAAAAAGAAGCGGCTGTCATCATCGAAAACGCGCAGGCTGAGGCAGATCGGATCTGCGAAGAGGCGAAAGAAGAGGCAAAAGAGATCGTTTTGCAGGGACAGCAGCAGGCGGCTTTGGAAAAAGAGCGGCAGATGCAGCAGGTGCAGGGCGAGATCGCTTCGGCCAAAGAAAAGCTGGGAGAGATGGTCCGCCAGGTGGACGAGCTTTCCGCAAGGCTGGAATACTTCGGCTCCATTTGCCAGTGATATTTTGGAGGAGACTATGCCGTCGTTATATGCACACGATGTATTTGGCCGCAAAGTAGCGGCACGTCTGCCTTTTTCGGAGAAAAAGGCGATCTTGCAGTATCCGCAGCTGTATCGGCTGGGTCTGCAGGGACCGGACATTCTGTTTTTTTATAATCCCTTTCAGAAAAACCCTGTCGGGCAGGAGGGAAGTGCCATCCACCACAGACCGGCCCGTGTCTTTTTTGAACACGCGAGAGAAAAATGGATCGCCGGCGGAAAGAGACCGGAACAGCTTTCCTATCTGATGGGCTTTTTGTGCCATTTCATGCTGGACAGCTCGGTCCACGGCTATATCAAAGAGCAGATCCAAGTGTCCGGTGTGGGACATGTGGCCATCGAGACCGAGTTTGACCGGATGATGCTGGTCATGGAGAAAAAGAAAGCCGATGCTTTTCGCTTGGGCTATTGCGTTCCCGACGACAAGGGCATGGGACAGGTGCTTGCCCCTTTTTATCCCGGGATCCGCGCCGAGACGCTGGACCGGTCGGTAAAAGCCATGCGGTTTTACAAAAATCTGTTGGTGCTTCCGCAAAAACCGATGCGGGAAACGGTATATGCCGCTCTTCGCCGGATGGGAAAATACGAGGCGCTCGGCCCGCATATCATGAACGCCGAGCCGGATCCCCGCTGCCGTTTGATTTGCGAGGCGCTGTACAAAAAGCTGGAAAAGGCCGTGGATGAAACGGTCCGGCAGCAGAAAAAGCTGCTGGATGCATTTTGGGGCGGATGTGTTCTCGATCCGAGACTGGATCGGGATTTTGAATAAACATCAAATTGAGAGGTAGAAAATATGCTGAAAACAAAATTCACCAAACTGGAAAAGTTCTGGGTGCTTTACGATGTGGCAAACTCCGCATTCACCCTGCTCGTTTCCACCATCATGCCCATCTATTTCAACGGGCTGGCTTCTTCCGCGGGCGTTTCCGAAACCGACTATCTGGCCTATTGGGGCTATGCGGCATCGGTTTCGACTCTGCTCGTAGCGATCATCGGACCGATCCTCGGTACCATGGCGGATATGAAAGGCTACAAAAAGCCGATCTTTATCTTTATGCTGATGATCGGTGTCATTGGATGCGCGGCTTTGTCTCTGCCCACCTCCTGGATCGTTTTTCTGGCCATTTAAGTCATTGCCAAGGTTGGCTATTCTTCCAGTCTGATCTTCTATGACGCGATGCTTTCCGATGTTACCGAGCCGGAGCGCATGGATGAGGTTTCTTCCAGCGGTTACGCATGGGGCTACATCGGCAGCTGCATCCCCTTCGTGCTGAGCCTTGTGATCGTTCTGGGCAACGAGGCGATCGGCATCTCGATGGGAACTGCCATGGCGATCGCTTTCTGTCTGAATGCTGCCTGGTGGCTGGTTCTGACCCTGCCGCTGCTCAAGCATTACAAACAGACCCACTATTCCGAGAAACGTGAGCATGCCTTCCGTGACAGCTTTAAAGTGCTGTACAAAACCTTTACCGAGATCAAGAGCCAGAAACACATCTTCGTGTTCCTGCTGGCCTTCTTCTTCTTTATCGACGGCGTTTACACCATTATCGATATGGCGACCGCTTTCGGCAGCGCACTGGGCTTTGATTCCACCATGCTGCTGCTGGCGCTGCTGCTGACCCAGATCGTTGCGTTCCCCTTTGCGCTGATCTTTGGCCGCGCGGCGAAAAAATACTCCAATGTCACCCTGATCAAGATCTGCATCGCCGCCTACACCTGTATCGCGCTGTTTGCGATCCAGCTGGATCAGGTTTGGGAGTTCTGGCTGCTGGCTGTCTGCGTTGGTATGTTCCAGGGCGGTATCCAGGCTATGAGTCGTTCTTACTTTGCCAAGATCATTCCCTCCGAGAAATCCGGCGAGTACTTTGGTCTGTACGACATCTGCGGAAAAGGCGCGGCCTTCATGGGCACTACGCTGGTCGGCGTGTTCACCCAGCTGACCGGAAGCGCCAATGCCGGCATCTCGGTCATTGCGGTCATCTTTATCGCTGGCTTCTTCCTCTTTGGAAAAGCGGCAAAACTCAACGCGGCACGGGAATAGTTCCGATGCTTTAACAAAAGACAGCGCTCAAAATGCGCTGTCTTTTTGTATAAAGAAAACCACGCGATAGTCGCGTGGTTCAAAAGAGCTTAAGCGATGAAAAGAAAAAACTCCTAATGTGCTAAACTGTTAATGAGCCTGCCAGCTTAAAACAGAAAACACATTAGGAGGACATTAAACTGAGCGAACAAAATAATGCCATAAACAGTTTAGCACATACCAAGTGGAATTGTAAGTACCATATTGTATTTGCACCGAAGTACCGG
>JAFQTW010000110.1 GCA_017408855.1 Oscillospiraceae bacterium | reverse complement strand
TTCGTGAATATTCATACTGCAGCCCGGCGACTGTTCGCCGTCCCGCAAAGTGGTATCAAAAATCCGGATCTTACGCATCCTTTTTTCTCCTTTCAGGGGAAATAAGATACTTAAGATATACCTTTTTTCGCCTTGGCTGTCAAGACTCGGCAGGATTGCTTTCCCTTTTTTCCTGTGGTACAATCCCTTTTGAAAGGATGTGTCCTTATGACCAAAAAACAAACGGCCGAAGAGGCTGTCCGCCGGCTGGAAGTGGCGTATCCCGATGCCATTTGCTCGCTGGAATCTACGCAGCCCCATGAGCTTTAGATCGCCACCCGTCTTTCCGCCCAATGTACCGATGCCAGAGTCAATATCGTGACCCGGGTGCTCTTTGAAAAATATAAAACCGTCCACGATTTTGCCGCTGCCGAGCTTTCCGATGTGGAAGAGATCGTCCGCACCTGCGGTCTTTACAAGACCAAGGCCCGTGACATCATCGCCATGTGCAAGATCCTCGAAAGCGAGTATGACAGCACCGTTCCCGACGAGATGGACGAGCTTTTAAAGCTGCCCGGCGTGGGAAGAAAAACCGCCAATCTGGTTCTGGGCGACGTGTACGGCAAACCTGCCGTCGTCTGCGATACCCACTGCATCCGCATCACCAACCATATCGGACTGACCGATACCAAAGACCCCCTCAAATGCGAAATGCAGCTGAGAAAAGTCCTGCCTGCGGAGAAATCCAACGATTTCTGCCACCGTCTCGTTCTGCACGGAAGAGCCGTCTGCAAGGCAAGAAATCCCTTGTGCGGCGAATGCACTCTCAAGGACATCTGCAAAACCGGCAAAAAAAGCAAAGTAAGGTGAAAGTATGCTGAACGAACTGTTGTCCCCTGACCGCATCCTGCTGGATGCGCCCGCTGCCACTTTAGAAGAAGCGACCCTGCTGTGCGGGCAGCTGCTGGTGGATACCGGCTGCGCCGAACCGGGGTATCCCGCCGCGATGGTCGAAACGGTGCGTGAGCTGGGCAGCTTCATCGTGATGGCGCCTTTCACCGCTCTGCCTCACGCGGCGCCGGAACAAGGCGGGATCCGCCCTGCAGCAGCTCTTTTGCGGCTGAAGGGAGAGATCCCCACCGAAAGCAAAAACGGTCCTGTACGCCTGATTCTGGGCTTTTGCGGCAGCGACGGGAACAGCCATATGCAGGTACTGTCCCAAATCGCCGCTGAGCTAAGCCAACCCGGATACATCGAAGCTCTTTTGCAGGCAGATTGTGCCGATGCGATTCTCTCGATTTAAACGAAAAAGCCTTTCGCTTTTGGCGAAAGGCTTTTCTTATCCAACAGCGGCCTTTTCCAGTTCTTCTTTCAGCTGCCGCATGATCCGCTTTTCCAGGCGGGAGATATACGACTGGGAAATGCCGATAATATCCGCCACCTCCTTTTGGGTATGCTCCCGCTTTCCCCGAAGGCCGAACCGCAGCTCCATGATGACCTTTTCCCGCTGGCTGAGACCGTCCACCGCCTTTAAAAGCATTTCCTTTTCCGCCTGCGTCTCGATATCCCTGCCCACAAGGTCGCTGTCGGTCCCCAGAATATCCGAAAGCAGCAGTTCATTGCCGTCCCAGTCGATATTGAGCGGCTCGTCGATGGAAACTTCGTTTTTCAGCCCGTGGGTCTTGCGCAGATGCATCAGGATCTCGTTTTCGATGCAGCGGGAAGCGTAGGTCGCCAGCTTGATGTTCCGGTCGGGGCAAAAGGTATTGACCGCCTTGATCAGTCCGATGGTGCCGATGGAAATGAGGTCCTCCACCCCAATGCCGGAGGACTCGAACTTTCGGGCGATGTAGACCACCAGCCGCAGATTATGTACGATCAGTTTTTCTTTCGCTGCCGGGTCGCTGTTGAGACAGGCAAAGACCTTTCCCTCTTCCTCCCGGGACAAGGGCGGCGGCAGGCTTTCCGGTCCGTTGATGTAAAAGATCCTGTTTTTTCGAAAAAAACGCTCGATCAATAAACGAAGGATGGCGCTCAGATTGCTGTTCAGACTTTTTCCCTCCTTTTTGTTCCGGCTTATGCCGGATAAAAACCAGATCCGGATGCAGCAGCGCACCGCATCCCCCCTCGAAAAACTGCTGATCGGTCACGGCGATCTTTGCCCTTTCACAGACCGTGCGTTCGCTGCCGTCCCATTTTTCTACCGAATCGACCCGGACCAGCGGCAGCAGCCCCTGTTTTCCGACTCCTTCGTATGGGATCAGCCGGACGCCCTTTTCCAGCGCCCGCATCGCCGCGTTTTCCCCGCCGCGCAGATAATCCCGCACCGCGGGATCCAGGATGGGTCCTGCCGCCTGCGCGCTGAGCAAAATCACCGGCTCGCCGCCAAAGGGATCGCACAGGCGGTTTCCCGTATCGGTCACCGCTACCGTTTTCGCCTGCCCCAGCGCGTTTGTCAGAGTCAGAACGACCCGTTCCCGGTCAGAGTGAAAGGCCCGCAGATGCCGAAAAAGCAGGCGGATCAGCAGATAAACCGCCAGCACGCCCACGATCAGGACCGCCGGCTGCAGATGAAAATAGACCACGCCGTTTCCCAGCATCATCTGCGGCGGCGTAAAGACGAACCACAGGGCGGTCATAAGGCCGGCAAAGAGAAAGCCTGCCAGATAAAACAGCCCCCATTGATACAAAAATGCCCGCAGAGAGCGAAAAGGAAAAGCCACTGCGGTGATCACCGCCGCGGACAAAAGGCGGCTGAGGGTCAAAACCGGGCCGCTCAGCGCCGGCAGCAAAAGGATCAGAGAATATCCGCCGCCCAAAAAGGATGCGGCAACAAGCCGCCACCGGACCGGTTTTCTTCCTCCGACCGCCGCGGCGATCAGCAGCAAAACACAGTCTATGACCGTGTTGAGAAACACCAGAATATCCACATAGACCGTCTGCATCGCCTCTCCCCCTCTGCATCCATTATAGGACCGGGAAAGCGGCGCAGCTGTCGCAAAACGTCGGCGGACAAAAAGAAAAGACCTTCCCGCGGGAAGGTCTTTTTGTTTTCTCTTTTAGCGGTCCGGGAATTGAAGGTTTTCTCTCGCTTCTTCGGTCGCATAGATCCACCATCTGTCATTGATGCGGATCTCGACCGTTCCTTCGGTGCCGTACTGATACACATAGCCTGTACCGAAATTGGACTGATCATCCTTTGTGGGTCTTTCGCTGCCGTCCACCGTCGATGTGATCTCGCCGTCCGGCAGACCGCACTCCCGGATATTGGTGTTTTCGAATCCCGTATCCAGATAAAGAACGCCATCGATCATCACCATCGGGATCCGGTCCCAGCTTTCCGCCTGCGAAGGCTCAGAAGCGCATCCGGTAAGACCCAGCAGACTGGCTGCCAGCAAAAGAAAAACGATCCATTTTTTCATACGGGTTTCCTCCTTTATCCTGTATTACGAAATAAACCACGCCTCAGGAACGCAGGTCCAGCCGTTGGCAGTACGGTTCGCCCGGGCATCTTCGTATCCGACGGCACCCAGACCGCTGCGCCATTTCATGGCAGACATCGTAAAACTTCCGTTTTCGACAGGCGAATCCTCCAGCGAAAGCAGTACGCCGGTCTCGTAGTATCCGCCATCCTTCACGAACCCCTGTTCGTAAAGATCCTCGATGGTCTCCTGAAAAACTTCGATGCCGCTTTCACACCACAGCACATAGCCAACGGCGGCTTTTTCCATCTCGCCAAGGTTGCTGACCGCAGTCAAATCCAGCGAGATGCGCTGGATCTCGCCGTTGAGCCCCGAATCCTTTTCGTAAAGATCCATCAATTGCTCTGCGTAAAATGGTGCCAGAGTCTCCTCGTGCCCGATGATCTGCACCGCGGTGGGACCCGACAGCAGCCCCGGCCAGATTGCCAGCACCGAACCGTCGTAAGCGATAGAAAGGATATCCCCCGGTTGGATCGTCCGGTCGGTAGCCTTTCCGTTTTCGTCAGTCAGGGGCAGATCGCCGAGGGTAAAGGTGAGCAGCTCGCCCTTTTCTTCCCCATCGATCTGTTCCGTCAGAACGAGCACACCATCCAGGTCGTAAAGCACCCGACCTTCGAAAAAAATCGCAGTCTGTTCCAGCCCGGATCTTGCCGGTTCTTCCGGCACCGAGGACGGCACAGCGGCGCATCCGCCCAGCAAAAGAAGCACCAGCAGCATGGTCAGAAATCGTTTCATCAAAGTCCCTCCTTTTTTCTTTCTGTCTATATAGTGGCAAAAAAGGATGAAAATACTGCAAAAAAAGAAAAACTCCCCGCAGGGAGTTTTTTAGTCCTCGACCACCGTGTAGTGGGTGGAAGCATTTTCTTTTGTGGCGTACTCGCTGACCTTAAGCACCTTGACCTTCACCGGCTTCATGCCCATGTTGATGGTGATCACGTCGTTCTCCTTTACTTCGTACGAAGCTCTTGCCACCTTGTCGTTGACAAGGATCCTGCCCGCATCGCAGGCTTCGTTGGCAACGGTACGTCGTTTGATCAGTCGGGTCACCTTGAGGTATTTATCCAGTCTCATCTTGTACCTCCGTAAAAAAGATGGGTAAGCACAGCGCCGCCATGCTTACCCCGTCCATCAATAGCAGATTATTTGGAAACTGCGTCTTTCAGAGCTTTGCCAGCTTTGAAGGAAGGCAGTTTGGAAGCTGCGATGGTGATCTCCTCTTTGGTTCTGGGGTTGATGCCTTTTCTCTCGCCGCGCTCTTTTACCTCGAAGGTACCAAAGCCAACCAGCTGAACTTTCTCACCGTTGGTCAGAGCCTCGGTGATGGCATCGATTACTGCTACTACTGCTTTGTCGCTGTCTTTTTTGGAGAAGCCGGTTTTCTCGGCAACTACATTGATCAGTTCGGTTTTCGTCATGATTTTTTCCTCCGTTTATTTAAACATTTTTATTATTACAGACATTCTTGACATCTGTTCCAAACGATTTGATCTCCCGCCAGATCTCGTCCAGCTTTTCGATCCCGGCAGTTTTCATGTCGATACCGCGGGACATTGCCGCATTTTCGACCTTTTCAAAGCGGGATACGAACTTGTCACAGCTCAGACCCAAAGCTTCTTCGGCATCGGCGCCGATAAAACGGGAAACGTTTACTGCGGAAAACAACAGATCGCCCAGCTCCATGGTCTTTTCATCCTGCGAGCCTTCTTGAATGGCCGCTTCCAGCTCATCGATCTCGCTGCGCAGATCCCGCAGCGCGCCGAGGACGTCGTCGTAGTCCATGCCGGCTCTTGCGGCTCTCTGCTGCACTTTGGTGGAACGCATCAGCGCAGGCAGTACCTTCGGAACGCTTTTTAACGTCTCGGTGGCCGTTTCCTGCCCTTTCTGCTGCTGTTTGATCTTTTCCCAGTTGGAAAGCACTTCTTCGGCGGTATCGGCTTTCACATCCCCGAAAATGTGGGGATGACGAACGACCAGCTTATACACCACATCGTGGCACACATCGTCGATGGTAAACTCGCCGGCTTCCTCTTCCATCGCCGCATGGTAGATGACCTGCAAAAGCACATCGCCCAATTCTTCTTTCAAAAGGGCTTTGTCGCCGTTGTCGATGGCTTCCACCGCTTCGTAGGTCTCTTCGATAAAGTTTTTGCGGATGGACTCATGGGTCTGTTCTGCGTCCCAGGGGCAGCCGTCGGGTCCGCGAAGCACCCGCATGATCTGCACCAGATCTTCAAAACCGTATTTTTCCTTTAAGGGAAAATCAGCCCGCATGGGTCATTCCTCTTCTTTCCATTTAAAGTCGCCTAATTATATTACTCCATCAGCCCGTGTTTTGCAAGTAGTTTTGCGATTTTTTCTCCCTTCGGAAGGGCTAAAACATCGCTTTTTTCCACGCTTTTCATACAAAACAGGGCAACGAAGTACACTGCCGCCGCCAATGCGATGGAAAAGACGGTGGACAGGGTATTTCCAAGCCAAAGAGAAAGCAGTCCGTACGAAGCCCACGCCGTCAGTCCGCACAGTGCGCCCGAGAGCATCGGCTTTAAAAATGTCCTGCCAAAACGCAGACGGATCCCCGCAGTTTTACAGAGTGTCGGGACAGAAATGCAGACGATCATCCCGTAGCACAGCAGGGTCCCGAAAGGCGCGCCCTGAATGTTCACCTGCGGCAGAGGGACCAGCAAAAAGTTGACCGCCAGTTTTACCGCGCCGCCCAAAAGCATCAGCCGCACCGGAACATGGACTCTTCCCACCGCCTGCAGCATGCTGTTGGTGGGCGAGTTGATCGAGACAAAGATCGCGGCGATGCCAAGGACCCGCAAGATCGGCGCCGCAATGGGAATGGAGGCCGGGTCCGCCCGATAGACCAGAGTCAAAATCGGCTCTGCCAAAGCGCAGATGCCAAAGCCCGCCGGAAAGGCGATCATCGAAACGAGCCGCCAGACCGACTCGATGTTTTTGCGAAGGCTTTCCCGATCGTGAGAAGCCCACGCCGCCGTCACCGCCGGCAGCGCGCTGACCCCGAAGGTCTGGGTGAACGCCGGGACCAGATTATAAAGGGTCACCGACATATTGTACGCGCCGAAAAGGTAGTTCGGCACCTCGGACAGGGGGATATTTTCCGGCAAAACGCCGCGGTACATCCCCAGCATTGCCGCCTCTCCCCGTTCCAGAGCGGTGGAAAGCCGATTGGTCAGAGAGCTGACGTCGATGAGGGTGGTGATATTAAGAGCAAGCCCGCCCAGACAGATGGGAATGGCGATCTGCCACAGCTGGCGAAAGATCTCTTTTCCGCAGAGCGGTTCGGGCGCCGTCCGCAGCATCTCCCGGGAGATGCCGTCGCCGTTTTTGCGGCTGTACAAAAGCAGAAAGACGGTGCAGGCAGCCGTGCTGACCACGATGCCCAAAATGGCGCCTGCCGCGCCATAAGGCAGAACTGCCAGCTTCGCCGCTTCTTCATTCGCTGCAGGATGACCGAAAACCGTCCCCTGCGCGGCGTATTCCTCCAGCCCCATCCGGATGGCTGCCGAGGAAAAGGTCAGTCCGCAGGTCAGTTTTACCAGTGCCTCGGTGATCTGCGACAGAGCGGTGGGCAGCATATTGCGCAGTCCCTCGTAGTAGCCGCGGAACGAGGCATTGACACAGATGAAAAAGATCGCCGGCGCCATCACCGCCACCGCCGGGTAGGCGTTGGGGTTTTCGGTAAAGCGGACGTAGGGTCCTGCCGCCAAAAACATCACAAGGCTGCCGGTCAGACCGGTGCAGAGAAAGGTCAAAGTCGAGATGCGGCGGATGCGTTTTACGTCCCGATAGCGGCCTTGATGGGTGCTGTGGGCGACCATTCTTGCCACCGCAACGGGAAGTCCCGCCACCGACAATGCGTACAGGGTATTGAACAGTCCGTAGGCGGCGTTAAAATATCCAAAGCCGCTGACCCCGATGATCCCCTTGAGCGGAACTTTGAACAGGTAGCCGATGACCTTTACGATCATGGCGGCGCTCATCAAAATCAGCGCGCCCTGCAAAAAGTTCTGTTTCTTCGCTTTTGCCATCTGCTCACCTCCGGCCGTCCTTTTAGAAGTATGTCGTTTTCCCCGATTTTATGCGCTTTTCGGGGAAAGTTGCTCTTCATCATAGCATATTTTATGCCGGTAATTCAACGGATAAAATCTGAACATCGAAAAAAACCCGAAAAAAAGAAAAAAGCGGCTTAAAAAGCCGCTTTTTCATCGCTTTTGGCGGGATTTTTTAGTACATGCCGCCCATACCGCCTGCAGGCATTGCGGGCATGGGGTTTTCCTCTTTGATGTCGGCAACCAGGCTCTCGGTGGTCAGGACCATCGAAGCGACGGAAGCGGCATTCTGCAGAGCGGAACGGGTCACCTTAACGGGATCCACGATACCGCTGGGGATCATGTCGCAGTAGACCTCTTTGGCAGCGTCGAAGCCGTAGCCGACTTTGCCGGAGGACATGATCTTGTCGATGATGACCGCGCCGTCGAGACCAGCGTTGGCAGCGATCTGACGAACCGGCTCTTCCAGCGCTTTGCGAACGATCTTCACGCCGGTCTTTTCGTCGCCTTCGGTCTCTGCCAGCAGCTTCTCCACCGCCTCGATGGTGTTGATCAGCGCGGTACCGCCGCCGGCTACGATGCCCTCTTCCACAGCCGCTTTGGTTGCGGACAGAGCATCTTCGATGCACAGTTTTTTCTCTTTCATCTCAACCTCGGTCGCTGCGCCGACTTTGATGACTGCTACGCCGCCGGACAGTTTAGCCAGACGCTCCTGCAGCTTCTCACGGTCGAACTCAGAGGTAGAGGTCTCGATCTGGGATTTGATCTGATGGATGCGGGCTTTGATCATCTCAACGTCGCCGTCACCGTCAACGATGATGGTGGCTTCTTTAAGAACTTTGACCTGTTTTGCGTGACCCAGCAGATCAATGGTCGCTTCTTTCAGGTCGTAGCCCAGCTCTTCGCTGATGACTGCGCCGCCGGTGAGGATAGCGATATCCTGCAGCATCTCTTTTCTTCTGTCGCCAAAGCCGGGTGCTTTTACCGCAACGCAGGTAAAGGTGCCGCGCAGCTTGTTGACGATCAGGGTGGACAGTGCCTCGCCCTCGATGTCCTCAGCGATGATGACCAGCTTTTTGCCGGCCTGAACGATCTGCTCCAGAACAGGCAGGATCTCCTGAATGGAAGCGATCTTCTTATCGGTGATCAGAATGTAAGCGTCGTCGATGACAGCTTCCATCTTGTCGGTGTCGGTAACCATGTAGGGGGTGATGTAACCGCGGTCGAACTGCATACCCTCAACCACTTCGCTGTAAGTCTCGGCGGTTTTGGATTCCTCGATGGTGATAACACCGTCTGCAGAAACCTTTTCCATTGCCTCGCCGATCAGCTTGCCGACAGAATCGTCGCCGGCAGAGATCGCTGCAACACGCTCGATGTCAGCGGTGCAGGTGATCTTCTGAGAGTTGCCCAGCATTGCCTCAACAGCGGTGTTGACCGCTCTCTGGATGCCTTTCTTCACGCCCATGGGGTTAGCGCCGGCAGCTACGTTCTTCATGCCCTCGCGGACCAGAGCCTGTGCCAGCAAAGTAGCGGTGGTGGTGCCGTCGCCGGCAGCATCGTTGGTCTTGACCGAGACCTCTTTCACCAGCTGTGCGCCCATGTTCTCAAAAGCATCCTCCAGCTCGATCTCTTTGGCGATGGTCACACCGTCGTTGGTGATGAGCGGAGAGCCGAATTTTTTGTCCAGAACCACGTTGCGTCCTTTGGGACCCAGGGTGATCTTAACGGTATTGGACAGCTTATCGATACCGGTCTGAAGAGCTTTTCTTGCCTCTTCGCCGTAAATGATCTGTTTTGCCATATCTGTTTCCTCCTAACTGTTAACCGGATGATTATTCCACGATGGCCAGGATCTCATCCTGACGCAGGATGGTGTATTCCACGCCGTCGATCTTCACTTCGGTGCCGGCGTATTTGCTCATCAGCACGTGATCGCCTGCTTTCAGGTACATGGTGACTTCTTTTCCATCGACGATGCCGCCGGGACCTACTGCCACAACTTCTGCCACCTGGGGTTTCTCTTTTGCGGAACCGGCCAGGATGATACCGCTTTTGGTGGTCTCCTGC
>JAFQTW010000109.1 GCA_017408855.1 Oscillospiraceae bacterium | reverse complement strand
ATTTTATGAAAAAGGAGGTCATTTTCATGATCGTTACCAAAGATACCCTGATCGGCGATCTGCTGGCCAATGATATCAATACCGCCAAATACCTGTTCGAGATGGGAATGCACTGTGTAGGCTGCCCCGCTTCCGCAATGGAAAGCCTGGAAGAAGCCTGCAATGTTCATGGTGCCGATGTCAACGAGCTGGTAGCACAGCTCAACGCTTACTTTAAAGCACAGGCATAAAAACCGAAACGCACGCAGAAAAGCCGCCCTCGGGCGGCTTTTTCTTTTGCAAAATGACAGAAAAACCGGCAAAATCACGCCGAACAGGAAGCGGAAAGAGAAAAATCACGGAAAACTTTCATTCCCTCTTGCAATTTCAGCATCGTTGGCATATAATTTGTAAATGGTGCAGGAAATCCGTCTTACAAGATGAAATGACGGCGTTTTTCCTGCGTGAGTGGAAAAACAGAGGGTTCTTGTGTTGACAGGAGGAAAATTATGCGTATCGAAACCGACCTCATCGGCAAAAGAGAAATTGAAAGCGAAGCTTACTACGGACTGCAGTCTGTCCGTGCCTACGAAAACTTTAACATCACCGGCCGCCGCGCCCATCCGGAATTTATCCGTGCGCTGGCTGCTGTAAAAAAAGCCTGTGCCATCACCAACTGTCAGGTCGGTGACATGGATGAAAAGATCAAAGACGCCATCGTACAGGCCTGTGACGAGATCCTGTCCGGCAAGCTGCACGATGCCTTTATCACCGACTGTATCCAGGGCGGCGCCGGCACCTCTTTCAACATGAACGCCAACGAAGTGATCGCCAACCGTGCCATCGAGATTTTGGGCGGCGAAAAAGGCGACTACTCCATCGTTCATCCCAATGACCATGTAAATATGTCTCAGTCCACCAACGACGTGATCCCCACCGCCGGCAAGATCACCGCCATCAAACTGCTGCAGAACGTGATCTTCCAGCTGTCGAGACTGGTCGGCGCCCTGCGCAAAAAAGAGAAAGAGTTCGACCATATCCTGAAAATGGGCCGTACCCAGATGCAGGATGCCGTCCCGATCCGTCTGGGTCAGGAGTTCGGCGCATACCGTGCCGTAATGGAAAGAGATCTCAACCGCATCGGTCACATCTACGATGAGCTGATGCATGTGAATATGGGCGGCACCGCCATCGGTACTGCCATCAATGCCGATGAGAGCTATGTCAACTCCATCGTTCCCAACCTGTCTGTTGTTACCGGTCTGGACCTGCGCCAGGCAAAAAATCTGGTGGATTCCACCCAGAACCTGGACTGCTTCGTGGTCGCTTCCAGCACCCTCAAGACCTGTGCGGTCAGCCTGTCCAAAATGTCCAACGACCTGCGTATGATGTCCTCCGGTCCCCGTACCGGCTTTGCCGAGATCAACCTGCCTCCCAAGCAGAACGGCTCTTCCATCATGCCCGGTAAAGTAAACCCCGTTATCCCCGAGGTGGTCAGCCAGGTCGCCTTCTCCATCATCGGCAACGATATGACCATCACCATGGCAGCCGAGGCCGGTCAGCTGGAGCTGAACGCCTTTGAGCCGGTCATCTTCTATAAACTGTTCGAGTCCATCACCACCCTGGCAGGCGGCATCCAGACCTTTGTGGACAACTGCGTGGTGGATATCACCGCCAACGAGGACCACTGCAAACATCTGGTGGACAACTCGGTGGGTATCATCACCGCCATCTGCCCCAGAGTCGGTTATGCCGTAGCCGCGGATATCGCCAAGACCGCCATTCGCAACGGAACCTCTGTCCGGGCAGAGCTGGTCAGCCGCAACATCCTCTCCGAGGAAGAGATCAACAAGCTGCTGGACCCCTACGCAATGACCTGATCGTCTGTCGGATGACAGCGAAGAAAAAGCAAGGACGAAAGTCCTTGCTTTTTTGATTTTGCGGCAAATTGAGTGACAATTTGGAGTAACAAGATAAAATAATACGGATAGTATTACAAAATCCGCCGAAAAGCGCTGCTTTTCCCTACCACAAACGCCCCGGATGTGCTACAATATCGGTAGCACAACTGACCGAAAGGAGAACGCCATGGTCATCCGGGACTACCGCCCGCAGGATCTGCCGGCATTGTACCGCCTGTTTTACGAAACCGTCCACACCATAAACCGGGCAGACTATTCCGCCACGCAGACAGATGCGTGGGCGCCTGCCGAGATGGACCGCAGCCGCTGGGAAGAGAGCCTTTTGCGCAACCGTACGCTGGTTGCCGAAGAAAAGGGCGAGATCCTCGGCTTTGGCGATTTGGAAGAAGGCGGCTGTCTGGACCGGCTGTACGTTCACCGGGCGCATCAGCGGAAAGGGGTGGCAAAAGCCATCGTCGATCGGCTGGAACAGGCGGCGATGCAAGCCGGCTGCGACCGGATCGTGACCGAAGCCTCTCTCACCGCATGGCCCTTTTTCACATCCCGGGGCTACCGGACGGTCAAACGGCAGGAAAAATCTCTGCGCGGTCAGCTGTTTGTCAACTACGTCATGGAAAAAAGATTGATAGATCAAGGAGGAACCCCCATGAAAAATCCCATCGTGACCATTGAAATGGAATCCGGCAACAAAATGCTGGTCGAGCTGTATCCCGAGATCGCGCCCAATACCGTAAAGAACTTTGTCAGCCTGGTGCAGAAGGGCTTTTACGACGGCCTGATCTTCCACCGTGTCATCCCCGGCTTTATGATCCAGGGCGGCGATCCTGAGGGCGTCGGCATCGGCGGACCCGGCTACTGCATCCCCGGCGAGTTTGCTCTCAACGGATTTGCCAACCCCCTCAAACACACCAAAGGCGTCATCTCTATGGCCCGATCCTCCCGTCCCGACAGCGCCGGCAGCCAGTTCTTCATCATGGTTGACGCGGCGCCCCATCTCGACGGCAGCTACGCCGCCTTCGGCAAGGTCATCGAGGGCATCGAAGAAGCGGACCGCATCGTAAAAGTTCGCCGCAACCTGTCCGACAAACCGCTGATGGACGAAAGAATGGTCAAAGTGACCGTAGATACCTTCGGCGAAGAGATCGGCGAACCCATCAAACTGTAAGAGAAAAGAAAAAAGACCATCCCGACGGGATGGCCTTTTGTTTTGCTGGTAGCAAAGACAACCCCCGGCTATGCCGGGGGTCCAAAAGAGCTTATAGCGAGGAAAGGAGTAGACAATAAAAAAACTCCCCATTAAAGTAGAGATGGTTTGCCGACCACAT
>JAFQTW010000108.1 GCA_017408855.1 Oscillospiraceae bacterium | reverse complement strand
GTCTGGCAACTGCAAACTACAACACAGAGGGAGGTCATTCAAGAATGAACGACACAAACAGTTTATCTCATACGAAATGGAATTGCAAATACCACATAGTATTTGCGCCGAAATATCGGCGCAAAGTATTCTACGGGGAAAAGAGAAAAGAAATCGGGAAAATACTGAGGCAGCTATGCGAATGGAAAAAGGTGAAAATCGTAGAGGCGGAAGTGTGTCCCGATCATGTGCATATGCTACTTGAGATTCCACCCAAAATCTCGGTTTCGAGCTTCGTAGGATACTTAAAGGGAAAAAGCACGCTGATGATCTACGAGCAATTCCCAAATCTAAAGTTCAAGTATAGAAACCGAGAATTTTGGTGTCGCGGGTATTATGTGGATACAGCAGGAAAGAATGCAAAGAAAATAGAAGAGTATATCCGCAATCAATTAGAAGAAGATAAGATGGGTGAACAACTGACAATGGGTAATTTCTAACAGCCCGCTTGCGGGCGGCTAGTAACAAGCCCCATGCAAATGTCAGACCGTACCAACGCCGCATGAGGCGTGGCTGGTAACATAGGGCTTCGCCCGCATAAGAAAAACCCCCGGCTTCGCCGGGGGATTCTTATTGTATTGGTACAATCATTCGAATTGGAAAATTGGACTGGACAAAGCGCACAAAGAGGCTCCTTTGCCTTTTGCTCTTTTGTCGATTCGACGGCTGTTTTCTTTACATCCTTGTCGAAAGTGCTATAATAAAAAGGAATCTGCGCATCATGCAGGATCCTTCTATTTTACGAAAGGTTGTGTCAGTACAATGGGAAAATACGATTTTAACAAGGTATGGGAACGCACCGGTCACAACGCGCTGAAATGGGACATCAACCCCATGGCCGGACGGGCAAAGAGCCCCGACTTCAGCTATCTGCCCATGTGGATCGCCGATATGGACGTAGCGACTGCTCCTTCTGTTGTGGAAGCTATGAGAGAGCGTCTGGAGCATCCTCTGTTCGGTTACTACATGGATCCTGACCGTTATTATAATGCCATCATCGACTGGCAGAGAGAGCGTTTCGGCGTAAACGGTCTGACCAAAGCCAACATCGGCTACGAAAACGGCGTTCTTGGCGGCGTTACCGGCGTTCTGCACACCCTGACCAAACCGGGCGACCCCATTCTGGTTCATGCTCCCACTTATGTAGGCTTTACCGGCGTTCTCAAAAACAACGAGATGAACATCGTTTCCTCCGATCTGAAAAAGGACGAGAACGGCGTATGGCGCATGGACTTTGAGGATATGGAGAAAAAGATCCAGGAAAACGGCATTCAGGTCGCCATCTTCTGTAACCCCCACAACCCCACCGGTCGTGTCTGGACCAAAGAAGAGATCAACGATTATATCAACCTGATGGGCAAATACGGCATCACCGTTATCTCCGACGAGATCTGGGCGGACTTCATGATCGCCGAGGGCAAAAAACATACCCCCACCCAGTCCGTTTCCGATCTGGCAAAACGCATCACCTGCGCGTTCTACGCACCTTCCAAGACCTTTAACCTGGCCGGTCTGGTCGGTTCCTATCATGTGATCTACCGCAAAGAGCTGCGGGACCGCATCCTGAAACAGGAGAGCCTGTCTCACTACAACAGTGCCAACATCATGTCTACCTACGCGCTGATCGGCGGTTACGAAGGCGGCGCCGAGTGGGTCGATGAGCTGTGTGAGCACATCCGCGGCAACATGGAATACACCGAAAACTATGTGAAAGAGCATATGCCTCTGGTGGACTTTAAAGCCAACGAAGGCTGCTACTGCTCGCTGATGGATTGGGGCCGCTGGCTGGAAGAGAAGGGCAAAGATATGGATGATCTGCTCAACGACATCGCCTGGGTCGGTCTGGCCTTTAACGATGGACGTGCCTTCCACGCGAACACCGCAGTCCGCGTCAACTTCGCCTGCCCCCGTCAGTATGTTGTTGAGATGCTGGACCGTCTGGACAAATACGTTTACAACAAATAATCCGGGTTTCCAGTCTTTCTCATATAGCTAAAAATCCGCCGGATTTTTAGGCAAAATGCAGAATATATTCAAATAATCCGTTCAGATTATGGACATTTTGGAAACATAATAGTATAATCTTTTTATGAGATATCATCCAAATTAGTTAGGAGGTTAAGATTATGTGGGAAAAACTGTGGCCGATTCTTCTGGTATTTGGTTGCCTGCTGCTGATCTTCATCGTTTCTGCTAAATAATTTAGTGAAAGCAAAATGATATGCAAAAAGGGATGCGCTTGTCACATCCCTTTTTTGTTACCAAAAGGCATCCATTTTTTAACATTGGTGGTGAAATAATGAAAAAGCAAAGCATTAAACAGCTGGCTGCTATGAATATGCACTATGCCCGCTACTCACTGGACTATTTCTTTGATTCCATCGCCCGTCTGGGCTTTGACCGATTTGAACTGTGGGGCGGCGCACCCCATTTTTTCTACCCCACAGAAGCGGGACCGTCTGTTGCCGAGATCAAAAAGGAACTGCTCCGCCGTGGGCTGGAGGTGGTCTGTGTGACCCCCGAACAGTGCATCTACCCGTATAACATCGCTTCGTCGCAAAAGGAGTTCCGCAAGGTCAGCGCCGAATATTTTTGCGGTTGGATCCGCCGCACGGCCGAGCTGGGCGTAACAAAGATGCTCTGCGGTGCCGGCTGGGGTCTGCACGATGTTCCCATCGAGGAGGCATGGAAGTATTCGGTGGAGTCGCTGGAAAAAATGACCCGCGAGGCGGAACGCTGCGGCGTGACCCTCGCCTTTGAGATCCTTTTGCCCAACGAGTCCAATCTGGTCAACGATATGGCGTCTGCCAAAAAAATCATGGCGGAGATCGACTCGCCCCATTTCGGTCTTTGCATCGACACCGTTCCTATGTTTAAAGAGGGCAAGTCTCTCGAGGATTACTACGAGGCACTGGGCGAGCGGATCGTTCACATCCATCTGAACGACGGCAAGCCCACCGGTCATCTGACCTGGGGAGACGGCGAGCAGCCGCTCGAGGAACATCTGGCCACTCTGGCACGTCATGACTACACCGGCGACCTTTCGCTGGAGCTGGGTGCCGACCGCTACTATGCCGATCCCGAGCCGCATCTGGAACAGGGCCTTCGGGTGCTGGAAAAGGCCTTTGGCGAAACGCTGAAATAAAATAACCCCTCTGCGCGGCAGAGGGGTTTTCTTTTTACAGATGGATGCCAAACAGCTCGCAGGCATTTTTATGGGTCTGATCGAACAGCTCCTGCAGCCCGATGCCCTTGATCTCCGCCAGCTTTCCGCCGGTATGCGCCAGCATGGAAGAGTCGCAGCGTACACCGCGGGTCGGCTCCGGCGCCATGTAGGGACAGTCGGTCTCGATAAGCAGACGGTCCATCGGCACCACCGAAGCGGCCTTCACCGCTTTTTTGGCGTTTTTAAAGGTAACGACACCGGTAAATCCGATGTACATGCCGATCTTCAGGATCTCCTGCGCTACTTCGGCGCTGTAAGAAAAGCAATGCACCACCCCTTTGGGACGGTACTTCTGCAGCAGGTCCAGAGTCTCCTGCGCCGCGTCACGGCTGTGGATGATGACCGGCAGATCCAGCTCGTTTGCCAAAATCAGCTGCCGCTCAAAATGCTCCCGCTGCACATCCCGCTCGCTGGCATCCCAGTAATAGTCCAGACCGATCTCGCCGATAGAGACCACCTTGTCCAGCTTGGAAAGCTCCCGCAGGGTGTCGTAGTCGGCATCGGTCAGGTCCTTTACCTCGTTGGGATGGACGCCGATGGCGCTGTAAATGCGGTCATACCGGGCAGACAGTTCCACCGTGCGGCGGGTGGACCGCATGGAAGAAGCTACGTCGATGATGCCGCTGATGCCGTTTTGGAAAAGCTTCGGCAAAAGCTCGTCACGGTCGGGAAAATCCTTGCCGTTGTAGTGACCGTGAGAATCAAAAATATTCTGATACAAAGGAAAAACCTCCTTTTTTCGGAACAAAACCGGACAGGGTCTGCCCTGTCCGGTTTATCTGTTTGGTTAGCAGAGTCTGGAGCCGGCAGGAACGCTGTCGTCCAGCATCAGCAGATTCAGCTTGTCGCCTTTCTCGGCAGACAGCAGCATACCGTTGGACATCTGACCCATCATCTTACGGGGCGGCAGGTTGGTGACAGCCACCAGGGTCTTGCCGACCAGATCCTCGGCCTTATAGTATTTGGCAATGCCGGACAGGATCTGTCTGGGCTCGCCGGAACCGTCGTCCAGCTGGAATTTCAGCAGTTTCTCGCTCTTGGGAACGTTCTCGCAGGCGATAACTTTGCAGACGGTCATCTCCACTTTGCAAAACTCGTCAAAGGTGATATCGGGGAGCTTGGGCATAGGGGGCTCTTCCTCTTTGGGCTCTTCCGCGGGGACCTGTGCGGCAGCCAGTTCAGCCAGCTCTTTTTCCATGTCGATGCGGGGGAAGAGGGCATCGCCTTTCACAACAGCGACATCCAGCGGCAGTTTGCCGAACACGCCGGCAGCCTCCCAGCCAAACTCCTCGGCGGATGCGCCCATCTGTGCCCGGGCTTTTTCCGCGGTCTCAGGCATGAAGGGGGTCAGCAAAGAAGATCCGATACGCAGGCACTCCAGCAGGTTGTACAGAACGGTTGCCAGACGGGGTTTGTTTGCCTCGTCCTTCGCCAAAACCCAGGGAGCGGTCTCGTCGATGTATTTGTTGGCGCGGGAGATGAGCTTGAACACTTCGATCAGCGCGTTCTGGAACGCGTATTTCTCCATCTGCTCCTCGTATTTGCCCCGCAGCTCTTTTGCCATGGTCAACAGCTCGTCGTCGATGGGGTCTGCCACTCTTTCGACGGGGAGTTTTCCGCCGAAGTATTTGCCCACCATCGCAACGGTTCTCGACAGCAGGTTGCCCAGATCGTTGGCCAGATCGGAGTTGATGCGGCTGATCAGCGCCTCGTTGGTAAAGTTGCCGTCCGAACCGAAGGGGAACTCTCTCAGCAGGAAGTAGCGCAGCGCATCCACACCGTAGCGGCCTACCAGAACAACGGGATCCACCACGTTGCCTTTGGATTTGCTCATCTTGTCGCCGCCGAATTTCAGCCAGCCGTGACCGTAAACTTTGCCGGGCAGCGGCAGATCCAGCGCCATCAGCATAGCAGGCCAAATGATGGAGTGGAATCTTACGATCTCTTTGCCCACGAAGTGGACGTCTGCCGGCCAGTATTTCTCGAAATCATCGTATTTGTCGTTGCCGTAACCCAGAGCGGTGATGTAGTTGGACAGTGCGTCGATCCAAACATAGACCACGTGACCGGGATCAAACTCTACCGGAACGCCCCAGTCGAAGGTGGTTCTGGAAACACACAGGTCCTCGAGACCGGGTTTGATAAAGTTGTTGACCATCTCGTTCAGACGGGAGGGCGGCTCGAGGAAATCCGGATGCGCCTCGTAGTACTCTACCAGACGGTCGGCGTATTTGGAAAGACGGAAGAAGTAGGCCTCCTCCTCGGCGTCGATGACCTCTCGGCCGCAGTCGGGGCATTTGCCGTCTACCAGCTGGCTCTCGGTCCAGAAGGACTCACAGGGAGTGCAGTATTTGCCGGTGTATTTTCCCTTGTAGATGTCGCCCTGCTCGTAGAGCTTGGTAAAGATCTTTTTGATCGATTCAACGTGATAATCATCGGTGGTGCGGATAAAACGGTCGTGGGAAATGTTCATCAGCTTCCACAGATCGTGGATGCCGCTGACGATGTTGTCCACATACTGCTGGGGAGTAACGCCCGCAGCCTCAGCCTTCTGCTGGATCTTCTGACCGTGCTCGTCGGTACCGGTGAGGAACATCACATCGTACCCCTGCATTCGTTTATACCGCGCCATTGCATCGGTCGCCACGGTACAGTAAGTGTGGCCGATATGCAGCTTGTCCGACGGGTAGTAAATGGGGGTGGAAATGTAGAACTTTCTACTCATGTTGATGCCTCCTGTTTTCATATGGTAAAGGGAAATCCCTTTTGCGCGAAATCGTACACTTTACTATATCATAAAACATACGCAAAAGTAAAGAAATCCCGCATTTTTACTTAATAATTTCCCTGTTTCATTGACTTTGCCGAAAAATGTGGTATATTGTAGATAACATATGAACAGTTATTCATATGTTCAATTGATCGACGATCTCTCCCGAAAGGAGCTTTTTTATGGCAACGGAAGTTTTTACCCATCTGCCCGAAGAACACGACCACAAGCTGACCGCCGAATTCGCCCGGGATCATCTGCCCAGCGAAGAAGAACTGTTCGATCTGGCAGAGCTGTTTAAAGTCTTTTCCGACAGCACCCGCGTACGGATCATGTGCGCCCTGTCCCAGACCGAAATGTGCGTCTACGATCTGGTGGAGCTTTTGGGCGCCAGCCAGTCTGCCATCAGCCACCAGCTGCGGCTTTTGCGGACCAGCCGGCTGGTCCGTTCCCGCCGGGTAGGAAAGCATATCTTCTACTCTTTGGACGACGATCATGTCAGCTCCATCATCCGTACCGGACTGGAGCATCTGCGCCACACGAAAGGAGAGCACGACCATGAGTGAGCATAAACACTGCAGCTGCGGTCACGAGCATCACGGGCATGAGCACTGCGGATGCGGACACGAGCATCATGAGCATGAGCACTGCGGATGCGGACACGAGCATCATGAGCATGAGCACTGCGGATGCGGACACGGGCATCATGAGCATAAACACTGCGGATGCGGTCACGAGCATCACGAGCAGGAACACTGCGGCTGCGGACATCACGAACATGACCACTGCGAGTGCGGACACGAGCATCACGGGCACGGTGCCGGCTGTTCCTGCGGTCTGGACCACGACATCAGCCTCGAAAGCTGCATCGACGACGGCTGTTCCTGCGGCTGCGGACATGACCACGACCACGGTCACAGCGAAAAAGGCAGCCCCTGGATCCCCATCGGCATCGCTGCCGGTCTGGCCGTCGTGGGGATGCTCCCCTTTCTGCCCGGATTCGCAGGCAATCTGCTGTTGACTGCCGCCTGTATCCTTGCCGGATGGCCGCTGTTCCGTGCCGGTTTAAAAGGAATGATCCGATTCCATCTGGATGAGACCGCCCTTTTGCTCATCGCCGCTGTTGCCGCCATCGCTCTGGGCGAATTTCGTGAAGCGGCGCTGGTGGTCATCCTGTTCCGTCTGGGCAATCAGCTGGAAAATCTGGCGATCGCCCGCTCCAAAAAGAACATCGCCGCCCTGACCAAGATCCGCCCCGAAACCGCCAATCTGCTGGCAGACGGAACCGTTCAGGAGGTTTCGGCAAAATCCGTGCCGGTCGGATCGACCATTCTGGTCAAACCCGGTGAGCGTGTTCCGCTGGATGCGGTGATCGAATCGGGTGAAAGCTCTCTGGATACCGCTGCCATCACCGGCGAGAGCCTCCCCCGCGAAGCGAAAGCCGGCGACAAAGTTTTGTCCGGCATGATCAATCGGGACGGCGCGCTTCAGTGCCGCACCGTCAGCTCCTTCTCTGATTCCACCGCTTCCCGCATCATTCAGCTGGTGCAGGAATCTTCGGCGAAAAAGGGGCAGACCGAAAAGCTGATCTCCAAATTTGCCCGTTATTACACCCCCATCATCATCGTTCTGGCGCTGGCTTTGACCTTCCTGCCGCCTTTGCTGGGACAGGGACCCGTCAGCATGTGGCTGCAGCGGGCGTTGGTCTTTTTGGTGGCATCCTGCCCCTGTGCGCTGGTCATCTCCATTCCCCTTTCCTTCTTTGCCGGGATCGGCGCAGGCAGCCGCCGGGGGATTCTGGTCAAAGGCTCCAAATCCATGGAAATTCTCGCAAAGCTGCACAGCGCGGTCTTTGATAAAACCGGCACCCTGACCACTGGTCACCTGACCGTGACCGAGGTACATAGTCTGGATGAAAGCATCTCCGAAGAGGAGCTTTTACATCTGTGCGCGGTGGGCGAAAGCTTTTCTTCCCACCCCATGGCGCAGGCAGTGGTGGAACATTACGGAAAAGCCGATTCCTCTGCCGTCAGCGATTATCAGGAAATTTCCGGCATGGGCGTTCGCTTTTCTCTGGAAGGAAAAGCGTATCTCTGCGGCGGGACCCGTCTGCTGAATGCAAACGGCATCAACACCGCTTCGCTGCCCGAAGCCAACATCTACCTGGCGCAGGACGGTCGTGTACTGGGCTATCTGACGGTTGCCGATACGCTGCGTGATGACGCGAAGGAAGTTTTGTCTCAGCTGAAAAAGCTGGGTCTGCGCCGCACGGTGATGCTCACCGGCGACAATGCCGCCACCGCCGAAAAGATCCGTCTTGCCTGCGGCGCCGACACGGTCAAAGCCGATCTTCTGCCCCATCAGAAGGTGGAAGAGATGGAGAAGATCAAAGCCGACGGTCCTTCGATGTTTGTGGGCGACGGCATGAACGACGCGCCGGTCCTTGCCATGGCGGACGTTGGCGTTGCCATGGGGCTTGGCACCGATGCCGCCATCGAAGCGGCAGACGTTGTGCTGGTGGCCGACCGTCTCAGCGGTCTGGTGGATGCAGTCAAGCTGTCCCGCCGCACCCTGTCCATCGCCCGGTTCAACATCGTTTTTGCCCTGGGCGTAAAGGCTGTGGTGCTTTTGCTGGGCGCTCTGGGTCACGCCGCCATGTGGATGGCTGTGTTCGCCGACGTAGGCGTGTCCATCCTTTGCGTACTCAATTCCACCCGGATCCTGGCTTCGAAAAAATAAAACACAAAAGGGATGACGCCGTCATCCCTTTTTCTATTCTTCCCCTCTTTGGTTGAAAGAGCCGGAAAAATGCGGTATAATGAGAACAAACGTACGAACAGGAGGCGCTTTTATGGAAAAACTCATCTTTCATGTGGACGTAAACAGCGCCTACCTTTCCTGGGAGGCTGCCCGCCGAGTAAAAAACGGCGAGCCGGACCTTCGGCTGATCCCGTCAGCCATCGGCGGCGATCGGGAAAAGCGCACCGGTGTGATCCTGGCTAAATCCATCCCCGCCAAGAAATACGGGGTCAAAACCGGCGAGCCGGTGGCGATGGCGCTGCGCAAATGTCCGCAGCTGGAGCTGGCAAGACCGGACTTTCGGCTGTACGAGAAAAATTCCAAAGCCTTTATGGACGTTTGCCGCAAGTACGCGCCGGTGGTGGAAAAGTACTCCATCGACGAGTGCTTTCTGGATATGACCGGCACCGGCATCCTCTACCCCGACCCCATCGCCATTGCCCGTACCATCAAGGACGAGATCCGCGATACGCTGGGCTTTACGGTCAATGTCGGCATCGGCCGGACCAAGATCTGCGCCAAAATGGCCAGCGATTTTGAAAAGCCGGACAAGATCCATACCCTTTTTCCCGAAGAGATCCCCCAAAAGCTGTGGCCCTTGCCGGTGGGCGATCTGTTCACCGTCGGCGCCGCCACCGCGCAGAAGCTGCAGAAGGCCTACCTTTCCACCATCGGCGATCTGGCGAAAGCGGATCTGGCGCTGGTGCAGGCGGTGGTGGGCAAAAAATGGGGCATCCAGCTGCACGAATATGCCAACGGCATCGACAACTCCCCCGTTCATACCCAGTCGGAAGAAGCGAAAGGCTACTCTAACTCGGTGACCCTTGAGACCGACGTGACCGATTACGACCGTGCCAATCAGATCCTGCTGGCCCTTGCGGACAGCGTTTGCTCGCGGATGCGTTCCGATGGCATTAAGGCCCAATGTGTAGCGGTGACCATCCGGGGAAACGACTTTAAAAACCGCTCTCATCAGCGCAAGCTGCAGGAGCCTACCGATATCACCGCAGAGGTCTATGCCCTGTGCAAAGAGCTGTTTCGGGAGGTGTGGGACCGCCGGACGCCCCTTCGTCTGCTGGGGGTCTCTCTGACCGATCTGGGGCATGACGGTTATTTTCAGCAGAGTCTCTTCCCCGATCAAAAGCGGCAGAAAAACGAAAAACTGGATGCCGCGGTGGATTCCATCCGGCAAAGGTTCGGCAATACCACCATCCAGCTGGGCGGCGCCATGAAGACCGGCGAAAGCGTCGGGCGCAAGCATAAGGCCCAAATGGCGCTGCGCAATGGGCAAAAAGAAGATTGACTTTCCTCCCCGGAGATGCTATCATCATCTACGGAAACTGCCACCGGGTAGTGAAATGCAACAGCATTCGTTCGCGCGTCGTTAGGTCTTAGAAGATGCGTGGGACGGGTGCTTTCTTTTTTGGAGGAAAGTATGGAAACAATCAAAAAGCTCTTCCCTTTTTCTGATCTGACCCGATTTGAACGGGGGCTGTGGATCCTTTCCGTGGGAGCTATCGCCCTGTCAGCTCTGTGCTTTGGCGGCGATCTTCTCTCTACCGCCGCATCGCTCATCGGCGTGACCTCGCTGATCTTTCTGGCGAAAGGCTATGTCTTCGGGCAGGTGCTGATGGTGATCTTTTCCCTGTGCTACGGCGCCATTTCCCTTTTGTTTCGCTACTACGGCGAGGCGATCACCTATGTGGGGATGACCATGCCCATGGCGCTTTTGGCCGTGTTCTCCTGGATGCGCCATACCGGAACGGACAGCCGCTCGGTGATCATCCACCGGCTGACCCGCGGGCAGTGGATCCTGGGGTGGATCTTGACCGCGGCGGTCACGGCTGTTTTCTATTTCATCCTCAAGGCGTTGGGGAACGCCAGTTTGTTCTTCAGCACCCTTTCCATCGCCACCAGCTTTATCGCCGCCTATTTGAGCTATTTCCGCAGCCCCTATTCCTGTCTGGGCTATGCGGCAAACGACGTGGTACTGATCGTTCTGTGGCTTTTGGCAGCGGCGCAGGATCCTTCCTGCACAGCGATGATCGTTTGTTTTCTCGTATTTCTGGTCAACGACCTCTACGGCTTTTTCAGCTGGAAAAAGCGGGAGGGCGAGACTTTTGCATCATAAAAGGAGGCTATATTATGTTCCGACCCATGAGACGATACACCCAGCAGCTGACCCATGAAGAGGCAGTCGCTCTGCTGGAAAAAGCAACATCCGGCGTGCTTGCTCTGTCCGGCGACGAGGGATATCCCTATGCGGTTCCCATCAGCCATGTGTATGCCGACGGAAAGCTCTATTTTCACGGCACCAAAACCGGTCACAAGGTGGATGCGGTGACCCGTGAGCCCAAAGCATCCTTTTGCGTAGTGGCTCAGGATGAGGTCGTGCCGGAACGGTACACCACCTATTTCCGCAGCGCTATTGCATTCGGTAAGATCCGGATCCTCACCGACGATGCGGAAAAGCGGCAGGCGCTTGTGCTGTTGGGCAGAAAATATCATCCCACCGATTCGGCAGAAGGTCTTACCAAAGCCATCGATGCCGAGTTTCCCGCCACCTGCATGATGGAGATGACGATAGAGCATCTGACCGGCAAAGAGGCCATCGAGTTGGTCAAAGCCAAGCAGAAATAACTTTTCCGCCGAATTAGGCAAAGGTAATCGGAAGCAGCTGCAGCATCGGGCGTATCGCCACCGACTCAAAACGCGGTCTCCTTGCGAAATGCCTGCGGGGGCTGCCCCGCAAAAAAGCCCCGATCCATTCGGATCGGGGCTTTTGTTATGTTCGGTTTATGCCGAAATTATTTTACGATAACTTCGGTGATGTGGGGCTGTGCACCCTCATACCAGTACAGGAAACCGGTCATGTCGATCTTGTCGCCGACTTTCAGGTTCTGAACTGCTTTGTAAGCATCGGTATTCTCGTCGCACAGATAGCACTCGATAACGAAGGTGTAGGTGTTGCCGCCTACAGAAGCGTTGAAGTACAGGTCAGAGTCGGAGCCTTCCATACCGGAGCCGTCCCAGCCGTACAGGAAAGCTTTCTCGTTGCCCTCGGCATCTTTGGAAGCCTCAACGGTCATGTCTTTGAAAGCAACCAGTTTGTTCTGATGTTTGATCAGATCGTCGGTGCCCAGCAGTTTGGTAGCATCCATGGGCTCAGCAGCGTAGAAGCCGTCCAGAACTTCGATGGTTGCGCCCTCAGCGACCTCAACCTCGCCGGCCCACTCGGTTTTGGTACCGGTTACGCGGATCTTCTGGCCGTTGGTCAGCTCTTTGGACATTTCTTCGGAGCAAACAGCATTGTAGATGAAGTAGCCGCCTTCAGAGTCCTGGGTGTACAGAGTGATGGAGTCGTTCCACCAGCTCTGAGCGCCCTGAACGTAGGTCTCGATCACAACTTCGCTGTCCAGAGCAGCTGCGTCGTACTCAGCCCAGGTCATAACGCCCTCGGATTTTTTGTCGTCCACTTTTTTGTTGGAGCAGCCGGCGATGGTCAGAACCATCAGAACTGCCAGAACCAGTGCAAGAATCTTTTTCATGTTTCTTCTCCTTTTCAAAATGAATTGTAAGAGATGTTTTTGAGAATGGCGAAAACCATCCTCTCACACTTGACATTATACTGTTTTTTTTGGAAAAATCAATGTTTCTGGCTATTTTCTGCCACTTTTTTCTTCCGCAGATATTCGATCAGCAGGTACGCACCGATCCCGACCCAAGCCAGAGCCAGAACGCCCAGCAAAGCTTTGGCGGTTGTGGGCAGCTCGCCCAGCTCCTGCTTGCCGGAACCCAGCGCGCCGCCGGTGGAATCCAGACGGTACAGCGCTGTTACGTCGTCGAACAACTCCTGCATAAAGGCTTCGTCCACCGTGTCGCCGCGGTTTACGCCCTTAACGGTGTTTTCGATCAGCTGTCCCGCAGCGTCACGCAGCGAAGCGGAGCCGTTAAAGACGGGGGTCACGAAGGTGTTGTCGATGTTGTCCAGCATGATCTGGGATGCGGCGATCTTGACCCAGTAGTGTTTGTCGAAATCCTCACCGCTGCGGGAAAGATAATCGAGATAGTCCTCGCTTTGCTGCGCCTGCGAGGTCACAGGGATGTAGCCCTCGGTCTGGGCGTAGGCGATCTGCACCTCGTTGGTCAGCAGATACTGTGCAAACAGCCACGAAGCCAGCACTTCCTGCGGGTCCTCTTTATTGAACACGCAAACCGACGGACCCTGCGAGATCATCTGGGGCGAATCCCAGTCGAACTGGGGCACTTCGAAGATGGCGGTCTCAAACTGGACCAGCTTTTCCTCGGCGATGTCGATAAGAGGCGCTTCGGCGCCCATCCAGGTGGCGCCGGCGGTGGAGTCCACCGCGAAGATGCACTGTCCCGCATTCAAAAAGTTAGCGGGATAGCTGGAGATCTTAAAGGTAGAAAAAGCGCCGGTCGCGGCGTGTTCCGCCACGGTATAAAGGAAATCCTCGGTCTGTTCGTTGAAGATGAGGATCTCGCCCTCTTCGTTGGAGTAGCCGGCGTTTTGCTGGCGAAGGGCCTGGATCATCATGTTGTCGGTGGACTTATAGATGAAGGGGATCATGACCTTCTGTCCGTTGACCTTAAAGTTGCCGGAAGTGTCCTTTTCCATGGCCGCTTCAGAAACTTCCCAGATAAAGTCCCAGGTCAGCTTTTCGGGCAGGGTGTAGCCCAGCTTTTCCACGAAGGTCTTGTTGACATACACCGCCTCGGTGGACCGCATATAGGGGATGGCGTAATGGCTTCCGCCAAAGGCGCCTTCTTCGAGGAACTGGGGGATGATCTCTTCTTGGGCGGGAGAATCATACAGCAGTCCGTCGGCACCGAGACCGTACTTTTCGTGGGTGAACAGCCCATCCAGCGGTGCCACGGTGTTGTCGCCGGTCAGATAGGTGGCGATGTGGTCCGGATAGGTGATGCAGACGTTGGGGGTGGTGCCGGTGGCGATGTTGGTGATGACGTCGTTATAGATGCGTCCGTAGTTGGTATAAAGCCGCAGATTCACCTTTACGTTGGGGTAAAGGGCCTCGAAATCGGCGATGGCCTTTTCGTAGATGCGGGTCTGGGCCAGGTTGGTGTCGTTTTTCGCCCAGAAGGAGATCTCATAATTGCGGGAAGTATCAAACTCCTGCGGCGGAACAAAGGGGTCGAGACCTCTCGAGCCGTGGCAGCCGGTCAAAGTCATCAAAGATGCCAGCACCAGCAGCAGCGCCAAAAGTTTGCGAAGTTTCATCATCCTTTGGCGCCTCCTCTCGAAACGCCTTCCATGATCTTTTTGCGGAACACCAGAAACAGCACGATCAGCGGAACGGAGATGACCACCACAACAGCCATCATAGCGGGGATGTTTTCTCTTCCGAAACCGTTTTCCCGGATCTCCTGAATTCCGTTGGAGACGAGAAAATATGCCTGATCGTCGGTGATCAGACGGGGCCAGACGTAGCTGTTCCAGCACTCGATGACCTTTAAGATGGTGATGGTCACAACGGTGGGTTTGCAGATGGGCAGCAGGACTTTAAACAGGTATTTGAGGTCCGAAGTACCGTCCACCTTGGCGGCGTAATACAGCTCGCTGGGCACCTGCGCGAAGTTTTCCCGCAGCAGGTAGATGTAAAAGACCGAGGTCACCGACGGCAGCACCAGACCGGTAAAGGTGTTGCGCAGGTCCAGATCGGTGATGGTCACGAAGTTTGTGATGATCACCAGCTCGTTGGGGATCATCATCAGCGCCAGAAAAGCGGTGAACAAGAGGTCCTTGCCCCGAAATTCCAGCCGGGCAAAGGCAAAGGCCGCCAGGATGGTCACCACCAGCATCAGCGCGGTGGTGGACAGGGTAAAGATGATGGTATTCACAAAGTAGTCCGCCAGCGGGACTGCCGTGAACGCGTCCCGGTAGTTCTGCAAAGTCGGTGACAGGGTGTAGAGCTTGGGGATAAATTCCGAGTTGTAGGCCGCGTAGGACTTAAAGGAGGTCAGCACCATCCAGTAAAAAGGGAACAGCACCATGACCGCCCAGAATCCCAGCAGCGTGTAGACCACGGTGTTCCGGGTCTTTTTGCGGATGCGGGCCTTTTTCTCGATTTTCTCGTAATCTGCCTGATTGGACACAAGACCCACCTCCTTAGTAATGGACGTGCTTGCGGCTCACCAGCAGGTTGATGCAGGTGATGGTCAGCACGATCGAGAACAAAATGATGGCGGCGGCCGAAGCATAGGACGGATAACCGCCGGAATTTCCGTAAAGCATATCGTAGATGTATCCCACGATGGTATTCATCTCAGCGGCGTTCAGATCGGTACCGAACAGCGCAACGGCATCGGAATAGGCTTTAAACGCGCCGATAAAGCCGGTGATGACCAGATAAAATACCGTCGGCGAGATCATGGGCAGGGTGATCTTATAAAAGATCCGCCATTTGGAAGTACCGTCCACCTTGGCGGCGTTGTAATAATCCTGCTTGACCGAAGCCAGCGCGCTGGTCAGGATGAGGATCTTGAAGGGCAGCACCACCCAGACGGTGTAGACGCATAAAACCAGCATCTTGGCCCAGTAAGGACCGCCGATAAAGTCCACCGGGGTCATACCGAACACACTGAGGATGATGTTCACCAGACCGTCGGTGTAGGCGTTTTTCTCAAAGAGGATCATGAACACCAGACCTACTGCCAGCGTGTTGGTCACATAAGGCAGAAAATAGATGGTCTGGAACAGCTCCTTGAGCTTGGGGATGGATGCCAGTCCCACCGAAATGAGAAGCGCCAGTCCGGTGGAAAGAGGCACGGTGATAATAACCAGGATGAAGGTGTTCTTCACCGCCTGCAGAAAATACGGATCCCGCAGCACATACTGATAGTTGTAGCCGCCGACCCCGAAAAAGGTCTGCGAAGCGGAGTTGTACCCTTCCTCGAAGGAATAGATGAATACATCGATCAAAGGATAGACCATAAAGGCGCCCAAAAACAAAATCGCGGGCAGCAGATACAGCCATGCCTTCCAGTTGTTTTTCTCCATACGGCTCCCTCCTACTGCAGCGCAAAGCGGATGCGCTCTTCGGTCTGTTTATCGAACAGGAACACCTTGTGAGGCTTGAGGGCAAAGCGGACTTTCTTGTCGCCGTCCTCGTCCACCCGATTGTCGGAGGAGATGATGGCGCGGATGTTGACGTTTTTGCAGTTGGGGTGGGTGGCAACAACGGTGATGTCTCTTCCCATGACCTCGACCATGGTCAGATCCAGCGTAAAGGCGCCCTCTTCCTCCAGCTCAAAACCTTCGGGGCGGATGGTAACGGTCACTTCGCCGTCGGGTGCGCCGGGCACTGCCAGCACCTGTTCCTCGCCGATGAAAAGCTGCCCGTCTTTCACCCGGCCGTCAAACACGTTGATGGGAGGGGTGCCGAGGAAGGTGGCAACGAACAGATCCTTGGGATCGTCGTACACCTGCTGAGGTTTGCCCACCTGATGGATACGACCCTCTTTCATTACGATAATCAGATCGGAGATGCTCATGGCTTCTTCCTGATCGTGGGTAACAAAGATGGTGGTGATGCCGGTCTCCCGCTGGATCCTTCTCAGCTCCTCACGGGTCTGCAGACGAAGGCGCGCGTCCAGGTTGGACAGTGGTTCATCCAGCAAAAGGATACGGGGCATTTTGACCAGCGCGCGGGCGATGGCCACACGCTGCTGCTGACCGCCGGACAGCTCGCTGGGCTTACGGTCCATCAAACCGTCGATCTGCACCAGTTTTGCCGCCTCGAGGGCTTTTTGCGCCATCTGCTCTTTGGTCAGCTTCTCTTTGCCTTTAAGGTTTCCCAGAGGGAACATGATGTTCTGCGCAACGGTCAGATGGGGGTACAAAGCATAGTTCTGGAACACCAGACCAACGCCGCGGTTTTCCGCCGGCAGCTTCGTCACGTCATCGTCGCCGAAGAAGATCTTGCCGCTGGTGGGGCTTTGCAGTCCGCTGAGGAGATTAAGGGTAGTGGACTTGCCGCAGCCAGAGGGACCCAAAAGTCCGATCAGCTTTCCGTCGGGGATCTCGATGGTGAAATCATCGACGGCGATCACCTCTTCTTTGATGCTTTTGTTGCGGTTCGGGAATTTTTTGGTCAAATTCTGCAGTACAACTTTCATCCTGTTCTTCTCCCGTCATAGATATTTGGAAAAGTAAAACACTTTCCCACTCTGATTCTATTATAATCTTCGCCGAAAACAGATGCAAGTGCGCCGCTGGTCAGCATCAAGGATTTGTGGTACAATGACAATATCCTGCTGAAAAGGAGCGGTTTTATGAACACCTTCACCGTTGCCATACTGCAGATCCTGCCTGCCGACAGTCGGGACGGCAACCTGCAAAAGGGCATCGAATTCTGCAGAAAAGCGAAAAACGCCGGCGCGGACCTGGCGCTCTTTCCCGAGATGTTCAGCTGCGGCTACGACATCCCCGAGGATCTTGGCGCCCTGCAAAATCTCGCCATCCATGCGGACGACCCTTTCATTTCTGACTTCGGTCAGCTGGCGAAAGAGCTGGACATGGCCATCGGCATCACCTTTCTGGAAAAGCACGATCCTTTGCCGCGCAACACCCTGCGGGTCTTTGACCGTCACGGCAAAGAGGTGCTGACCTACGCCAAGGTACACACCTGCGATTTCGGTGAGGAGTGCCGCCTTTCTCCCGGCGAGGACTTTTACACCGCCGAGCTGGACACCGCGGGCGGTCCTGTCCGAATCGGCGCCATGATCTGCTACGACCGGGAGTTCCCCGAGTCGGCACGGATCCTGATGCTCAAGGGCGCCGAGATCCTTCTCGTTCCCAACGCCTGCCCCATGGAATTAAACCGCATCAGCCAGCTGCGGGGACGTGCCTTCGAAAATATGCTGGGCATCGTCACCGTCAACTACCCTTACCCCCACCCCGACTGCAACGGACACTCCACCGCTTTTGACGGCATTGCCTACCGCCCCGACGGATCCTGGCGGGACACGCTGGTGGTGGAAGCCGGCGAAGAAGAGGGTCTCTATCTGGCGCCCTTCCCCATGGACGCTCTGCGGCAGTACCGCAAAGACGAAGTCCACGGAAACGCCTATCGCCGACCCGAAAAGTACGGCATCCTGTTGGACAGCACCGTTCGCGAGCCATTTGTTCGGGCGGACAAGCGAAAATAAGCAAAAAAAGAGCCTTCCCTTCGGAAGGCTCTTTTCCTTTCTCGGAAAAACTATTTCTTCAGAACAACTGCGGCAGCGGCTGCCAGAGAAACGGTACCCAGCGCAATGGCAACATTGACAAACTCGGTGGAACCGGTTGCGGGGTTGGCTTTGCCGGTATCTTTGTCCTCAGCGGGTTTCTGAGACTCGGGGATCACCAGATGACCCTCGTCTTCGTCGCTCACGCGGGACAGAGTTTCAACTTCCTCGTAATCACAGACTTCGCAAACGTGAACTCTCTCACCTTTGTGGATCTTGGTGGGCTCTTTGGTTACTTCCCACTCGCCGAACTCGTGAG
>JAFQTW010000011.1 GCA_017408855.1 Oscillospiraceae bacterium | reverse complement strand
GGTGATCGCAAAAATCGCAAAACCGAAAGGATTTTGCGGTTTCTCCCCTGTGAACTCCTAAAAAAGGGCAGAAAAAAAGGCTGATTGATGAGGTCAGCCCTTTTTCCCGGTTAAAATTATCTATTAGGAGAAGCAATAAGATGAGGAATCCAAAATTAAAATGTTGTCCGATGGGATTATTATAGCATAATCGGCGTGAAAGTAAAGCGAATTTTGGTGAAAACCACGAAAATCGGGATTCAATACGAAACAATATGCCGGTTTTTGGATGTTTCCGCTAAGGATTTTATAGACATTCTTTCATTTCTTGCGCTGATTTTCTGAAAACAAAGGAAGTTTTTATGAAATACCGAGATCTTTTGGCGGCACAGTTTCTGTCCCGCCCCAACCGGTTCATCGCCCATTGCCTGCTGAACGGCGAGACGGTGACCGCCCATGTGAAAAATACCGGACGCTGCCGGGAGCTTTTGGTCTCCGGCGCGACCGTTTACCTGCAGCACGAGCCTTCGCCCAACCGCAAGACTGCCTACACCCTCAGCCATGTGCAAAAGGGCGGGCGCATCGTGCAGATCGATTCTCAGGCGCCCAACCGCTTGGTGAAAGAGGCGCTGGAAGAGGGTCGGCTCATCCTGCCGGGACTGGGCAGCCCCACCCTCATCCGCCCCGAGACCTTTTACGGAGACTCCCGCTTCGACCTGTATCTGGAAAGCGGCGGGCAGAAAGCCTTTGTGGAAGTGAAGGGCGTTACCCTCGAGGAGGACGGCTGGGCGAGATTTCCCGACGCGCCCACCGAGCGGGGCATCAAGCATCTGCAGCACTTGGCAAAAGCGGCGCAGGAAGGGTACCTTTGCTATGCGGTGTTTGTGATCCAGATGGAAAACATCCGGGGCTTTTCGCCCAATGATCAGACCCATCCGGCGTTTGGCAGGGCGCTGATCGAAGCGCAGCAGCAGGGGGTGATCCCGCTGGCTTTTTCCTGCCGCGTCACCCTCAGCGAAGCGGTCCTTGCCGACCCGGTGCCGGTGGACCTTTGGAAAGGAAGAGATATTCGTGCTGACTGATACCAAGATCATGCTGCAAAACGCCCGGGAACACGGCTGGGCGGTGGCAGCGTTCAATGTGGAAAACGCCGAGATGGTCCAGGCGGTGCTGGCGGCGGCGGAAAAAAGCTGTGCGCCGGTGATCCTGCAGACCACGCCGTCTACGTTAAAATATATGCCGCCCCATTATTTCGCCTCGATGGTCCGTTCCGCCGCCGAAAAAATACCGGTCCCCGTTGCCATGCATCTGGACCACGGAAACAGCCTTGAGCTGGTGCAGGAATGTCTGGCGGCAGGCTACACCTCGGTGATGTTCGACGGCTCGGCGCTGCCCTTTTCCCAGAACATCCTGCTCACTGCCCAGGCAGCGGCCATAGCGCATCAGGCCGGCGCCGTCTGCGAAGGCGAATTGGGCTGCATCGGCGGCAAGGAAGATTCTCTCGAAGGCAAAGACGGCGCCTACACCGACCCGGAAGAAGCGCAGGTCTTTGTGCAAAAGACCCGGGTGGACTCGCTGGCGGTCGCCATCGGCACCGCCCACGGCATCTATCAGAAAGAGCCGGTGCTGGACCTCGGGCGCATCCCCTTTCTGCAGCAGGCGGCGCAGGTGCCGCTGGTGCTGCACGGCGCGTCGGGTCTGTCGGACAGTGTTCTGCGCTCGGCAGTCGCCCGGGGCATGGCAAAGGTCAACTTTGCCACCGAGCTGCGGCAGGCCTTTACCGCAGGGGTCAAAGAAGTGCTCACAGCGCAGCCGGAGGTGTTCGATCCCAAAAAATATCTGGCGGCAGGACGGAAAAAAGTCTGCCTTACCGCCGAGAAGAAAATGCGGGTCTGCGGTGCCAGCGGGCAGAGATAGCATTTGACGGCAGTGAAAATGTATGCTATTTTATTCTTTACAGAATCTTAGCACGAATAAAAGGTTTCGACTTTACAGGAGGCTTTTATGAATATCAAAATCACAGCAGACAGTACCTGCGACCTTTCTCCCCGACTGGTGGAGGAGAACGGCATCCAGATCGTTCCGCTGTATGTGACCAAAGAAGGCAAAAGCTACCGGGACGGCGTGGAGATCGTTCCCCAGGACATTTTCGATTATGTTGCGGCCGGCAACGACCCCTGCAAGACCGCGGCGGTCAGTGTTGGTGATTATGCAGACATTTTCGCGTCCCTTTCCCGGGAATATGACGCCGTCATCCATCTGAACATCAGCGCGGAGCTTTCCAGCTGCTATCAGAATGCCTGCATCGCCGCCGAAGAATTCGGCAATGTTTATCCGGTAGATACCCGCAACCTTTCCACCGGCAGCGGTCACGTGGTGCTCGAAGCGGCGCGCCTTGTCCGCGAGGGTCTTTCCGCCCCCGAGATCGTGGAAAGACTCAACGAATATGTACAGAAAGTCGAAGCGAGCTTTCTCATCGACAAGCTGGAATATCTGAAAAAAGGCGGACGCTGTTCCTCTCTGGCGGCGCTGGGCGCCAATCTGCTGAGCCTCAAGCCCTGTATCGAAGTGGTGGACGGCAAAATGCAGGTGGGCAAAAAATACCGCGGAAAGTTTGGCGCCTGTCTGGTCAGCTATGTGAAAGAGCGTTTGGCAGACCGGGACGACCTGCAGGAAGATCTGATCTTTGTGACTCACACCCCCTGCGACGAGGGCGTGGTCGAGATGGTGGAAGAAACGGTCCGTGCGCAGGGCAAGTTTAAAACGCTCGAGCGTACCTCGGCCGGATGCACCGTCTCCAGCCATTGCGGACCGAATACTTTGGGTATTTTGTTCGTAAGAAAATAACTTATAGTATAGAATAATCGGACGAAAAAAGCGGCTTTTTGCCGCTTTTTTGTTGTTTTTCTAAAGTTTTTCGAAAAAAGAGAAGAAAAAGGCAGGTCTTTGACCTGCCTTTTTGATGTGGCTTATACGTTGAAGCGGAACAGGACCACGTCGCCGTCCTGGAAGACATACTCTTTGCCCTCGGAGCGGACGAGACCTTTTTCCTTGGCAACTGCCATGGAGCCGCACTCCTGCAGGTCGGTGAATGCAACCACCTCGGCGCGGATGAAGCCTTTTTCAAAGTCGGAGTGGATCTTGCCTGCCGCCTGGGGTGCTTTGGTGCCTTTTTTGATGGTCCAGGCGCGTACTTCCTGCTTGCCGGCGGTGAGGTAGGAGATGAGACCCAAAAGCTCGTAGCCTTTCTGGATCAGACGGTCCAGACCGGAGGACTGCAGTCCCAGCTCGTCCAGGAACATCTGCTTGTCCTCTTTATCCATGTCGGCGATCTCTTCTTCGATGCGGGCACAGATGGGCAGCACCAGAGATCCTTCTTCCGCGGCGATCTCGCAGACCTGTTTGTAGAAGGGGTTTTCTTCCAGAGAACCGAGGAAGTCATCCTCGGACAGGTTGGCGGCGTAGATCACCGGCTTGTTGGACAGAAGGGAAACGGAAGCCAGGATAGCTTCTTCCTCGTCGGAGTTTACGGTAAAGGAGCGGGCGGATTTGCCCTCTTCCAGATGGGCGTGCAGCCGCTGCAGAAGCTCGACCTCCGCCAGATATTTTTTGTCTGCCTTGGCAGCCTTCTGGGCCTTGTCGATGCGGCGGTCCAGAACGTCCATGTCGGCAAAGACCAGCTCAAGGTTGATGGTCTCGATGTCGCGGGCGGGACCGATCTCGCCGTCCACATGGATGATCTCGGTGGACTCGAAGCAGCGGACCACATGGATGATGGCGTCTACCTCACGGATGTGGGAGAGGAATTTATTGCCCAGACCCTCGCCTTTGGATGCGCCTTTTACAAGACCGGCGATATCCACAAATTCGATGATGGCGGGGGTGTATTTGTCCGGGTCGTACATTTTTGCCAGAACGTCCAGACGGTAGTCGGGAACGGCGACCACGCCCACGTTGGGCTCGATGGTGCAGAAGGGGTAGTTTGCCGACTCGGCGCCGGCATTGGTGATGGCGTTGAAGAGGGTGCTTTTGCCAACGTTGGGCAGACCCACGATACCAAGTTTCATATATCTAAAATCTCCTTTATTTTCAATGGTTTTTCGGGTTAGGGGGGTGCATTCCGCACCAATTCCGCACCAATTTTTCGGCAGCGCACCAATTTTTAACTTGCCAGACTGGTGTTTTGCTCGAACTGTT
>JAFQTW010000107.1 GCA_017408855.1 Oscillospiraceae bacterium | reverse complement strand
ATCGTTGTAGCAGATTCCAGATATCCCAGAGATGGCAGATTCATCGAGGAAGTTGGCTACTATGATCCGACCAAGGAGCCTTCCGTAATCAAAGTTGATGAGGAAAAGGCAAAAAAATGGATTTCCAATGGCGCACAGCCTACCGATACTGTGAAATCCCTGCTGAAAATCGCCGGCGTTCTCTAATCGGTGAAAGGTGAATCGTTATGGAAGAATTGTTAGTAACAATTGCAAAAGGTCTTGTGGAAGACAAAGATGCAGTTTCCGTAACCGCTGACAAACCCGATGAAGAGGGTACCATCGTGTACCATCTGCATGTGGGACCCGACGATATGGGCAGAGTCATTGGCAAACAGGGCAGAATCGCCAAATCGATCCGCTCTGTGATGAAAGCTGCCGCAACCCGTCAGGGCACCAAGATCGCGGTGGAAATCGATTAGTTTTTCTCAGTACAAAGGCCGAAAAGGGACTGTAATAAAAGGGTGACCGATCGTTCGGCTAGGATCCTTTTGTTGCGGTCCCATTTTGTTTCGGCAAATCGGAGGGAAAGCGTATGAAGAAGAAATTTTTAGAGATCGGCAAGATCGTGACCACCCACGGTGTGATGGGCGAGGTCAAGGTCTACCCCTGGTGCGACTCGCCTTACGATCTGTGCGAGTTTGACCTGCTCTATTTGAATAAAGGAAAAACGTCCGTCGAAGTGGAACGGGCGAGAGTCCACAAAAACATGGTCATCTTAAAGCTTTCCGGCGTGGATACCATGGAACAGGCGCAGAAAATGCGCGATCAGATCCTGTTTGCCGACCGGGACGACATGGATCTGGAAGAGGGGGAATACTTCATCCAGGACCTGATCGGTCTGGAGGTAGTGGATGCCGATACCGGCGAAAGCTACGGCAAGCTCAGCGATGTTTCCCAAACCGGCGCCAACGATGTGTACCACATCAGCAAACCCGGTGAAAAGGAAAAATACATCCCCGCCATCAAACAGGTGGTCATCGAGACCGACGTGGACGGCGGCGTGATGAAGATCCGCCCCCTGAAAGGACTGTTCGACGATGAGGATTGATATTGCCACCCTGTTTCCCGATATGTGCGAAGCGGTGCTTTCCGAAAGCATCATCGGCAGGGCCCGTGCCGCTGGACATATCGAAGTGGTCTGCCACAATATCCGCGATTATACCCTCAATAAACACAACCGGGTGGACGACACGCCCTACGGCGGCGGAATGGGTATGGTCATGCAGGCCGATCCCATCTTTCGCTGCTACGAGGCGGTCTGCGCGCAGCTGCCCGAAAAGCCCCATGTGATCTATCTTTCCCCCCAGGGACGGGTGCTGACCCAGAAGATGGCGGTGGAATATTCTCAGAAAGAGCATCTGTTTTTGCTCTGCGGCCATTACGAGGGTGTGGACGAGCGGGTGCTGGAAGAGATCGTGGACGAAGAGGTCTCCATCGGCGACTATGTGCTGACCGGCGGTGAGCTTCCGGCGCTGGTGCTGGTGGATACCATCGGTAGAATGTGCGAGGGCGTTTTGCCGGACGAATCGGCCTTTACCGAAGAAAGCCACTACAACGGACTTTTGGAGTATCCTCACTATTCCCGCCCTGCCGTCTGGCATGACAAAGAGGTGCCGGAGGTGCTGCTAAGCGGACACCATGCCAATATCGAGGTCTGGCGGCGGCAGCAGTCTCTTTTGCGGACCCGAAACAAACGTCCCGATATGCTGGAAAAAGCCGAGCTGACCCAAAAGGATCTGGCTTTTCTCGAGAGCATAAAAGAGAAGTAGCCCCCGTTTCTTGACAGCTGTGCTATAATAATGGTGTTATCACAGCCGTTGGGCGTTACAAGGAGTTTTATATGAAAAAGATCATAGGGATCTACCTGCTGATCTACGCAGCGGTCAAAGGCGTTTGTCTGACCCTCAGCCTGCGAAGCGATTCGTCGCATCTGCCTGTTGGGGTGCTGGCTGTCTGCGCTGCGGTCATCGTGGGATCCGTTTATGTGGCGGTGGTCTCCTTTCTGGGCAAAGGACGGCTGCGGCAGCTTTCCAAATATTTTGTGATCGAGATACTGCTGACCGTTTTCAACATCACGGTGCTGTATCTTTTGCCGGCCGAGATCCTGCCTACCGACAACTGGGTCACCGGCAACCTGTTCACCCTTCTGGTGGATCTGGTGATCATCTACTATCTGACCCGCGAGCGCCGATACATCCGGACCCGCTACATTTCCGGCGGCATGGATGCGGACCCCAATGGGGCACCGCAGGTCGTATGGCCGCTGGAAGAGCCCTCTGCCGATGAGGAAGAGCTGGAATATGAAGGTCCCGAGATCATCGGACAGGACCCGCAGGAAACCAAATAACGCAAGATGAGGATGCTGACGGCATCCTCACTTTTTTTCCCCCTACGCATACGATGAGATAGGAAATGGGGTGGAAAAATGGGATATCTGGTCCTGACATTGCTGATCCTGGCGGTGTTTTTCTTTCTTGTGTGGAAAAGGCAGGATCCGCCCCAAAAGCGGGCCCTGCTGGTTTTGCCGGTCGGCAAAGAAGCGCTTTTTGTCGAGGGGCGGCTTCGGCAGGCAAGACGGAGCCTTGTTCGGTCGGGACTGCAGGGCGAACTGTTTTTACTGGATGTGGGCGCAGACCCGGAAACCGCTTTGATCTGCCGGCGGTATCTTGACCGGTACGGCGGGCAGATGGGAACGCTCGATCTTCTGCAGCGACTTTTGCAGGAGGAAAAGCGGTTTGCAAGGGGAGAAAAAGTGTAGTATACTGAAAGCGAAAAAACCGGCGGGATACCGCTGTTTATCAGAGGAATTATGGAAAATCAGGAGTATATCCGTCTGACCGGAACGGTGGAACACATCGTCTACCAAAAGGAAGAGAGCGGCTTTACGGTGCTGGATCTTGCCAGCGGCGATGAGCTGATCACGGTGGTCGGTGAAATGCCCGGCGTTGCCGAAGGGGAAGAGCTGGTGCTTACCGGCACCTATGTGGCGCATCCCACCTTTGGCAGCCAGTTTCGGGTCTCGGTCTATGAACGGCAGATGCCTGCCACCGCAGGCGCCATCTACAAATATCTTGCCGCGGGCGCGATCAAAGGGATCGGGCCTGCTTTGGCGCGCCGTATTGTAGACCGGTTCGGCGAACATACTCTGGATATCATGGAAAAAGAGCCCCACCGCCTCAGCGAGGTCAAAGGAGTTTCTGCCCGTAAGGCCGAAGATCTTTCGCAGGAATTCAAACGCATCTTCGGCGTTCGTTCGCTGATGCTGTTTTTGTCAAAATTTCAGGTCCATCCGTCGGTCTGCGTGCGGGTGTGGAAGAAATGGGGCGAGCTTTCACTGGAAGTGATCCGGGAAAATCCCTATGTTCTGTGCCGGGGCGACATCGGTCTCGACTTTGCCGAAGCGGACGAGATCGCCCAGTCGATGGAGATCTCCTTTGACGATCCCCGCAGGATCGCGGCGGGACTGCAGTTCGTTCTGTCCCACAATCAGGGCAACGGGCATACCTGTCTGCCTGCAGAGACCCTTGTCAAGGTGGCGGGGACCCTTTTGGAGGTGGACCGCGCGGCATTGGAGCTGGGTCTCGAGGATCTTGCAAAGGAAAACGATCTGATCGTCTGCAGCTGCGGCGGAAGGGACTTTGTGTTCCTGCCCGAGCTGTACGGCGCAGAGACATATATCGCGGGAAGGATGGCGCTGATCCTTTCTTCCTACCCCGATTTGGGCTATAACTACGATCCGCAGATCGATGCGCTGCAGCATCAGCTGGGCATCGTTTACGAGACCCGGCAGCGAAAAGCCATCACCATGGCGCTCAATAACGGCGTATTCATCCTCACCGGCGGACCCGGTACCGGTAAGACCACCATCATCAATGCCATCATCGAGCTGTTCGAGCAGCGGGGGGACAAGGTCCTTCTGGCGGCGCCCACAGGACGGGCGGCCAAACGGATGAGCGACCTTACCGGCAGGACTGCCAAGACCATCCACCGACTGCTGGAGGTGGACTACCGCGATGGGGTGGGGCTGGTTTTCAAACGGGATGAGCGTAATCCCCTGCGGGCAGACGTGATCGTGGTGGACGAGATGTCCATGGTGGATACGGTGCTGTTCCAGAGCCTTTTGCGTGCCATGAAGCTGGGCTGCCGCCTTGTGATGGTCGGCGATACCGATCAGCTGCCCTCGGTGGGAGCGGGCAACGTGTTAAAAGATTTGATCGATGCCGATGTGATCCCCACCGTCCATCTGCGGGAGATCTTCCGTCAGGCGGCGGAAAGTCTCATCGTCACCAACGCCCACGCCATCGTGCAGGGCGAGATGCCCCAGCTGCAGAACCGGGAAAAAGACTTTTTCTATCTGACCGGCGGCAGCTATCCGGCGGTGACCGAGACTTTACTGGACATGGTCCAGCGAAGGCTGCCCAAACAGTACGGTTTTTCTTCCACCGCGGATATTCAGGTCCTTTGTCCCAGCCGCATGGGTCAGTTGGGGACCATGGAACTGAACCGCCGTCTGCAGGAGCGGCTCAATCCGCCCTCTGCCGACAAGCCGGAGGTAAAGATCTTTGCCAACCTGTTCCGCTTGGGGGACAAGGTGATGCAGATCAAAAACAATTATGATATCATATGGAAAAAAGACGATGAGGAAAACGGTGTCGGCGTTTTTAACGGCGATATCGGCGAGATCATTCTGATCGATAAATCTATGGGCCGGGTCAAGATCCGGTACGACGATCGGGTGGCGGACTATTCCACCGATATGCTTTCTGAGATCGAGCTGGCCTATGCGGTCACCGTTCATAAAAGCCAGGGCAGCGAGTTTCCCTGCGTGATCCTGGCGCTGGACCATCCCAATCCCAAGCTTTACTACCGCAATCTGCTTTACACCGCCGTGACCCGTGCCAAACAGCTCTTGCTGATCATGGGCAGCCCCAAGGCGATCCCGGCGATGGTGGAAAACAACCGCAAGACCTTGCGGTACACAAATCTGGCAGGCTTTCTGACCGAGCAGATGGAGGGATAACCGGTGAGAAATGTTTGGCAAAGCATTTTGGATCTTCTGTTTCCGCCCCGCTGCAAAGGCTGCGGAGAGCTGCTGCCGTCTGCAAAGAACCTTTGCGGGACCTGCCGGGAAAAGCTGCATCCCGTAGGGGAAAACACCTGCCTGTTCTGCGGCAGAGACAGAGAATACTGTTCCTGCGATTTTGGAGCGGATCTTTTATTTGAACGGGCGGTCTCGGCATGGTATTATAGCGATACAGGCAGAGCCTTGCTCCACCGCTTTAAGTTTCGGGGAGACCGGGCGGTTTTCGATGAGATTTTGGGACGGCGGTTTTTGCGCCGGGTCAAAGAAGAGACAGCGGACATTCCTCTTGACGGCATCCTTTTTGTGCCGAATCACAAATCGGACAAGGATCGTTTTGCCCAGACCGAATATCTGGCAAAGGCTTTGTCGAAGGAGCTGTCGGTCCCGGTGCTGGAGGGCGCCCTTGTCAAGGTCCGAAAGACCGAACCGCAGCACAAGCAGTCCCTGTCGGGACGAAGAACAAATGTAAAAGGTGCTTTTTCCGCAGACAGTAATATTTTGCGGGGAAAGAATGTTTTATTGGTGGATGACGTTGCGACTACCTTTTCCACCTTAAACGAATGTACCGCCGCTCTTATAGCCGCAGGAGCGGATCGGATCATCTGCGCAACGCTTTTGACCACAGCGGCCAATTCCAGAACAGGGGGTAAGCATCATGAGTGAGATGATCACCGATATCGGCATCGACCTTGGAACGGCGACCGTTATCGTTTATGTAAAAGGAGAGGGCATTGTTTTAAAAGAACCCTCGGTCGTTGCCTACGACACCCGCTCGGGACAGGTCCTGTGCGTGGGACAGGAGGCCTATACCATGATCGGCAGAACGCCTGACCGCATCCGTGCCGTAAAACCGCTGGATCAGGGCGTGATTTCCGATAATGACCTGTGTGAAAAGATGCTGCAGCACTTTCTCAAAAAAGTCTATCACAATCCTCTGCTGAAGCCGAGAGTCGCATTGTGTGTGCCCTCTGCCATTACCGATGTGGAATCCCGCGCGGTCGTGGATGCTGCCATCCGCGCCGGTGCGAGAAAGGTCTATCTCATCGAGGAACCGGTGGCAGCTGCCATCGGCGCCGGTGTGGATATTGCCAGACCTTCCGGCTCCATGATTTTGGATATCGGCGGCGGTACGGCGGATATCGCGGTGCTGTCCCTGAACGGCGTGGTGCAGAAAGCTTCCATCAAGCTGGGCGGCGATAAGTTCGATCAGGCCATCGTGCGCTATCTGCGGGATACCTACGGACTTTTGGTCGGCGAAAAAATGGCAGAGACAGTGAAACGGGAGATCGGTACCGTTTCTTCCAATATCGGCGACGAAGCCTTTGATGTAAAAGGACGCAATCTGGCAAAAGGCTTGCCGGAAAAACGCCGCATCACCGCAAAAGAGCTGCGCCCCTGCCTGCTGGAGATCGCAGAGCAGATCGTCAGCTCGATGCAGAGCGTTCTGGAAAAGACTCCCCCTGAGCTGGTGGGTGATATCCATACTGCCGGCGTGATCATGACCGGCGGCGGTTCGCAGCTGAAGGGGCTGGATGAGCTGATCGAAGAGCGGCTTCATATCAAAGCCCGCCTTGCCGACTGTCCCGACGAGTGTGTTGCCATGGGCACCGGTCAGTGCTTTGATTTTATCGGTGAACTGAGCGATGACGTGATCCGTTTCGGTTCCAATCGGTAACGCAAAAGTTACGAATTAACGCGGGATGTTGTTCCCGTGGGGAAAATAACATATAATGAAACCATAAAGAGAGAACGGTTTTGGCAAAGAGGGGTGATCTGTGTGAAAAAAAGAAATCGGATCGTTGGCTTTTGTCTCGCGCTCTTGATGCTGCTGTCCTTTCCCGGCTGCGGAAAAGGAAAAGCTTCGTCCGAAATGAGCGAAGGGGATGCGATAAAAGCATCGGCACAGCTGCAGTTTCAAAAGCCTGAAAAAGGCGATGAGATCGTGGTGATCAACACCAGCGAAGGAACGATCAAAGTCATGCTGTTCCCCGAGATCGCGCCCAAAGCGGTAGAGAATTTTGTCACCCGTGCCAAAGAGGGCTACTACAACGGTCTGCGGTTTTACGAGATCTTAAAAGGCAAAACCCTGTCCACCGGTGATCCCAACGGCGACGGGACCGGGGGAGAGAGCATCTACAAAGACGAGGACGGGCGTACCGTTCCTTTTGAAGATGAATATTCCACCGAGCTGTGGCATTTTTACGGTGCCCTTTCCTACATCAATGACGGGCAGGAAAACAACAACGGCAGCCGTTTCTCCATCGTGCAGTCCTCTTCGGTCAGCGAAGAGATGCTGACCCAGATGCAGCAGATCGGATTTCCGCAGGAAGTGATCGACCGTTACCGGGAAGAGGGCGGCGCTCCCTGGCTGGATACCAAGCAGGTGGTTTTCGCGCAGGTGTACGAAGGATTTTACATCCTCAATAAAATCGCCGAGACCCCTGCCGACCCCAACGGTGTTCCCAAAGAAAATGTGGTCATCACCTCCATGTCGGTCGAGGAATATAAATAAGAAAAAGCATCCATTTCTTTGGGGAATGGGTGCTTTTTTTGCGGGAATATAGTAAAATAGAGGAAGAAAAACACAGGAGGGATCCCGATGAAACGCGTATTTTTGATCGTTTTGGACAGCTTTGGTATCGGTCACGCACCGGATGCCGATCGTTTCGGCGATGCGGGAAGCGATACGCTGCGTGCCGTTTATCAGAGCGAAGGTTTTTCCGTTCCCAACATGGAAAAGCTGGGTCTTTATCATATCGAAGAAACACCGGGGGAGAAAACCGGTGTTCCCCTCGGCGCCTATGGTCGTTTGACCGAGCAAAGCCGCGGTAAGGACACCACCATCGGACACTGGGAACTGATGGGCATTTACTCGGATGAGCCGCTGCCGGTTTACCCCGAGGGCTTTCCCGAAGAGGTGCTGACTGCCTTTTCCGCTGCCACCGGACGGGGCGTTTTGTGCAACCGTCCCTATTCGGGCACCCAGGTCATCTACGATTACGGAAGAGAGCATCAAAAGACGGGTGATCTGATCGTGTACACCTCGGCGGACAGCGTCTTTCAGATCGCTGCCCATGAGGAGCTGGTCCCGCCCGAGACCCTATACCGGTACTGCCGTGACGCAAGAGCCATCCTGACCGGAAAACACGGTGTGGGGCGGGTCATCGCCCGACCTTTTGTGGGTGAGTGGCCCAACTTTACAAGAACTGCCAACCGGCACGATTTTTCTCTTCTGCCTCCCGGCAAAACAGCGCTGGATCTTCTGAAAGAAGCCGGCCTCGACGTGATCGGTGTCGGTAAGATCGGCGACATCTTTGCCGGACAGGGGCTGACCGAGTCCATCCCTACCCGCGGCAACAACGACGGCATGGAAAAGACCGTACAGCTGCTGGAAAAGGATTTTCACGGGCTTTGCTTTGTCAATCTGGTGGATTTTGATTCCTCTTACGGACACCGAAACGACGTAAAAGGCTATGCCGATGCGCTGATGGCCTTCGATCACTGGCTGGGCGATTTTCTGCCGAAGCTGGGGGAGGAGGATCTTCTGATCCTCACTGCCGACCACGGATGCGACCCTTCCACCGAAAGCACCGACCATTCCCGTGAGCGGGTGCCGCTTTTGCTGTACGGAAAGGGGATCTGCCCGACCGATCTTGGAACGAGAAACAGCTTTGCCGATCTTGGCAGCACCGTACTGTCGCTGTTCGGTCTGGATGACAGCAAAATTTTCGGTGAGAGCTTTGCCCATCTGATCAAAAAGGAGGAATGAAGATGGACCGAAACCTTTTGATCGAAAAAGCATATGAAGGCATGAAAAACGCCTATTCGCCCTATTCCGGTTTTCAGGTAGGCGCGGCGATCTTGGCGGACAGCGGAAAGATCTATACCGGATGCAACATCGAGTCCTGTTCCTATACTCCTACCAGCTGCGCGGAACGGACGGCGCTTTATAAAGCGGTCAGCGAAGGGGAACGGCATTTTACTGCCATCGCCGTCGTTTCTTCCGGCGGGGCAGACGGGGACTATACCGCCCCCTGCGGCGTTTGCCGTCAGATGCTGTATGAATTCTGCGGCGATGACCTGATCGTGATCCTGGCGAAAAGCAAAGAGGATCATCTGCAAACCACTCTCGGACAGCTGCTTCCCATGGGTTTTGGTCCCTCGCAGCTGGGAAAGGAGAAATAATATGAGAATGATCGACCTTATCGAAAAGAAAAAAGCAGGCAAAGCCCTGTCCGAAGAGGAGCTGCGCTGGCTGATCGCCGGTGTGACCGACGGAAGTTTGCCGGACTATCAGCTTTCCGCTTTTCTGATGGCAGTGATCTTTCGGGGAATGACCCATCAGGAGACCGCCTGGATGACCGATGCCATGGCAAAAAGCGGGGATCAGGTGGATCTTTCCTCTATTGACGGCATCAAGGTCGATAAGCACAGCACCGGTGGTGTAGGGGACAAGACCACGCTGATATTGGCACCCATCGCGGCGGCCTGTGGCGCACCCGTAGCCAAAATGAGCGGACGGGGTCTGGGTCATACCGGCGGAACGGTGGATAAGCTGGAGGCGATCCCCGGCTATCAGACCTCGCTGGATCGGGAGACCTTTCTGGAAAATGTCCGCCGCCACGGCATCTGTGTGGTGGGACAGTCGGGCAATCTGGCGCCGGCAGACAAAAAGCTGTATGCGCTGCGGGATGTGACCGGAACGGTGGATTCCATCCCGTTGATCGCCGCCTCCATCATGAGCAAAAAGATCGCTGCCGGAGCGGACGGCATCGTGCTGGATGTAAAATGCGGCAGCGGCGCTTTTATGAAAACCCCGGAGGACGCGGCGACCCTTGCCCGTGAGATGGTAGAGATCGGTTGGGCCTGCGGCAGAAAGATGGCTGCGGTGATCACCAATATGGATATCCCGCTGGGCAATTTCGTCGGCAACGGTCTGGAAGTTGCCGAAGCGGTGGCAGTGCTTCGCGGACAGGGACCTGAGGATCTGAAGGAGGTCTGCCTTACGCTGGTCAGCCAGATGCTGACTCTGGCGGGAAAGGGTACCGAAGAAGAATGCCGCATCCTTGCGGAAAAAGCCATCGCCGACGGCAGCGCCTTTCAAAAGCTCAAAGAGATGGTCAAAGCCCAGGGCGGCGACGACAGCGTGCTGGAGCATCCGGAATGCCTATACGAAAAGGCGAAGGTTTTTGCGGTCAAAGCCCCTGCCGGCGGCTGGGTGCAGAAGATGGATGCCGAGGGCATCGGACGGGCATCCATGCTCCTGGGTGCGGGCAGAGAGACCAAAGAGGACCTGATCGACCCGGCAGCAGGCATCGTCCTGCTGAAGAAAACCGGTCAGCCGGTGCGGGAAGGGGAGACCCTCGCCAAGCTTTACACCAACCGTCCGGATCGGGTGAAAGCGGCGGAGAAAACCCTTTTGGAAAGCTGCATCATCGGCGAAAAAGCGCCGGAAAAGCTGCCGCTTGTTTTTGATCTGATCCGATAAATTTGAGAAAAACAGGGATTTTTTGCGGATTTTATAGACTTTTTTCCACAAGAGGACTACAATAAAGGGTGGAAAAAAGGTCTCATCAGAAAGGAGCCGATCTTTATGAACAGGATCACCGCCGATTATCATCTGCACAGTGCCGTTTCGCCGGACTGCAATACCCCGATGGAAGAAAGCTGCGAAGCTGCCATCGCGCTGGGGCTGACCGAGCTGGTCTTTACCGAACACATGGAGTTTTTCAGCGACAACTTTAAACGCTACTCCATTCCTTATATGCAGGAATATTTTGACGATCTGGCTCGCTGCCGGGAAAAATACGCCGGCAAGCTGTCGCTTAAAGCCGGTGTCGAGATGGGTCAGGGCCATCGGGACCGGGAATGGGAAAAAACCATTCTCGACCGCTTCCATTTTGACTTTGTTATCGGCTCGGTACATAAAATGGACAACGTTGACATGGGCAAGATGGCCTTTGCCGACGAAGAGGAAAAATTGCGCATCACCGACCAGTATCTGGACTATCTGTGGGAGCTGGTGGACACCTGCGATTTTGACTCGCTCGGACACATCGATCTGGTCAAGCGGTATGCTGCCAACCACGGTCTGAAGGTGGATCTGATGGATTATCCGGACCGTCTGCGTGCCATTTTGAAACGTCTTGCCGAAAGAGGACTGGCCCTGGAAATCAACACCTCCGGCATCCGACAGTCGCCCAAAGAGGCGCTGCCTTCCGTTGCTATCCTCAAGATGTTCAAAGAGGTGGGCGGCAGATATCTGACCGTCGGCTCCGACGCCCATTTTGCCAAGGACGTTGCCGCCGATTTTGAAACAGCCCGTCAGATGGCGCTGGAAGCTGGCTTCCGTCATATCGCTCTGTACGAGGACAGAAAGCCTATTCTGGTCCCCATCGATGAAGAATAGGAGGAGACAGCCATGTACCGTTACGAAGAACAGCTGAAAGCTTATTTTGCCGAACACTATCAGGAACTGGTAGACTTGATGTGTACCATCTGCCTGATCCCCGCCCCTTCTCACAAAGAAGAAAAGCGCGCCGCTTACATCAAAGAGTGGCTGGACAACATCGGCGCGAAAAATGTCACCATCGACAAAGCGCTGAACGTTATCTGCCCCATCAACTGCGAAGGTTCTGACGAAATGGTCGCCGTTATGGCCCATTCCGACACCGTTTTCCCCGACCTGGAGCCCATGCCTTTGCGCATCGAGGACGGAAAGGTCTTTTCGCCCGGCATCGGTGACGACACCGCAAACGTAGCCATCATGCTGATGGTGATCAAATTCATGCTGGAAAACGATCTGAAGCCCAAAGGCGGCATGCTGTTTGTGGCAGACTCCGGCGAAGAGGGTCTGGGCAACCTGAAGGGCTGCCGTCAGATCATGGAAGATTACGAAGGCCGCATCCGTGAGGTCATCGCGCTGGACGGCTCTTACCGCGGCATGACCACCGGTGCTGTCGGCTCCATGCGTTATAAAGTCGAGGTGCTGACCGAAGGCGGACACAGCTACGGCAATTTTGGCAACCGCAATGCCATCCATCTGCTGGCCAGCATGATCACCACCCTGTATGCCATGAAAGTTCCTACCGGCGGCAGAACCACCTACAACGTAGGCACCATCGAAGGCGGCAACTCGGTCAACTCCATTGCCCAGAACGCTTCGATGCTGTATGAGTTCCGTTCCGACTGCAAAGAAGATCTGGAGATCATGGACAAGTTCTTCCAGAGCGTGGTGGAAGGCTACCGCAATATGGGCATCACTGTGAACGTTGAGCTGCTGGGTCTGCGTCCCTGCACCGGAAATGTGGATCCCGCCAAACAGCAGGATCTGATTGACCGTACCGCTGAAGTGATGAAGTATTACACCGGTCTGGAAACCATCCGCACCGGTTCCGCTTCCACCGACTGCAACATCCCCCTGTCGGTGGGCGTTCCCGCTGTTTGCTTTGGCGGATATGTCGGTCACAAGGGTCACACCCGTCAGGAATTCGTTGAGCTGGACAGCCTGAAGATCGGACCGATCGTGGTAGGCACCGTTTTGACCAATTACTGCGAGTAATCTGTAACAAAATCAGAAAGCGGCATGTTATCCCAATGGATTGCATGCCGCTTTTTTCGTTATCTGGACAGAAAAACGGGGCAAACCGCCACCGATTGTGGTTTTCCAACCATTTCCGCTATACATTTTGGGTCGAATATGCAATAATTTTATCGAAAAATAGCCGTTATCTATTGCTATTATTTTGCATAGAGTATAAAATAAAGAGTGGGTATATCTGTCTGTATCCCTGTTTGGAGGATTTGGATGAAACGTTTTTCCTGTGCGCTTTTGGCGGCGCTTTTGCTGACTGTCAGCCTGACCGGATGCGCCGGTCGGACGGCTTCTTCGGCGCCGGAACCGGACATGATCATTACCGAAGGATCGGTCCTTTCCCGTCCCGAGACGGAAAGTCTGCCGCAGGGCAGCGGGGAGACTCCGCCGGCGCAGGCTTCTTTGCCGGAACTTTCGCAGGAAAGCGAACCGCCGCAGGCTTCTTTGAAAGAAAGTTCTGCCGCTTCGCAGTCATCCGCTTCTTCGCAGACGGTTTCTTCCGTTTCCTCGGCAGCTTCGTCGGAAAAGAGCAGCGCTTCTTCAGCACAGGTTTCTTCGATGAGCGCTTCTTCCGCGCAGAGCAGTTCCTCGCAGGCGACACCGCCATCGGGCGAAGGCTCCTTTGCCGGACAGGAATACCGGGCAGTCTGGTATTCCTATCTGGATCTTTCGGGGATGCTGCAGGGACAAAGCCAGTCTGCTTTTCGCAGCAGCATCCGCGCTGCTTTTTCCAGATCCGCCGGGATGGGCTGCAACACCGCGATCGTTCAGGTGCGCCCCTTTGCGGATGCTTTATATCCGTCGCAGTATTTTCCGTGGTCTTATATCTGTACCGGCACCGAGGGTGTGGATCCCGGGTTTGACCCGCTTCAGGTGATGATCGAAGAAGCCCACAGCCTTGGCATGAAGATCGAGGCGTGGATCAATCCTTATCGCATCCGTACCTCCGGCAGCAAATATGGTCTCAGTGCGGACAATCCCGCATCGCTGTGGGAAGAAAGCGGCAACGACTATGTGATCCGTGATGGGGGCATCTACTATAATCCCGGGCGGGCCGAAGTACGAAAGCTCATCATCAACGGGGTCAAAGAGATCGTGGAAAATTACGAGGTGGACGGCATCCATTTCGACGATTATTTCTATCCCGATCCGGACGAATCCTTTGATTCGCAGGCCTATGCCGACTACAAAGCCGGCGGCGGCACCCTTTCTCTGGGCAGCTGGCGGCGGGAAAACGTCAATATTCTGGTGCGGGATACCTATTCGGCTGTGAAAGCCATCGACCCGTCGGTGCGCTTTGGCGTCAGCCCGCAGGCCAACAACGACATCAACTACGAACAGCAGTATATCGACGTGGATACCTGGCTGTCTGTTCCCGGCTATGTGGACTATATCTGTCCGCAGATCTATTACGGCTTTGACAACGCCACCTGTCCTTATGAGGAAACGGTAGCGCTGTGGGATCATAAAATCAAAGTTTCCGGTATCGACCTGTATGTGGGTCTGGCGCCCTATAAAATCGGGCTGGTGGACTCCTGGGCCGGAACCGGTAAAAACGAATGGGTCAACGATCAGCAGATCCTGGCCCGGCAGGTGCTTTCCGCACGGGAATACTCCAATTACGGCGGATTTGCCCTGTTCCGATACGCGTCCCTGTTCGCGCCTGACTCGTCGGTAAAAAACCGGGTGGAAAAAGAAAGAAACGCCTTGGCCGACCTGTTGTAACAGGGGAAAGGAGAGACGGCTTTGCCGTCGGGGAGGTACATATGTCATATCTGATGAACAACCGAAAAGCCCTGGGTCTCGTCCTCGGGATCATGATGGCGGTGATCACACTGGCAACCACTGCAGCCGCGGTGGTGATGGATCTGGTAAAAGATCCGCAGCCGGATGAAACATTGCAGGCACCTTCTTCTTCCGAAATGGAAGAAGTGCCTTCGCAGCCGGAGCCGGAACAGGTTCCCGAGCAGCTGCCTGTGGTGCAGCCGGAAACACAGCCGGAGCCGGAAGTGATCGTTTTCAACACACCCGATGAAATGCGCGGTGTTTGGCTGGTGCCGGGAAACGACTTCCTTTCGAGTCTGTCCGACAGCAGCACCACCATCAAGAAAGAGATCGACGAGGCCATTTCTTCTGCCAAAAAGATGATGCTGAACACCATTATCATCGATTCGGTATGGGGCGATTTTGTTATCTATAAAACCGGTTCCGCGGCCAGTCTGACCACCGATTTTGATGTGATGGAATATATCATCCAAAAAGCGCGGGAAAACGATATGTTCGTTTATTCCACCTTTGATGTGCTCAAGATCCGGCAGGGAAACGGCAACGCCGTGAGCGACAAGGTGGATGCCGCGGTGCTGACCGAGGTCTACGACAACGCAAAAGCCTTTGCCTCGACCTATGATCTGGACGGCGTTTTGCTGGACAACTATTATCTGACCGCATCTGCCACCGGAAATCTGTATACCTCCTACCTTTCCGCCGGCGGCGGTATGGGCTTTGAAAACTATATGTACGATTCCACCGAGTCTGCCATGGCTGCCGCGGTGCTAGGAATGCACGACGGCGACCGGTCGGTGCAGGTGGGACTTTTGAGCGATTCCGTCTGGGCGAACAGCGAGACCAACGAAGCCGGCTCCGAGACCTCCGCCGACTTTGAGGCGCTGACCGACGGCTACGCCGATACCAAGGCGTATATCGAAAACGGCTACTACGATTTTGTTGCGGTAAAAGCCTTTTCTTCCCGCAAAAACACCGATGTTCCCTTTGACACGGTCGTAAAATGGTGGGCGAAGATCACCAAAGCAAAAGAGATCCCCCTGTATGTGATGCAGGCTTCCAGCAAATCCGTTTCCACCGAGACCGGCTGGACAAGCCCTTCTGAGCTGACCGAGCAGGTGATGGAAGCGAGAAAGGTCGATGGCTACGAAGGCAGTATGTTCGACTCCCTCGGCCGTCTCAAGGCGGACCCGCAGGGCAGTACCACCGCTCTGAAAAAGCTCTTTAACGAAGAGCTGGATGTGGAATATTTCGCCACCAAGCTGGAGGTCAACAAACCCGGAAAGACCACCTTTACCACCTATGAGCCCATCGTGGTGTTCTCCGGTTCTTCCGACCCCTATTTCGATGCGCTTTTCAACAGTGAAAAACTGACCCGCGATGAAAACGGCTACTTCTCTATGGAACTGGAGCTGAAACCGGGTCTCAATACTTACACCTTCAAGCATAAAGATCAGACGGTGACCTACAACATCACCAGACAGGTCAAGGTTCTGGAAACGGTGTCTCCGCAGGGTAATCTGACCGTAAACGGCGGTACCGAAGTGACTGTCACCGCCATGGCTTACAAGGATGCGGCCGTCACCGCTACCCTGGGCGGTCAGACCGTGACCTTAAAACAGGATACGGCGGATGACGATAACACCGATAAAGAGACCAACTTTGTAAAATTCTCCGGAAAATTCACCATGCCCGCCGCTTCGGCGCAGGCGAAATCTCTCGGAAATGTGACCATCACCGCTTCCTGGAGCGGCGTTTCCGAATCGGCACAGGGCGCGCATGTGACGGTCAACAAAAAAGCGACCATCTCCGACGGCGTTCTGGTGCAGGTCACCGCTTCGCAGGCAGAGACCTTCCCGGATGATACGCTGGACGATCTGTCCATGCCGACCTATTATCCCATCTGCAAAGGCAGTCTGGACTTTGTTGTGGGCGATGAGCTGGTCTACAAGCAGGGCTCTTCCACCTACACCTATTACAATCTGGCTTCGGGACGGCGCGTCTACGCGAAGGACATCACCACCGTTGGCGGTGAGCTGGAACAGAACAAGATCACCGGTCTGCAGGTGGTCAGCGACAGCAGCCACACCTATGTGAAGCTGAAGATGAGCCAGAAAGCGGCATATACCTTCAACTATTCTTCCGGTACCATCTCTATCAAATTCCACTACACCGACGAAGTACCGGATGATCTGAGCCTTTCCAAAAATCCGCTGTTCTCTTCCGCTGCCTGGAGCGGGACCACCCTGAAGCTGAAGCTGAAAAACGGATTTTTGGGCTACAAGGCCTACTACGAGTCTTCGACCGGCTATCTGGTGTTCCAGTGCAACAACCCGCCTTCTTCCATGGGCGGTGCGAGAATCGTGATCGATCCGGGTCATTGCAGCACCGATCCGGGCGCCCTGGGCTTTAGAGAGGACTACAATGAATACGAAGTGAACCTGGCGATCTCCAAATATCTCAAAGCAGAGCTGGAAGCCATGGGCGCTTATGTTTACATGAACAATGTCACCAACGGCTTTGTGGAACTTTCCACCCGTCTGGGCAACGGCAAAAACGCCGATCCGCACCTGCTGATCAGTGTTCACGCCAACTCGGCGCCCAACTCGTCGGCTGCCGGAACCGAGGCGTACTATTTTAACGAGTTTTCCTCTTCTCTGGCGGCGAAAGCTTCGTCTGCCACCGCAAGTGCCCTTGAGACCAACAACCGCGGCGCCAAGTTCGGACGGTTCTATATGACCCGTGACAGCGAATTCCCGGCGATCCTGCTGGAGACCGGCTTTGTTTCCAATCAGGACGAGTATTATAAGCTGATCACCACCAGCTACCAGAAGAGCATCGCCGCCTCTATGGCAAGCGCGGTCAAGTCCTATCTCAATGCAGTGGGAATGGGCAGCAGCGCTACCGGCACACAGGCAGTAGGCGATATGTCCGGCGCGCAGCAGAATGTTAAAGTTGAGTCCATCAAGCTCGACAGCAGCAAAGCCACCCT
>JAFQTW010000106.1 GCA_017408855.1 Oscillospiraceae bacterium | reverse complement strand
TTTGTCAGCGCAGGCAGCACCGGTGCTGTACTGGTCGGTGCGACCCTGATCGTTAAGCGGATCAAAGGCATTAAGCGTGCAGCGCTGGCTCCCGTGATCCCCACCGTTGAAGGGAAATATATGCTTATCGACTGCGGTGCCAACGCAGAGTGCCGTCCTGAGATGCTGGTTCAGTTCGGCGTTATGGGCTCGGCTTATATGAATAAGATCATGGGGGTCGAAAATCCCCGGGTCGCGCTGATCAACAACGGCACCGAAGAGCATAAAGGCGCTCCGCTTCAGCAGGAAGCGTTCCAGCTTTTGAAACAGTCTCCGCTCAACTTTGTGGGCAATATCGAGGCCAGAGAGATCCCCGTAGGCGGCTGCGATGTGGCAGTCTGCGACGGATTTACCGGTAACGTTGTGCTCAAGCTGACCGAAGGTCTTTCCAAAGCGCTGGTAGGTCAGATCAAAGGAATTCTGACCAAAAGCATCGTGACCAAACTGGCGGCACTGACGCTCAAGAGCGGTCTTGCCGATTTTAAAAAGAAGATGGACTACAAAGAATACGGCGGTGCTGCGCTGCTGGGCATCAGCAAGCCTGTGGTAAAAGCCCACGGCAATTCCGATGCCAAGGCATTTAAGAACGCCATCGGACAGGCGGTCAAATTCACCGAGAACGGTGTGATCACCGCTATCGAAGGTTATCTTGCCGAGATGAAAGCAAAGGCCGAAAAGGAGCAGGGAGCCGAGTAAGATGAATGTTGTCACCGATCTTTCCCTGTTTCAGGAGAAATTGGGCTACCATTTTCATAACGTTACATATCTGACCATCGCGCTGACCCATTCTTCCTTTGCCAACGAAGGGAAGAAGGGAGACGTGTGCAACGAGCGGCAGGAATTTCTGGGCGATGCGGTCCTTTCCATCATCGTGTCGGACTACCTGTTCCGCAACCACGCAAAAATGCCCGAAGGCGATCTGACCAAGCTGCGTGCTGCGCTGGTCTGCGAAAAAGCACTGTGTCTGTATGCCGAGGAGCTGGGTCTTGGCGATTTTCTGATGCTGGGACGCGGCGAGGAAGCCACCGGCGGACGGCAGCGTCCTTCGATTTTGGCGGATGCATTTGAAGCGGTGATCGCTGCCATCTATCTGGATGGCGGGATCGAACCGGCAAGAGAATTCGTTCTGCGCTATGTGGTCCCCACCATCGGAAATCACACCAAGGTAGCATTTAAAGATTATAAAACTATCCTGCAGGAGATCATCCAGAAAAATCCCGAGGAGCGGGTCACCTACGAGCTGGTGGAAGAATCCGGTCCCGACCACAACAAACGTTTTGTGGTGGAGGTACACCTGAATTCCAACGTCATCGGACGGGGAGAAGGACGATCCAAAAAAAGCGCTGAACAGGCAGCGGCACAGATGGCGCTGGAACTGATGGGACAATGAGACACGCCAATGTCGCTTTTTTCGTTCCCCATTTCGGCTGTCCCCATGCCTGCAGCTTCTGCGATCAAAGGTCCATCAGCGGACAGAGCGGCCTTGCTTCGGCAGATGAAGTGACCGAAACCTGCCAAAAGGCGGCAGAACATCTTGCGGGACGGGACTTTCCGGCGGAGATCGCTTTTTTCGGCGGCAGCTTTACCGCCATCGACCGATCGGTCATGACAGAGCTTTTGCAGGCGGCTTATCCCTTTGTGCAGAACGGTTCCTTTGATGGGATCCGTTTGTCTACCCGGCCGGACGCTGTCGATCAGCAGGTCTTGTCCGTCCTCAAAGCGTATGGCGTTACCACCGTTGAGCTGGGCGCCCAGAGTATGGACGATGGGGTGCTTATGCAAAACAAAAGGGGACATTCCGCTTATCAGGTGGAAAAAGCATCGGCATTGATCCGGGCAGAGGGCTTTTCTCTCGGGCTGCAGATGATGCTGGGTCTGGACGGCGATACGGCGGAAAAAAGTCGTTTAACCGCGCAGAAGATTGCGGCGCTGCAGCCGGATTGTGTACGCATCTACCCGACTTTGGTGGTGGAAGGCACCGATCTGGCACGGCGGTATCGGGCGGGACAGTATGTTCCGTTGTCGTTGGAAGAGGCAGTGGAACAAACCGTGTGGCTTCTTTCCTTTTTTGAAGAAAGAAACATCGAAGTGATCCGGATCGGACTGCACAGTGAAACCACTTTACAGTCCTCCTGCATCGCGGGACCGATCCATCCGGCCTTTGGGGAGCTGTGTTACAGCCGCCTTTGGCTGAAAAAAGCAGAAAAAGAGCTGAAAGAAAGATTCCCGAAGGGCACCGAAGTAGCATTTTTTGTGCCGGAAAAAGATCTTTCCAAGGCCATTGGACAAAAGAAAGAAAACCTGCGCCGTTTGGCGCAGACAGGATATCCGGCGAAGGTCATCCCCGACCCGGAACTGCCGAAAGGGGCGCCCTTTCGCGTAAAGGAAGTGAAACCTTGTATTTAAAGTATTTGGAGATCAACGGATTTAAATCGTTTCCCGACCGGGTCAAGCTGGAGTTCGGCAAAGGCCTGACCGCGGTAGTGGGTCCCAACGGAAGCGGAAAGAGCAATATTTCCGATGCGGTCCGCTGGGTTTTGGGCGAACAGTCCTCTAAAACGCTGCGCGGCGATAAAATGGAAGACGTGATCTTTGGCGGGACCCAGCTGCGCCGTCCTATGGGATTTGCGCAGGTGACCCTGACCATCGGCAACGAGGACCGGGATCTGCCTATCGATACCGATGAGATCTCAATCACCCGAAAGCTTTATCGCAGCGGCGACAGCGAATATCGCATCAATGATAACGCGGTGCGCCTGCGTGACATCCATGAGCTGTTTATGGATACCGGTCTGGGACGTGACGGCTATTCTATGATCGGGCAGGGCAAGATCGCCGAGATCATCAGCGCAAAAAGCACCCAGCGGCGTGAGATCTTTGAGGAAGCTGCGGGTATCTCCAAGTACCGTTACCGCAAAAACGAAGCGGAACGCAAACTGGCGCAGACCCAGGACAATCTGCTGCGGCTGCGGGACATCATGACCGAGCTGGAAGACCGCATCGGTCCTTTGCAGCAGCAGTCGGAAAAGGCGAAAAAGTTTCTGGAGCTGGCGGAAAAGCGCAAAGGATTGGAATTGTCCTTGTGGATCGCACAGCTGGACAAAATGACCGCACAGCTGCGTGATCTGGACGACAGAGAAACAGTGACCCAGCTGGATCAAAACCGCGTAGAAGAAGAACTTTCCGCGCTGGAGCGGAAGAT
>JAFQTW010000105.1 GCA_017408855.1 Oscillospiraceae bacterium | reverse complement strand
CATTCCCCAGGTGATGGCGATCATCAAGGCGACCATCATCCCGGTCTGGGTGATCAGATGCTCATAAAACTGCGCCAGCCACCGTTCCGGTGCGTTTTGGGTCAGCATCGCAAAAAAGCCCGTATACAAAATCAGATAAAGCGGGACAAAGATAAAGCTGGAACGGTAATTCTTCCGCAGCTTTTTAAGAGTATCCGCCTGCTGTGCCGGATCGAGATAGAACTCCTGCGCATCGGAATTTTCGGGCGCGCGGAACACATGGATGTACCCTTTTCCGGTGACGTATTCCCAGCCGCAGTCCTCATAGACCGCCACCTGCTCGTCGGGGATCTCCCATTCGGCAAAGGCTTTGGGCGAGATCACCTCCACCCGATAGCGCATCTGCTTCGGTTCGGTTTTGGCAAAACGGCTCAGATATGCGCCGCGTACTTCCAGCTCCCATCCTTTTAAAGCCTGTTCGGTATAAAATTTTTCGGTGAGACCCAGCGCATATTCTTTGGGATGAAACAGGTATTTCGTTTTCATTCTTTTTCCTCCTCCAGAATTCTACCGTCTGCCACCATCTGCTTGAGCCGTTCGTACTCTGCCAAAAGCAGCTTTCGCCCCTCGTCGGTGATGGTATAGCTCTTTCTTCTTCCGTCATCATCGGTCAGTTTGATGAGCCCTTCCCGGTTCATGCGGGTCAAAACGCCGTACATGGTGCCGGGACCCATCCGGATGCGCCCGCCGGACAGCTCTTTGATCCGCTGCATCATGCCGTAACCGTGACCGGGCTTGGTCAGTGCCAAAAGGATATAAAATGTCGCTTCTGTCATGGGGCCTGTGTTTGACATAATGCACCGCCTTTCCAGAAAATATATTACGTGTCTCGATATATCGTCTAACATAATAGTAGCAAATCCCTGTTCTATTGTCAATATCCGACCGTTGTGATACAATAAGACCAATGATAATCGAGGAGGCATCACGATGGATTTTTTATTTGAAACGACCTATGACCAAAAATCAATGACCGTTATGGCACGGGTCCTGCGCAAAACTGTCCGGAAAAAGCACAGCCGTTTCACCCATATTTTCGGATGGTTCATGGTCGCCTTTTGTATCGGAATGATGTTCTTTGCCGAAGGAGGCTTTTCTCTCTCCTCGCAAACGGTGATCACCCTGCTGGCTGTGATCGCTATCACCGTGACCTTGATTTTTGAGGATCAGCTGAACGGCTATACCGGAAGAAAGCGCCTTCCCCCCGGCGTAAGCTGCGCCACCACCATCTTCAGCGAGGATGGCTATCATTCTTCGGTGGATCTGGGCGAATCGAACTGGAACTACGACAAGGTCTATCAGCTGGCCGAGACCGAGGACTACTTCGTATTCATCTTCAGCCAGAGCCACGGTCAGGTCTACGACAAGAAGAGTCTCAAGGGCGGAAGTCTGGAAGAATTCAAGGCTTTCATCGAAGAAAAGACCGGAAAATCCTTCGTTTTTGTAAAATGATCTTCCCAAAAAGCATAAAAAAAGGACCCGAAAGGGTCCTTTTTCTTTTATTTTTTCCCTTTTTTCACAGCCATGATCTGCATGACCGATGCCACCGAGTTTCCGATAAGTCCCAGCAGCATGGTGCCGCCAAACCAGTACAGCAGATTCACATGGGCAAGATCGTCCAGATAGATCTCCCAGCCGATCAGCAGCATACCGACTACCGCCAGAGCCACAAAGCAGCCGCGGATGATATTGTACTTTTTCATCATTTCCTCCTTACAAAAGACCCCGGTCTTTTTTGCTCTTCCAGATAAAAGACATCATATCCAGCATCAGATTCGCCTGATACAGCGCCGTCTGCTGATTGAGATCGTAGGGCGGACAAACCTCCACCGCATCGAAACCGACCACATCCCCCAGCTCGCAGACCTTCCGCATGATCGCCACGATCTCCTCGTAGTACATCCCGTAAGGCTGCGGACTGCCGCATCCGGGCACAAGGGACTGATCCAGCACATCGATGTCCAGGGTCACATAGTAGTTTTTGGCTTTGGGGATCTGAGCCAGCACCCAGTCCATGCCGTTTTTGCGGATCTTACCCATGTCGAGGATGATGTTCCCCCGCTCTTTGGCATCCGCCCAGTCCTCGGGAAGGGAACTTCCGATGCCCCGCATACCGATCTGCACCATCTGACCCACATGGCTCATTTCCGAAGCACGGCGCATGGGGTTGCCCTGTCCGTACAGAACGCCTGCCGTTTCCTTGCGGTAGTCCAGATGGGCATCCAGATGGATGATGCAAAGGTCTTCGTACCGGTCAAAGGCTTTTAAGATCGGTGCGGTGATGGCATGGTCGCCGCCGATGACAAAGGGAATGGCGCCACGGTCCAGCACCTTGCGGACTGCCGCTTCCAGATTCAAAAAAGACTGATCGTACTCGGTGTGGATCACGTCCACGTCTCCCAGATCGACCACCTTCCAGTTTTCGTCCATGTAAACGGTATCATCCACCGGGCTGTACCAGCCGTTGTAGGCGTAACAGTTCCAGGTCGAAGCTTCCCGCACCGCCCGTGGGGCATACCGCGCACCGGAACGGACGGCGGTCCCCATATCGTAGGGCATACCCAGAACGGCAATGTTCGCATCCAGCGCATCGATATCATCCAAAAACGGCGCTTTCAGAAAAGTGGCGATCCCCACGAAGGGATTGTCCATATAACGTTTCTCGTTGGTGGTAAAGGCGGTATTTTGTGTCAGCATACAGACTCTCCTTTGGTCTTTTTCAGAATAAACCAGGCATAGCCCAGCGAGATCACCGTCAGCGCGGCGGCGGAAAACAACTCAAATCCCACCGTCTGTGCCCCTTCGTTGGCGAACACGCTCAGCGCGTTGAGCACACTGTGGGCAGCAATGCAGGCCAGCAGCGATCCCGTTTTATAAAAGAGGATCGTAAACAAAAATCCGGCGGCAATGGCGTAGACCACCTGCAGCAGATTGGAAAGGAGATCCGCGCCGCTGCCGTTAAAAAGGTTGACGATATGTCCGATCCCAAAGGTCACCGACGAAACGATGATGGCGGTTTTTACGTTGTCCCGGCACATGGCCTTGAACAAAAGTCCACGGAAGATGATCTCTTCCAAAAAGCCCACCAGCAGCATGGAGAGGATATAAAGCACCGTTTCTGTCACAGACATGTTCAGCACCGCACCCAGCCAAAGGTTTACTGAGGTCATTACGATCAGCGGCAGATACCACAAAAGGTCCTTCGCCGGGATCTTTGACCGGCAAAGTCCGAAAGCTTTCTGCAGGCTGTTTTTGCGGATCCAGACAAACAGCACCGCCGACATCAGCATACAGACGGGCAGGCTCACCGATTTTTCCATGCCCAGCGATAGGGACAGATTATCGGCAGCAGAAAGTCCCACCACATAAAGAACGATCCAAAGGATCGCAAAGGTCAACGGATTTTTGTTGTAAAGCTTCGTCATGAAAACACCTCGTTTCTACTGGGATTATACCACATTTTCGCGCATACAAAAAGCCCCGTCAAAGAACGGGGCTTTTATCGTTTTTCTTAGTCCAGAGGTTTCATTGTCGGGAAGAGCAGAACGTCGCGGATGGAAGCGGAGTCGGTCAGCAGCATGACCAGACGGTCGATGCCAAAGCCAAGACCGCCGGTGGGAGCCAGACCGTATTCCAGCGCGGTAACGTAGTCGTAGTCCACCTGTGCTTTGCAGTCAGGATCCAGCGCTTTACGCTCGGCTACCTGACGCTCAAAACGAGCTTTCTGATCGATGGGATCGTTCAGCTCGGAGAAGGCGTTGCCAAACTCCATGGCGTTGATGAAGTACTCAAAACGCTCGGTCATCTCGGGCTCGTCCGCTTTCTTCTTGGCCAGCGGGCTGATCTCAACGGGATACTCATAGATAAAGGTGGGCTGGATCAGGTTCTCTTCTACGAATGCATCGAAGAACTCTGCCAGAATCGCGCCGCGGGAGGGAACCTCGGGCAGCTCAACGTGATGATCTTTCGCCGCTGCGATGGCATCCTCATCGGTTTTCCAGTCGTAGTAGTCCACGCCGGAATATTTCTTGACCGCCTCAGCCATGGTCAGTCTCTCCCAGTGACCCAGGTCGATCTCTTTGCCCTGATAGGTGATCTTGGTGCTGCCGCAAACCTTCTCAGCCAGACGTTTGTACAGCTCCTCGACCAGATCCATCATGCCGTGGAAATCGGTGTAAGCCTGATACAGCTCGATGGTGGTGAACTCAGGATTGTGCTTGGTATCCATGCCCTCGTTTCTGAACAGACGGCCAACCTCGTACACACGGTCAAAGCCGCCAACGATCAGACGTTTCAGATACAGCTCGGTCTCGATACGCAGGACCATGTCCATATCCAGGGTGTTGTGGTGGGTGGTGAAAGGTCTTGCGGATGCGCCGATCTCAAAGGGAGTCAGGATGGGGGTATCTACCTCAACAAAGCCTTTGCCGTCCAGATAGTCACGGATCTCACGCATGATCAGGGAGCGTTTGACAAAGGTCTCTTTTACTTCGGGATTCACGATCAGATCCACATAGCGCTGACGGTAACGGGTGTCGGTATCTTTAAGGCCGTGGAATTTTTCGGGCAGGGGCAGCAGAGACTTGCTCAGCAGTTTTACCATATCCGCTTTGACCGAGATCTGACCCTTCTGGGTGCGGAATACTTCGCCCTCGATGCCTACGATATCACCGATGTCGTATTTTTTGAACCACTCGTACTCCTCATCGCCCAGATGATCTTTGCGCACATAGGACTGCATACGACCGGTGTGATCCTGAATATCAATAAAGCCGGCTTTACCCATGCCGCGTTTGGACATGATTCTGCCTGCGATCTTAACGATCTTGCCCTCGTATTCCTCAAACTTCTCGTTGATGTCTTTCGCGTAAGCATTTACATCGTAAATGGTCTCCTGATAGGGGTCACGGCCTGCTTCCTGCAAAGCTGCCAGCTTTTCGCGGCGGATGCGCAGGATCTCAGACAGCTCCTGTTCCGGCTGCTGATTGACCTCAGCGGATCTGTTCTGCTCGTCCATTTATACTACCTCCAAAGCGCACAAAGGCGCATTATTTCTATCTTATTTGATATTTTAACACAGGATCATCTG